>NZ_RZRT01000081.1:0-19061 GCF_003998295.1 Mesorhizobium sp. M7A.F.Ca.US.011.01.1.1
TCTAGCCCAGCACCAGGACAATCACGACTTGCTGTCGGTGCGGCTGGATGCCCTTCGTGCCTCGGTCGATGTCACCGACGATGATGTGGCGGGCGCCATTCGGCGCGCCCGGGACGAGGCTTGGGCAAGGCATCGCGATGACCTGACCGGCGAAACTGCGGATGATTTCGCGGCAGCACTGGCCCGAGACGACAGCGTCGCGGCAGGCCGTCTGGCTAACGCCCGGGAGCTCGTTGAGATTCGCAGCACAAACCGCAACCTCGCTGAAGCCGCGGCCAACATCGCGCATGCGCGCGACCAACTTGCACGCATTGGCTCGGATCTGGAGGCAATGTTCTTGGAAATTCGCGCAGCGGCAAGAGACTTGCTCGGCCCGTGCGAGGAAACATCCCCCGAGCAGCTGATCGAAATGATCGGGGATCGCATTGCTGCCCGGATCGATGCGCTCGCGGCCTGGGAGGAGATCGAGCTTTCCCGCAAGAAGACCGAGCGCTCGGTTGATGAGGAAGGGCGAATACGCCTGGAGCTGAGCGGTGCGCTGGCGAGTGTCGGCGTCGGTTCAGATCTTGGTGACAGCCTGGAGACGGTCATGGCGGTGGCAGAGCTGTTCCTTGAAAGGCAATTCAAAGTGGACGCTGAGTGCACCGAGGCGCTCAAGACCGTTAGCGCAAGGCAAGATGACTTGGCCGCCAGACGTCGAGCCATCGAAGTCGCTGAGCGGCGAGAGGAGGAATGGCTAACCGGCGTTGCCGAAGCGCTCAAGGGGACATGGCTCGAGAGCGGCATCTCGGCGCCCGGCGTCGGCGGCGTCCTCGATCAATTGGCTGAACTGTCCAAATGTCTTCAAGACCGCGGCGCCATGCAACTCCGTATCGAGAAGATGGAGGCCGACAGGAACAATTTCCTGGTCGACGTTACCGCCATTGCAGCCGAAGCGGACGAGGCGGCCGACGACGACGAACCGGAACAGCTCGCGATTCGACTTGCCGAGCGCCTGGAGCGCGCCGAGCGCACGCGCGAGGCCAAGGCAAGCCTCGTCATTGACCTGCAGCGCTTGGAGGATGGGCGTGAGATCCTCGATGCCGAGATTTCGGCACATGAGCGGCGCAAGAACGAGGTCCTGAGCGTCTTTGGCGTGGCCACGCTATCCGAAGTCGTGCAACGCGACGAACTGCTGCGCGACAGGGATCGCCTGCGCACAGCCGTGGCCGAACTCGAGGAGCAGGTGTCGTCCGAACTCGGGGTAGAAGGGTTCGAGCAGGCGCGTTCGATATTGGAGGCCGTCAATCTCGACAGTCTCGCAATCGAGAAGGCCGAAGCGGAGCAACGGCTTCGCGACCTTGACGAGGTGTTGCAGCAACAGCTCATTCGGCAGACGCGCGCGACCGACAAGCTGGACGCCATTGGCGGCGACAGCGCTGTTGCTCGCATAGATGCCGAACGGCGTACGGTCCTTCTGGAAATCGAGGAAAAGGCCGTCCGCTATATCGAGCTCAGATTGGGAATAATGTCGGCTGGAAATGCTCTGCGTCTCTATCGCGAGCGTCACCGCTCCGGGATGATGGAGCGCGCATCAGACGCGTTCGCCCTTATGACGCGCGGCCAGTACTCTGGCCTGACAACTCAACCTGTGAAGGGTGGGGAAGTGCTCATCGCGTTGCAGCGCGATGGGCAATCCAAGGTCGCCGATGCGTTGTCAAAGGGCGCGCGCTTTCAGCTCTATCTGGCCCTGAGGCTTGCGGGGTACTACGAGTTTGCGCAGTTTCGGCCCTCCGTACCCTTCATCGCAGACGACATCATGGAAACCTTCGACCATGTCCGTTCCGAGGAGGTCTTCAGGTTGTTTGGCGAAATGGCAAGTGCCGGTCAGGTGATCTATCTTACGCATCACCAGCACCTATGTGAGATTGCCAAGGCTGTTGTGCCGAGCGTAGCGATTCACGAACTTGGATAGTAATGGGTGATTGTGTCGTAACCGCTCGATGAGGGCGTTTTGCGCTACCAATCATTTGATGAGGACGTCGAGCTAGTAGCAAGTAAGCCAGGTTGCCAGTCCGAAATATGTGGACATTTTTCGGACATGAGCGAGACTCGATCCGACCTGAAGGCTCTCATCCAAGATCGCATGGTGGCAAGTCCACCACGCACGGCCTGGACGCCTGCGGATTTTCTTGACCTTGGCAATCGCGATGCGGTGGACAAGGTGCTGCAGCGGACGGTCAAGGCCGCTGAGCTGCGGCGGATTGATCGCGGACTGTACGATCGACCGACATTCAACACCCTGACCCAGCAGAAAAGCCCACCAGACCCCCGTCGCGTCATTGATGCCGTAGCACGGCGCGATCAGATCCGGGTCCTCGTCGACGGCATGACCGCAGCAAATGACCTCGGTCTGACTAACGCGGTGCCGGCTCGCATCGTCGTTCACGCCGACGCGCGGTTGCGGCCGATTCGCCTTGGCAACCTCGACATCACCTTCCGGCCCACGTCGGCCAGCAAACTCTATTGGGCAGGGCGTCCGGCAATGCGCGTCGTCCAGGCGCTGCATTGGATGCGCGATATGCTGGGCCAGGATGACGGAAACCAGAAACTGTTGCGGCGTCTGCGCAGACTGCTGAACGATTCCGACCAAGGTGAGCGCCTCCGGGGCCGATCTGGCCGAAGGCCTGCCAACCCTTCCCGCTTGGATGCAAGTTTTTTTGAAGTCCCTGCTGAAGGACGCGGCCGAGATATCCCAAGCCCAGCTCCAGCCGAACGGGACTACGCCACCGAGAATGCCGAGCCAATCAATTCTGCCTATGACCAAGTTTTGAGCGCCGACGCCGAGACAAGGGCGGGCCTGTTTACGACAACAGCTCAGCGTCATAGCTCCACGCCGCAGAATATCGAAAAGGACTTCTGGGTGTGCTGGACCTTGGACGCGCTGTTCAACGGCATGCCCGAACGACAGTCCACGGCTGCTATTCAAAGGGGGCACCTTCCTTTCCAAGGGGTTCGGCCTGATCGGCCGGTTTTCGGAAGACATCGACGTGACTGTGTTCCGCGATGCCAGCCCGTGACCATAGCCCTTGCGGAAGCCACTGGGCTCGGATGTCTTTCGATGGGGAATCGACCTTTTCAACCACGGCTATTACTGGGAAGCCCATGAGGCTTGGGAGCCTCTCTGGCACGCTGCGAACGGAGCACGCAGCACCGCCTGTTCTTCAAAGGCTGATCCTGCTGGCGGCAGCCGGGGTGAAAATCCGTGAGGGAAAGCGGGTCGCTGCCGTGCGCCATGCGACAAAAGCTGCCGGGCTTTTTCGTCAGGTGGTGATGATGCCCAGCCGGCTCTTTGAGACCGCACTCGGATGACACCTGCCGCGCTTGCAGAATATGCCGAAGCAGCCGTACCTTCCCGGATTTTGCCAGAACCAAAGCCTGACCAGCCCGAGCCGTTTTCGATTTTATTCTCGCACCAAGACTTGAGAGTGTCTGATCGGCAACCCTTGGTAGGGTTCAACCCAGCTCCGCCTGTGGAAGGCTGGTTACTCCCGCCTATTTTGTGTCCGGGCTACATAGGCCGATGGATCTGCAGCAATCAGGCCGCGGTCTTCGTGCGCGTCCGCTTCACCGGCGCCGGCTTTTCCGGTTCTTTCGGCTTTCGGCCGAGCCCCATCGTCTTGGCCAATGCCGAGCGCGCTGCGGCATAGTTCGGCGCGACCATCGGATAGTCCGCTGGCAGGCCCCATCTGGTGCGATATTCGTCGGGCGTCAGGTTGTGGTGGGTCGCGAGATGGCGTTTCAACGACTTGAACTTCTTCCCGTCCTCAAGACTGACAATGTAGTCCGGAGTGACCGATTTCTTGATCGGCACGGCAGGCTTGAGAGCCCCGGACTTATCCGGCGCAGCACCGCCGCCGGCGGTGCCCTTCAATGCGGCGTGGATCTGACTGATGAGGGCCGGCAAGTCACCGACCGGAACCGGATTGTTCGAGACAAAGGCCGAGACGACGTCGGCAGTGAGTTCGATCAGGTTACCGGCATTGCTTTCAGCTTCTTCTGTCACGAAACTCTCCTGGCGGCTTGAAAGACAGTCGGCGAAATTGTCCGTTTCATAGTGGCGGTTGGCGCCAAACGCAACGAGCGCATTGGGCATTATTGCGATGGCTGTTTCTGCACAGCGGTCATGGCAATGCAGCCCGCGTCGTGCGCGGGTTGGTCCGTCCCCCTGTTCGTCTGGGCAAGCCGGTCCAGACTGCCAATCGTTTTCTGTTGGCTCCATGCCGACTATTCGGCATCGGGCAGAGATGCTTCCGGCACTTCTTCCAAAATCGATGATAGGACGCTTGAGGAAAGAGCGTGCACAAGCGGCGTTGGAAGTTTGAGAATTCGCGGATATGCCGCACAAGATAAATGCAACGCAGAGCCGGAAGCACGATGCGACCAGGTCAGGATCGCAGGAGGAAAAGTAACCGTGACGCAGAAAGGGATCACCTTGAAGGACGTTGCCGCCGCGGCCAATGTGTCGCGCGCGACGGCGGCGCGTGCGCTCAACAGCTACGGCTACGTCGGCGACGAGACCGCGCTGCGGGTTCTGGAAGCCGCCGAAAAACTGGGCTACCGGGCCAATCTCGTGGCGCAGGCCCTGCGCAGCGGTCAGTTGCCGATCGTCGGCTTCGTGCCCGGCGACATCCAGAATCCGTTCTTCGCACGCATCGCTCACGACATCGAGGTTGAGCTGCGCAAGCATCGCCACAACCTGCTGATCGCCAGCAGCGAGGAAAATGTCGAACAGGAAAAGGAGCTGTTGGAAAGCCTGCGGTCGCTGAGCATCCGCGGCTTCATCCTGGCGCCGACCTCCGCAACCGACAGCGAGCATATCGTCCAGCTGGTGCGTGAAGGCGCGCCGGTCGTGCTGATCGACCGCGTCGTCAAAGAGGTGCATTGCGACAGCGTCGTCGTCGACAATGAGGGCGGGGCGGGCGAGGCCGTGGACTACCTCGTCGCCAATGGCCATCAACGGATCGGACTGCTGCGCGACGAGTCGCGCATCTTCACCGCGCAGGAACGTCTTGCCGGATACCAGAATTCATTGCAGTCCCATGGCATTGCGCTCGACGAATCGCTGATCAGCGTGTCGCGCTCGACCGTCGAACATGCCGTCGACGCGACCATCCGCCTGTTCAGCCGCCGCAACCGCCCGACGGCGCTGTTCACCGTGGATAGCCTGATGACCCAGGGCGCGCTTCTCGGTCTGCGCTCGATGGGCCTGTCGATCCCCCACGACGTGTCGTTGGTGGGCTTCGACGACTTCAATCTCGCCACCTTCACCGACCCCCAGATCACCGTGGTAGCCCAGCCGATCTCGGAGATCGGCCCGCTGGCTGCCAAGCTTCTGCTCGAACGGTTGTCCGGCAAGAAGATCGCGCCTCGCCATATCCGGTTCCCGACGCGCCTGATCGTGCGCGGTTCGGTTGCGCGGTTCAGCAGGCGCTGACAACGGCCGGATTCCTCCGTTTTCAATAACTTTGTCGGCAAGGGCTTGCCAATCGCGGAATTGCATGGCCATTATCCAAATGTGAGATCGATCTCACATTGATCGAGACTGATCAAAGTCTGGTGAGACGGGCGCATCGATCCTTGCGCCCGGATAGAGGCTCTACCGCATCCGAGTACAAGGAAGAACTACATGCTGAACTTCGACAAAGATCGCTTCATAAGGATTCAGAGCGGGGCCGTTGCCATCGCGGGCGAGGCGCGCTCGCTCATGCGCACGCTGATTTCGGAGGGCGTCGAGCGACTGTTTTTCATGGGTACCGGCGGCGTGCAGCTCCTGACGCTCCCGGCGATCGAACTGGCGCAGCGTTACTCCACCTTCCCGGTCTGCGCGGCATATCCGGCACAGGTCGTGCTCGACCCGCCGGCCGGTCTCGACAGCAAGGCTGTGGTTGTCATCCCGTCTTTGTCGGGTACGACCAAGGAAGGCGTCGAACTCATGGTTTTCCTAAAGAAGCGGGGCGTCCGCACGATCTCGCTCACGGGCCATTCGGACTCGCCGATAGCGCGGGAAGCTGACCACAACTTCACGAATTTCGCCGAAGACGACACATCATCGGAATCGTTCTACCTGCAGACGTTGCTGATCGTCTTGGCGCTTCTGGCCGAACGCGGCGAATATGACGGCTTCGACGCGACTGTCGCCGAGCTCAAGCTGTTGCCGGGCCTGCTCGCCGATGCCAAGGCCGCGTTCGAGGGCAAGGCCGCCGAACTGGCGGGGACGATCAAGGACGAAACCTATCACATCTTCACCGGCGCGGGATCGGTTTGGCCCGAAGCCAACTACTACGGCATGTGCATCCTCGAAGAGATGCAGTGGATCCGCACCCGCCCTGTGCACGCCGCGGACTTCTTTCATGGCACGCTCGAACTGGTCGAACCCGGCGTTAGCGTCTTCGTGTTCAAGGGCGAGGATGCGCTTCGCCCGTTGGCCGACCGGGTCGAGAATTTTGCCACACGCTACACGGACCGTGTTCGTACGCTCGACGCCGCCTCGGTCAAATTGCCGGGCATTTCCGCCCAGGTGCGGAGCATGATCTCGCCGGTCCTGCTTGCCACCTTGCTCGAGCGGCTGAGCGCGCATCTCGAGGTGCTGCGCAATCACCCGCTGACGACACGTCGCTACTACAAACGCGTTGAATACTGACCCACTCTCACCTCTGAAGGAGCTGCTAATGGAACGTTCGCTGCAAGTCGTGGCGGTCACAGTGGCCGCGGTATCATCATTGGGGCTGTCGATGGTCGGCAGTTTCGCCGCTTCGGTGCCGGTTGCGGCCGATCCCAACGCCAAGGTGGAATACAGCGGCACGCTGTCGATCCTGACTAAGTTCGGACTGCAGCAGCTGTCGCCCTATTTCGTCAATCTGGCGCAGGACTATGAAAAGCTCCATCCGGGCGTGAAGGTCGAACTCATCCAGGAGAGCGACGACAGCGTGAAAGGCAAGACGAAGACCTTGGTGGCTTCGAATTCGCTGCCCGATATCTACTTCTCCTGGACAGGAAGCTGGGGCGGCAACTTCGTGCGCGGCAATCGCGCAGTCGACCTGAGCGCCGTCATCGGCCCCGACACGGACTGGGGCAAGACGCTCTCTCCGGCCGCTGTCAAGGCATTCGAATACAATGGCAAGTTCTATGGCATTCCGCTTTACCAGGATGCCAAGTTCATGGGCTACAACAAGCAGGTCTTCGCCAAGCTCGGCCTCAAGGCACCAGCCACTTTCGATGAACTGTTGACCAGCTGCGACGCCATTCGCAAATCCGGCGCGACACCGATTTCGTTCGGCAACAAGGAGGCCTGGCCGGCAATCCACTTCGCCGGCCAGTTGCTCGCCTACAACGTGCCGCAGGCGACCTTGGAACGCGACTTCGATCCAGCCGCTGCCGATTACGGCGATCCAGGCTATGTCGCGGCGCTCAAGCAGTTCAGCCAGCTTGTCGAGCGTTGCACTGATGGAGCCGGCGTCAACGGCACGTCTTATGCCTCGGCTCTCCAGGCCTTCACCAACGCGCAGTCCGCCATGTACTATCAGGAGATCATCGAGTTCGATCAGGCCGCCACGCCGGATTCGGCCCTGAAACCCGCCGATTTCGGGTTCTTCAGACTGCCGGTGCCCGCCGGCGCCAAGGGTGATCCCAAGTCGATTGAGGGCGCGCCGGAAGGCTACATGATCAATGCGGCATCGAAGAACATCCCGCTAGCGATCGATTTCATGAAGTTCGCGACCTCCAAGGAAAACGCGCAGGTCCTGTCAGCGCCACCCTACGGCCAGCCGAGCGCCACCATCGGCGGCGCGTCGGAAAAGAACATGAGCGCTGCTGTCGTTGATGGTCTCAAGGACATCAACGCGGCCTCCTACCTCATGCCCTGGTTGGACACGGCCAACCCGCCGCGCGTCGCCGCCGTCTGGCTCTCCAGCCTGCAGGCGCTGGCAGGTGGCTCGATGACGCCCGAACAAGTGATGGACGAGGTGCGCAAGGCCGCATCCGCAGCCAAATAAAGCAGACCATGGCAAGGGCCTCGGACACAATGGAGAGCGGCGCCCTGCTTCGCGGCGTCGCCAGGCCGCAACGGCCAAAGAGGCCGCGGGCCCGCTTCGCCAATCTGTTGTCGTTGCGATGGGCGGCGATTGCACTGATCCTCATCGGCTGGTTCGTCTACTATCCGATCGTCGACAATTTCATCGTCAGCACCACCGACCAGGACATCTATACCGGCGAGGTCACCAATGTCGGCCTTGCCAATTATGACCGGCTGCTGCATGACCCGGTCGTGCTGCTGGCGTTGTGGAACAACTGCCTCTACGCCATCATTTCCGTTATCTTCCAGGTCTTCGGCGCGTTCCTGCTGGCGGCCATCATCGAGGACCTGAGGAGCGAACGCTGGCGCCGCCTGTGGCGTGCCGTCTATTTCGTGCCGTCGGCCATCTCGATCACCGTGACCGGACTGCTGTTTTATTTCATCTACCAGCCGCAGATCGGCTTGCTGGATGCCGCGCTCAGCCGCGTTGGTCTCAGCCAGTTCGTCATGCCCTGGCTCGGGAACGAGCACACCGCCATCTACGCCATCATCGCCATGAGCCAATGGCAGGGATTTGGCTACTCGACGCTATTGTTTGCCATCGCTATCCAGAAGATCCCGCGCGACCTTTACGATGCCGCAACCATTGACGGCGCCGGCCCGGTTCGTCGCCTGTGGAGCATCACCTTTCCGCTGACCCGGGAAATGACGGGGCTGATGATCATTGTCACGATCACCGGCGCGTTCCAGGTGTTCAACGAGGTCATGGTCATGACCGCGGGCGGGCCAAACAACAGCAGCCAGGTGCTGGGCACATGGCTCTACCAGAAGGCCTTTATTGAAGACAATTTTGGCTATGGCGCCGCGATTGCCGCCGTCATCTTCGTATTGACTATGCTGACCGGCGCGGCGCAGCTCTGGTACACGAAGCGCCGCCGGGTGCAGCTATGAGCGCGACGGTTGCGGTCGGGCGGATCCGGCATGTTAACGTGTGGTCCGTCTTCGCCCGGACTTTCCTCTATTCGTTCCTGGTCTGCCTCGGTGTCGTCGTGATCTATCCGCTGATCTGGATGGCGCTGAGCGGCTTCAAGGACAATGCGCAGATCTTCGGCGATCCCTTCGCTCTGCCTGCCCATTGGTCCTGGAACAACTATGTGCAGGCCTGGAACCAGGGCGTTCGGGGCTATGTCACCGTATCCGTGCTGGTGACCGTTGCCTCGGCCATATGCACGGTGCTGATCAGCGCCTGGACCGCGTTTGGCCTGACCCGAACGAGGATGCCGGCAAAGCCGCTGGTCGTCGGCATCGTGCTGGGCGGCTTGATGCTCAGCCCCACCGTGGCGATCATTCCACTGGTGAAGATGTTGCAGGCGCTCGGTCTCTACAACACCTACTGGGCGCTGATCATTCTCTACACGGCGTTCCGGGTGCCGTTCACCACCTTCCTCATCCGCGCCTACATGCTGGATCTGCCTGAAGACATCGACGAGGCGGCGACGATGGATGGCGCCAGCGAGGGTCAGATCTTCTGGCGCATCACCTTGCCGCTGTGCCGGCCGATCATCATCTCCTGCGTCATCCTGCACGTCCTGTTCGCCTGGAACGAATATCTCTTCGCCATGATCTTCACGAGCGGCTCGGATGTGCAGACACTGCCGGTTGGACTGACGTCGATCATGGCAACCCACGGGACCAATTACGCCGTGGTGTTCGCGGCCATGACGATCTCGGCCCTGCCTATCGTGATCGTGTTCTTTGCTGCGCAACGCTACTTCATCCGTGGTCTGGCCGAAGGCATCGGCAAATAACAATTCCCGAAAGGAGCCTTCATGCCGCAGCTCGCTGCCCACCAGCTGATCGGAGCCAATTTCAGCTTTCAGCACATCCCCTTCGATGAGGTCGCCAGGACGATCCGCGACTTTGGCATGCGCGAGATCGAGCTGTGGGGGATTGCCCAGCATCTGGACCTGTTCCATGCTACGGACGGGCGTGTCGAATCCGTTCGCCGGGTGCTTGCCGACAACGAGCTGTCGGCCTGGTGCTTCACCCCAGAGCAGGTGTTGTACCCAATCAACATCGCCTCCGGCGAAGCGGCACTGCGTCAAGACAGCATCGAGCGGTTTTGCCGTGCAGCCGACATCTGCGCGGCGCTTGGCGCCCGCTACCTCTTCCTGACGCCTGGCCGGGGCTACGAGAGCCAACCCCGTCAACCGGCATGGGACCGCGCCGTCGACGCGATCGGCGAGATCACCCGGCATGCCGCCGCAAACGGGGTGCGCTGCCTGCTCGAGCCGTTGCAGCGGTTCGAGAGCAACATCGTCAATGATGCGGCAGGTCTGCGCCAAATGCTGGACGAGGTGGGCGCCGGCAACGTCGATGTCGTGCTCGACACTGTCGCCATGGCCACGGCCGGCGACACCGTGGCCGGCTATGTTGACCTGTTCGGCTCGCGGCTGGCGCATGTTCATCTGGTCGATGGCACACCAGGCGGGCATCTGGTGTGGGGGGAGGGCACGCTGCCGCTCGGCCATTATGTCAGCGAACTCGCGCGCCTCGGCTATGCCGGAAAGTTCACTTTCGAGCCGTTCGGCAATGGATCCTATGCGCTGGATCCGATAGGGGCCTGGACGCGCTGCCTCAACGCTATCGAGCCGTACCTGAATCGCGCAACGGTGCTGGCATGACCTCAAAGAAGCTTGTCGCTGTCGGGGACAATTGCCTCGACGCTTACCTGACCAACGGTCTGCTTACCGTCGGTGGCAATGCGCTGAACGTTGCCGCGCAATGGCGGCGCAACGGCTGGACGGCACGGTATTTTGGCGCTGTCGGCGAGGATGCTGAGGGTGACATGGTACTTTCCGAATTGGCAGGCGTCGGCCTTTCGCCGGATGACGTCGAACGTCGCCCCGGCGACACCGCGGTCACCTTGCTTCGCGACGAATCCGGGGAGCGCAGGTTCCTGCACGAATCCTTCGGGGTTGGCGAGAATTACATGCCGTCGCCGGAGCACTATGCGATCATCGCCACAGCCGACTGGGTGCATCTCGGCACCAATGCCAACAGAGACCTTGTCCGCCGGATGGTCGCAAATCGTGTGCCGTTCAGCATTGATGTATCGACGGCGCATCTGGCACTGCCGCTCGGCGGCGTGCCGATGCTGTTTGCCTCCGGCCCGGACGATGTCGATGTCCCCATCGAGCCATTGCTGTCCGCGCTCAGGGCCGCCGGCGCGAGCCAGGTGGCTTTGACCTGCGGCCGTTGCGGATCCTACTTTGACGATGGCATGAATGACGTGGTGCATGCACCGGCGACGCTTGTCGATGTCGTGGATACGTGTGGCGCCGGCGACAGCTTTATCGCCACCTTCCTCACCGGCTTCCGTTTCGGCGGCCTTAGCGCCTCGGAGGCATTGCGCGAGGCTTCAATCGCCGCGGCGCAGACCTGCACACATCTCGGCGGGTTTCCCCAGAGACCGCGTCCCATACCAGATTGGCTGCCGGCCAAATATGCCAGCTTCATTGCCGACGCCCAGGGAGCCCGGCCGTGACGACACTGCGTTTGCGACAGCCGAAGGTGGCGCTTCCATCCGACCGCTCCTTCTGGCTGCAGGACATCGGCGCCGACACCGCGACCGAACCGTTGAGAGGCGACGTGCGCGCCGACGTGGTGATCGTCGGTGGGGGCTATACCGGCCTGTGGACGGCGCTGCGCATCCGTGAATTGGCGCCGGAAACACGGGTCATCGTGCTTGAGGCCGATCTATGCGGTTCAGGAGCTTCGGGGCGCAATGGCGGCCAAGTTCATTCCTGGTTCGCCGAAATCGACCAGATCGGTGCCGTCGTCGGCCTCGAAGAAGCGCGACAGCTCTGCGCCGACACGGTGGCATCGATCGCGGAGCTGAAGGCGCTGCAGCAAAACGGCACCATAGACATGGATCTGAGGCTGGACGGATGGCTGTGGACCGCGAGCTCAATTGCGCAGGAAGGCGCCTGGGAGAACGCGGTTGCCACGACTGCGGCTGTTGGAGAAAACCGTTTCAAGCCGCTGACGGCCGACGACATTCAACGCCGCACCGGTTCATCGGCATCCTATGTCGGAGTCGCCGAGACCAATGCCGGCACGGTCCATCCCGCCAAGCTTGCCATCGGATTGCGCAAGCTGGCATTGGCCTGCGGCGTCATCATCCACGAGCGCAGCCCGGTCCTCGACATCGAAACCGGCAGGACATGCACGGTGCGCACGGCGGAAGGCCGGGTGCGGGCAGAGAAAGTTGTGCTTGCCGCCAACGCATGGCTCTCAGCGCTGCCGGAACTGCGCCGCCATCTCTACGTCGTCGACAGCGAAGTGGTCGCGACCGCCGCCGTGCCCGAACTGCTCGACAGCATTGGTTGGCGCGATGGTGCCTCGATCTGCGATTCACAGGCACAGGTCCTCTACTACCAGCGCACCAGCATGGGCAGGGTGATCTTCGGCCGCGGCAGCGGCAATTTGGCGTTCGCCGGAAACTTCGGCGCCAGCTTCAACCGCAGCTCCGAGCATGGCCGTGACAATGTGCGGGAACTGCACAGAGTCTATCCGGCGCTGCGTGGCGTGCGGGTCGAGTATGACTGGTCAGGTCCCATCGACTGTGTACCCGAACACGTTCCGGTCTTCGATCACCTGCGCGGCCATCCCAATATTTTCTACGGCATGGGCTTCAATGGAACCGGCATCGCGCAAACGCCGATTGGCGGGCGGATACTGGCCAGCTTGGTGCTGGAGCGCAGCGATCGCTGGAGCGCCAGCGGGCTGGTCGGCATCGAGCGTCGGATGTCGCTGCCGCCCGAGCCGTTCCGCTATCTCGGCGCCAAGCTCGTCCGCGGCGCGGTGCGCCGCAAGAATGAGGCCGAGATCCGCAACCGGAAGGCGGACAGGATCACCACTCTGCTGGCTGGGCTCAAGCCGGGCCGCCGCAAGACATAAGCGACGTGCAGAGCATCTTGTCCGTCACGCCACAAGGTGGATACGACGTCACGAAAACTTCACGACAGTGCCGCCGATGCGTCGCTGTAGTCGCCGATTGTCGGCGCGTTGCCGGCAAAATAAAAGCCGGCCGGGTTTTCTGTCCAATCGCTGAAAAAAGGCTTGATGCCCTTGTCGATATGTGTGCCTAATCTGATATGAGATCGATCTCATGTCGCGCTCTCAAATTATCCTTTCTCTACGGGGGAGGCGCTTTTGGGGAGCATATGTCTGAAGGACGATGAAGAGGGAGGTTTAAGTGAGGAAATTGATCGCGTGGCTGGCATTGGCCACTACCGCGTTTGCGTTTGCGGCGTCGGCGGGTGAAACCATCGACCGGGTTACCTCGAAGAAGGCAATGGTGGTCGCCACAAACAGCGGCTGGCCGCCGCAAAGCTTCCTCGATGACAGCAATCAGTTGGTCGGATTCGACATCGACGTCTCGAAGGAGATCGCAAGGCGCCTCGGTGTCGAGGTCAGTTTCGACACGCCGGACTGGGCGACGATGACGGGCGGCCATTGGCAGGGACGCTACGATCTGGGTGTCGGCTCGGTGACGCCGACCAAAGCGCGGGCCAAGGTGATCGATTTCGAAGGCATCTATTATTATAGCCCCTACGTTTACGTGGTTCACAAGGACAGCCCGGCCAAATCGGTCGCCGACCTGAATGGTAAGATCATCGGCGTCGAGACCGCCACCACGTCGGAGGATTTCATCCGCAGACAACTCGAGATCGATGCTCCCGGCCTGCCGCCCATCGAATACAAGCTGGAGCCCGGTGAGATCAGGACTTTCGCCGACTCAATGCTGCCGTTCGACGATTTGAGGCTCGGCGACGGCGTGCGCCTCAACGCGGTCATCGCACCGGAACAGACGGCGCAGAACGCGATAAAGAACGGCTACCCCCTGCGTGTCCTAGAAGGCGGCTATGCCTTCCGTGAGCCACTGGTGGTGATCGCGGAAAAAGGTGATGGCGAGTGGAATGCCAAGATCGGCGGCATTCTCGACGAGATGAAGAAGGACGGTACCCTCGCGAAGCTGACCACCAAGTGGTACGGCAAGGATTACGGCGCCGACTGAGGAGCGTCGTGGACAAGCTTGAGCGGGATACATTCAATTGACATCCCGCTCCATCTGTTTTGTTTCAGCTGCATTTCCACGACACCGGGCGGCTCCGCCTGCCTGCAAAATGCTCTAGTGCCACCACCTCATCATACTGATCATGACATATCCTGACACCTATTACGGACGCACGCTTGCCGACAACACCATCAGACCGGCGCTGAGCGGCGTTTCGGAGTGCGAAACAGTCGTTGTCGGAGGCGGACTGGCCGGCCTGACGACGGCGTTGCAGCTGGCTCGCGCCGGCCAGCAGGTCGTCGTGCTTGAGGCGCAGCGCATCGGCTTCGGCGCTTCCGGTCGCAATGGCGGCTTCGTCAATCCCGGCTTCGCCACCGGCACCGACAACATCGCCGCGATGGCCGGCGTGGGCGCGGCACAAAAACTGCACCGCCTGTCCATCGAAGGCGTCGACTTCGTGCGGCAGACGATCCGCGATCTCGATATCAAGGCGGCAGAGCCGCGCTCCGGTATATTGAGCGTGCTTCGCCACGATGGTGGCCCCGCGCTCAAGGCATATGCCGAGCAGCTGGCGCGGGATTTCGACTATCGGCTCGACTATCTCGATCGCGACCAGGTGAGAGCGGTGCTGCGTTCCGATCGCTACCACCAAGGCCTGCGCGATCCCAGCGCCTTCCACATGCATCCGCTTAACTATCTGCGCGCCGTTGCTGGCGAGATCGAACGGCTGGGCGGCAGGATATACGAGAGAACGGCTGCCGTTGAAGCCAACCTTGACGGCGCCGAAAAGGTCTTGCGTACCGACAGCGGCGAAGTGTGCGCCCGCCAGGCCGTATTTGCCACCGGCGGATATACGGGGCCACTGGTCAGCCGGCTGCAGCGGGCATTCCTGCCGATCGCCACTTACGTCATGGTGAGCGAGGAGGCGCCTGACCTCATCGCCAAGGCGATTACGACGACCGACGCCGTCGGCGACAACCGCCGCGCAGGCGATTATTACCGTGTTGTCGAAGACGGCAGGCGGCTGCTCTGGGGAGGGCGCATCACCACCCGGGCAGCGTCATCGGATGTGTTGGCGAGGCAATTACGCCGTGAGATGATCACCACTTATCCGCAGCTCGAACAGCTCAAGACCGAACTCGCCTGGTCCGGGCTCATGTCTTATGCCCGACACCTGATGCCCCAGATAGGCCCGTTGCAGCCGGGCGTCTGGTACCTCACGGCCTTTGGCGGCCATGGCATCAACACCACGGCGATCGCCGGCAAGCTGATCGCCGAAGCCATACTGGGGCAATCGGACCGCTACCGGCTGTTCGCACCATTCGGCCTTGCCTGGGCGGGCGGCCCGGCTGGACTTGCGGTTGCGCAACTCACCTACTGGAAGCTGCAGGCGCAGGATTGGTGGCGCGAGCGCGCCCGTTGACCACAGGGAGATCGAGGACGTGATCGGCCGACTGTTGCTCAACCACCCGGACGCGGCGCGCCGCGTTGGCGTGTTCTTCATGCTCGCCGCCTTCGCCGCCGGCCTGTACGGGCTCGGCATCAAAGCCAGTTGGCTCGGCAAGCTTGTTCCGGGGGCAGTCGAGTGGCTCGCCGCCAACCCTGAGATCGGGCGGGCGGTCTCGGCGGTGCTGATCGCACTGATCGTGGCGGCGAACTGGAACGCGCTGCGGTATCTCAGCCGCAAACAGCAGATTGTGGCGGTTTGGATAGAGCTGTTCGTGTTGTTAATGCTGTTTTTCTATTCCTTCGACCTGTCCTTCGCGTTCATCGCCAAGAAGATCGGCTTCCTCGTCTCGAAGGGTGTAGTGACGACCCTCTACATTTCGGCGATTTCGATCGCCATCGCCACCCTCATCGCCTTCGTTGGCGCCATCGCCAAACTTTCCCGCAACGGCGTGGTCTATGGGTTGGCGACCTTCTATACCTCTCTGTTTCGTGGCTTGCCGCTGCTGATGCAGATCTACATCATCTATCTCGGCCTGCCGCAGATTGGCTACGTGATCGGAGCCGTGCCGGCCGGCATCATGGCGCTGTCACTCTGCTACGGCGCGTACATGACCGAGATCTTCCGTGCCGGCATCGAAAGCATCTCGCGCGGCCAGACCGAGGGTGCTACGGCACTCGGCCTTAGCGCTAACCAGACGATGTTCCTGGTCATCCTGCCACAGGCGATGCGCGTCATCGTGCCGCCGACCGGCAACCAGTTCATTGCGATGTTGAAGGATTCCTCGCTGGTCTCGGTGGTCGGGGTCTGGGAGATCATGTATCTCGCACGCACACAAGGCCAGACCGAGTTCCGCCACATCGAGATGCTCATCACCGCCTCGATGATCTATTGGCTGCTCTCGATGGGGCTCGAATTCCTGCAGTCGCGGATCGAGGACCGGTTCGGGCGCTCACTCAAGCGCTGATCGTCATCCGTGATTTCGCCAAAACGAGTTGCTCTTTACTGCTGCAGCCAGCTTCGGAGAGCAGCAGCAGATTGGCGACGTCGGCAAGAGTGAATTACCTGTCCGGCTCGGCCCGCGCATGGTAAAGGGTCTCGCCAACTATGACGGGGTGGCGATCATCGCTGCGCGGGCCGATGAGCCCTTCGCCTCGGTAGACGATCTGTCATCATAAGGCGCTCCGTGGACGATGTTGAGATGGCAGAGCTGCCTTGGGGCCTTCAGCCAGGGAAGTTGGCGGCAGGCCATTCACCGTCAGCGTGCTGAGGGCAGGACTGTTCCCAGTCATCGTTGCCTCGTTCGGGCATCCGAGTTCCGGCACCAAAGCCGGAAAATATCATTTGGACCTCAGTCGCTGCGTAGGATTTTCGCTTCTAAGGCCGCTGTAACAAAGGCCCGTCTCGCTACCGGCGTCCGGGCTTCACCACGCAGAACCTGAAGACACGCATCCATGGCCAGTTTTCGCTTCTCCGTCCGATGAGGGACACTTCGCAGCAGGATCGTGGCTGCGTCGTTCACATCGAATATGACGCGCTCACGGTCATGCCGGCCAATTTGCACCACCACGGGCCGGACGAACCTGCTCGACATGCAATCACTCTCTCAGTTCCGACTTCGATACCGGTCTTCGCGTATCATGACGTAGGGTCAATTTACACATTTGTGGCTAGGGCCAGAACAGAACTGACGGTTGTCCGATCTCAAGACAAGTTGCCTGTCCAATTTCAGCAGGCCGCTACCCAAAATCAGACCGGTCTTGGTGCGCAAGAAAGCACAGCGGAATTCTGCCGCGTCCGGAAGGTGAAGCGGCGCTTGGTCTTCGGACTTTCCTGAAGCCCGTGCCTTCTCTCATGGTGTCAGCCTTGACGCGGCCGCTGCCGCAATGCCGACGCTTCTAATGGTGCGCGGATGCCCGGAGAGGAAGAGGGCGGGCGGGTTGCGGTGGCGGGTAAAGGTCCGGGAGAGAGTCTCCCGGCGCCCGCCAAGGAGCAACACCCATGAACCAGATGGAAATTCTTGCGCCCAAGGGTAACGAGCGTGCCGGTTACAAAGTCGACGTCAGCCGCGGCCAGCGCATAGGCCGCGTCTCGTCAGAATGGTTTAACCGGCCGGCGGACGAGCGATACCTGTCCCTCAACGACCTTGGAAATGCGGTGAAGAGCCGGTCGGAGCGCAGCAAGACCCGCATCGTCGAAAGTGAGCTGATCCGCGTCGAGGCCAGCCGCGACGATCCGGAGCGCCTGAGGCTAATGCTGCCCGATGCGCCTGGCCCTGTTGCCCCCACGCATTGGAGTTTTGGCCAACTCGCCTCCTTGGTCGGCGCACCAGCCACCTATCTGCGGCAGCTTCCAGCCCCGCTCGCGGCGATCAACCTTCAGCACGCTCTCCTCAACCACCGCGCCGAACAGGTTAAGACGCTGGAAATCGAGAACGGGCGCCTCGAGTTGCGGGCGGTGACAGGCCCGGATTACGGCAGAATATTTGACTCAGAGCTGGTGGGCGCCGTGCAAAAGATTGCCGGCAACGGTACCGGCGACACGCGCTGGAAAGTGCCCGGCGTGCTGGACTGGTCGACGGGAATCTACAATCCGCACGTCGACATCTCTAGCGACACCACGACGCTCTACGCTTCTGATCGCGATATCTTCCTGTTCCTCGTCGACGATCTGAACCCGATCGAGGCCGGGCGGCTGCCGAATGGGGAACCGGATCTCTATTTCCGCGGCTTCTATTGCTGGAATTCCGAAGTCGGAGCCCGCACCCTCGGCATCGCCAGCTTCTATCTACGTGCAGTGTGTCAGAATCGTAATCTGTGGGGCGTCGAAGATTTCGAGGAAATCACCATCCGCCACTCAAAATACGCGGCCTCCCGTTTCGCCCTGGAAGCCGAGCCGACGCTGATCCAGTTTGCCGATTCCTCGCCCATGCCATTCGTCAACGGCATCAAGACGGCGCGGCAAAGGGTCGTTGCCAGAGACGAAGACGATCGCCAGGGCTTCCTGCGCAAGCGCGGCTTCTCCAAGTCCGAGACCACGAAGATCATCGATACTGTTCTCATGGAGGAAGGCAGACCACCGGAATCGATCTTTGATTTCGTGCAGGGCATCACGCGGGTCGCGCGCGACAAGCCGCATCAGGATGTCCGCCTGGAAATGGAGGGCAAAGCCAAGAAGCTTCTCGACTTCGCCGCCTGATCCTGAGGAGGCCGGCAACGAACAATTCCGTCGCCGGCCTTGCCACCAGGCCGTCTCCATCAATTCCAGCGCCGTCCTCCTAAGCAAGAGGACAGCGCTCTTTCGTGGGAGTACGCGGTGACGCCAACATGCCGAAGGCGCCTCGGGTGCGGCTCGGCTGCGTCTAGATCCGCGAGCCGAAACCAGCAGCGCTTCATGTTGAGCCTGCAAGTCGGGAGGCGGCGCTGGCGTGAGGCCTGGAGGCAGAGGGGGGAGGGGAGGGTTGCTGACGGGCTTGGAGG
>NZ_RZRT01000082.1:0-18719 GCF_003998295.1 Mesorhizobium sp. M7A.F.Ca.US.011.01.1.1
GCGGATGTCTGCGAGCCCGGCGGACGGGGTTGTTGACGCTGAATGCCGAGTTCATGGACTGATGAACCTGCACATCGCAGGTGGCTCGGTTCTGGCCACCTCCAGCCAGGCGAATCCCACCTTGACGATCTTGGCCCTTGGGCTCCGTCTCGCCGACAGGCTTCGCCGGTGATGATCACACCGGCAGCTGCTGAGTGACTGTCGCCAAATGCGCGCCTGAAAGTCGGGTACCGGGCGGGATCTGGGTCAAGCGGATCCGGGGCCGAGAACCCTTTGTCCGACCTGGCTCGCCAATTCAATGCAACCGGGTCACATTCGGGACGCGGCTTGCCCGTGTCGGGGGCCCGTGAGCACTTATTGCGGCGGGGTCTCTTAGTTCCATGCGAATGTGGGCAAGCTCGCAAGCCGATCCAAGTGCAGTCGGACCTTGCAGAGGGCGGAGAGGATGTATCTCAGCTGGAGGACGCCCGCATTCTCGATATCTCGCGCAGTAGCTTCTTTCGGAATTTTAGAAAGACCGAGCCAACCCCAGCCTCGACTTACCCCTGCAAGGTGGATTCTCGGCCGGACGCCGTTCGACGGCAACTATTTGCCCGACCGTGCGGCCGTTTCAATCGAGTGCCAGCCTTTCGCAGATTCGCCCAGGAGTCTAGCAAGGCATCGTTGCAGCTGATAGATGACTGCTCGGCCATGCTCAGCGAGCATCCAAGCCGCGTTTCGGCAATCAAGGTCTTGTAACTATCAATGGGCGCCGAAACAAGGTGTCCATCTTTGCCCATGGCTATGCAACAGTACCGTTCACGTCATTTCCGATCGCCGCGGTTCTTTAAAATCGCCGGTAGCCATCGACAAAGAGCTTGAACAGCACCGCGCCAGCGGCCTTTTCTGCCGCGTCTTCCACCCGATCAGAAAACCGGCGATTCCTACCGCCTGGTTTGACAGCGACTGTTCAAACAAGACGAGTTCCCGACCAGTGACCCGCCCGCTGTCCGGGTGTGCTGGAGTGGTCGCTTGGCCTCTCCACAGCCCTTCGCGCAAGCCGGTGGCCGTCAGCGTGCAGCTGGCGAGAGCGCATCGCTGGGGTATCCGCCTGTTGGTAGGCGAGACATACAGGTGACCTTGTCGATCATTCCGAGCACCGTTTGGGGGGCACTGTGGTGAGCCATGTGCCCGGCATTCGGGACTATTTCAATCAGTGATCCTGAGATCTCGGCATGCAAGCGTTCCGCGTTGCGCCGAGCGTCGAACAGCCTGTCCCGCGCTCCAGCGACAATACCGGTCGGCACGCCGATGTCTCGATAGCTGGGTTTCGTCAACAGCGCCGCGCCGAGCATCAGGGCTGTCTCCACGCAGACGGAGCGCAACTGAGACGGTCGGGTAGCAACCTCCCTTGTGCTCACCGAAAAAGCATCGGAGACCGGCCCGGGCCAGAATATTGTTCGCATGGCCGATGGCCAGCCGAATCTTACTCCGAGCGGCAGCAAGGTGTGACAGAATGCCGTGCCGATCAGCGGTACGGCAGGTAGTGCTGCAAGAGCGAGATCCAGCCTCGGTGGCGGGTAGTAATAACCCGAGACGAGGACCAGGCCGGCTGCCGAGGGAGCATGCCTGCGGGCCATCTCCAGCGCGATCCAAGCGCCCCAGGAATGTCCGAGCACGAGGTATCTGTGAATGCCGAGGCTGGCGGCGGCCTCATGGAAGAGATCGGCTTGCTCACGCGCCGACCAGCGCTTTCCAGCCGGTCGCGAGCTTCCGCCGAAGCCGGGTCGGTCGAAAGCGACGACCCGGTGCTTGGCACTCGCCAGATCGAGCATGCCGCTGACCGCAAAATCCTCCGCCACTGAGCCATTGCCATGCAACAGGAGCAAGGGAAGCCCGCTGCCTTTCTCGATGACGCGCAGATCCACCCCATCGATCCTAACAGTGCGTCCAAAAGATCCGGGAACCCTAGCCTTCCTGGCGCGCGCGTGATTGTATGCCGCCAGCGACAGGCCGGTAGCCGCAAATACCGTGGCGAGCTTTATTGGGTTTGATAACATGCTCAGCTCCGGCGCTGGGACGACATGGTGGCACCACGGTTCGGTTGTGCGGCGCCGACTGCATCGACCAGATTAACAGCGCCCCTGCCGATCACCCTCAACGTCTCGCCCTTCACCACGATCGCCGTATCCTCATAAAGGCCGATGCACAGAAAGCATGGGTTCCGACGACCCGGCTGTTTTGCCTCGGCAGTAGGCCTCGTCAACTCTCGCGTGCTGGTGATCAGCTTCCGATAGCGGAGGTTCTCCCTTCGAGGTTCACGGCGAGCGCGTTGCGCGGCCTTCCAACTCAGCGCCGATCCGGCCGTCTGTCGCGCTCGGCCAGCCGGATTCATCTGATTTTCGGCAGCCGGTCCCATTGATGGAAAGGAGGCGGAGAGGTCAATTCCCATTCCAATGTGGTGGCCCCTGGCCCCCACGGGTTCGTGCCGGCGGCCCTTCGCCGGTGGAAAGCCTCCACGATGCCGGCGATAAAAATCAAGACACTCGCGGCCGACAAATACGATCCAAAGGAGGAGACCATGTTCCAACCGGCAAAAGCGTCGGGATAGTCGATATAGCGACGCGGCATGCCAGCCATCCCGAGAAAGTGGTGGGGGAAGAAGACGAGGTTCACACCGACGAAGGTCGTCCAGAAATGGATTCCAGCCAGGAGCGGGTTGTACAGATATCCCGTCATCTTCGGAAACCAGTAATACCAGCCCGCGAAGATGCCGAAGATGGCCCCCAGCGAAAGAATGTAGTGGAAGTGTGCGACGACATAGTAGGTGTCGTGCAATTGACGGTCGAGGCTGGCATTTGCAAGTTGAACGCCGGTCACCCCGCCGACAGTGAACAGGAATATGAAGCCGAGCGCCCACAGCATCGGGGTGCGCAGGCTGACCGAACCACCCCACATGGTTGCAATCCAGGAGAACACTTTTATCCCGGTCGGCACCGCGATTACCATCGTGGCGAAGGTGAAGTAGCGCTGCGTGTCCAGCCCTATTCCGCTGGTGTACATATGGTGTGCCCAAACAACGAAACCGATCGCCCCGATCGCGACGATCGCGTAGACCATGCCCAGATAGCCGAAGATCGGCTTTCGCGAAAATGTCGAGATCACCTGGCTGACCATGCCGAAGGCCGGCAAGATCATGATGTAGACTTCAGGATGGCCAAAGAACCAGAAGAGATGCTGGTACAGGATAGGGTCGCCGCCGCCGTCCGGCGCGAAGAATGTGGTGCCAAAATTCCGATCCGTCAGGAGCATGGTGATGGCGCCGGCCAGGACAGGCAGGGCCAGCAGCAAAAGGAAGCCGGTGATGAGGATCGACCACACGAACAGAGGCATTTTATGCAACGTCATCCCCGGCGCGCGCATATTGAAGATCGTGGTGATGAAATTGATGGCGCCTAGTATAGAAGAGGCTCCCGCGATGTGCAGAGAAAGAATGACCAGATCGACGGCAGGACCGGGATGGCCGGAGGTCGACAGGGGCGGGTAGAGGAACCAGCCGGTCCCGGGACCGTAGCCGCCGGGGACGCTGGGCATGAAGATTGACAACAAAAGCAGCATCAATGCCGGCGGCAGCAGCCAGAACGAGATGTTGTTCATGCGTGGGAAGGCCATGTCCGGGGCGCCGATCATGACCGGAACCATCCAGTTCGCGAACCCACCGATCAGTGCGGGCATGACGGTGAAGAAGATCATGATCAGCGCGTGCGCCGTGGTGAATACGTTATAAAGTTGCTTGCCGGCATCTATGGCCGCGTCGCCCTGGTAGCCATAGATCATCGATGCCAACCCAGGGAAAACCTGGATCCCGGGTTGCTGCAGTTCAATTCGCATGCCCACCGACAAGAGCATGCCGACGACCCCCGCGATGAAGGCGAAGATCAGGTAAAGGGTGCCGATATCCTTGTGGTTTGTCGAAAAAAGCCAGCGGGTGATGCCACTCGGCTTGTGGTCGTCGCGGCTGCTCGGAGCCGCCGCCGAATATTCACTCATGAGCGTTCTCCGCCTCAGCCATCCCTCAACAGGGCATCCGAACCGTGATGTCAGTTGATTGTTCCCTCCCCAGAACGCCCGACGCGAGGGAACATACGGCAGAAGCTGAGGTTCGGGTCGGGCGCGGCGTGACCCTGCGCGGTTGAAGGATCAACGTCCATGCTGGCAATCATTGCTGCGACATTGGTTCTGACGACAGTGGTCGGCGGGCTGATTACCGCCTTCTGGATCGAGGGCCGTCTTGGTCTCCACGACCCGACGTCGGACAGGGCAATGCACCTGGAGCTGCTAATCAGACTTGGCTCTCCTGTTTCGGCGGAGTCGTCCTGATATGGACACCATCACCGCGAAACTCGACCCGAGAACGCGAGTCGGCTGGCTTCTGCTCGGCTTCGCGCTGGGCGGCTTCTTCGACGGCATCGTCCTGCATCAGATTCTGCAATGGCATCATCTTCTCTCGGGTCTCACCGACCCTGCGGGTGACGACCTGCGCTTTCAGATCATGGCCGACGGCCTCTTCCACCTGTTCATGTACGTGTTGGCCGTTGCCGGCACGGTGCTGCTGGTGGCGGCGAGGGCATCAGGCGGGCGGGCGGGAACGACGACCGAGATTCTTCGGCTCGCCTTCACCGGGTTCGGCGTCTGGCATCTGGTGGACGCCATTGTGTTCCATTGGCTGCTCGGCCTGCATCGGATCAAGATGAACAGCGACATGCCGCTCGCCTGGGACATTGCGTGGCTGGTCATCTTCGGAATCGTGCCGCTGCTGTTGGTGCTGGTGCTGCCTAACCGCGGTGGACCGGCACGCGGTGCCTCGGCGGCTCTGACCAGCATCGTCCTGCTTGCAGGACTGGCTGCGGGCGTCGGCCCACTCTTCAACGGTGCCGCCACTTCCGTCATCGTCTTTCGAGCTGGGATGGAACCCGCCGCAATGATGCGGGCGATTCAAGCCGCCGACGCCGACCTCAGGGGGGCTGACACCAGCGGCACCATCTTGGCGGTCGATAGGGTCTCATGGCGCGGGTTGATGATCCTGCACGCGCGCGGCGCCCTGGTCGTCAGCACGACGCCTGTCATTGCCGGATGCCTCGCTTGGACCGATGCCGCCCGGAGGGACAACAGCCCAAACGCGCGAAAAGACATTGCTGCCGCGCTTTGAGTTCGGAATCGGACAGGGGGCATGAAGCTCGCCATCGAGAGCAGCCAGCCGGAGCACCGCGGATCCTTGTCTTGCGCGAACGCTTTTCCGGTCTGGAGGGTGGGCAAGTCCCACTTTTGGCTTGTTTGATTCAAGCTCTGGATGCAACGATTTGTGCGACTGACGCCCAATGGACCAAGATGTCCGCATTGCCTGGGCAAGGCAATGGACCAAGGTCGAAGCGGCGGCGATAAACCGCCGCTTTATCGAGGCCGTGCTGTGGATCGTGCGCACGGCAAGCCCATGGCGTGACCTTCCAGGCTTTTTTCGGAGTTGGAACACCGTCTTCAAGAGATGCCGCGATTGGGCCAAAGCCGACGCTTCCGTTGGTGTCGCAGGGTAGCCCGAACTCGATTTACGCGGGTGGTTCCCAGCTTTTATCCGGTGCCGGCCAGATGGATCCGGATGGTACCAGCGAAGTTGCGTCCCTATATGACAAGTGAACACAGGCTCCTCGAAACCGGAGCTGTTGGGCCCCTCCCCTTCCAGAGCCAGATTGTCATGACGTCACCTGCGACCGCTGAACAACCCAAAGCGATTCAGATTGGGCTTCCCGCCCTCAGCAACAGCTATGCGCAACTGCCGGAGCGCTTCTTCGCGCAGACAGATCCGAAGCCGGTGTCCGAACCCCGACTGATCCGGTTTAACAGGCCCCTTGCCAAGGAACTCGGGCTCGATGCCGACCAGCTTACCAGCCCGGACGGAGTGGAAATGCTCGCCGGCAACAGATTTCCGGCAGGCTTGCAAGCCATAGCCCTGGCCTATGCAGGTCACCAGTTCGGAAACTTCGTGCCTCAGCTCGGCGACGGGCGCGCTCTGCTGCTTGGCGAAGTGGTGGACGTCAACGGCATTCGCCGTGACATCCAGCTGAAGGGATCGGGACCGACGCGGTTCTCGCGCAACGGCGACGGCCGCGCAGCCCTCGGCCCCGTCCTGCGCGAGTACGTCGTCGGCGAAGCAATGGCCGCGCTGGGCATTCCGACGACGCGAGGCCTGGCGGCTGTGCTCACCGGGGACCCGGTCTATCGCGAGGTCCGGCTGCCCGGCGCAGTCCTTACAAGAGTGGCGACCAGCCATATCCGGATAGGCACCTTCCAATATTTCGCTGCGCGCCGCGACACCGCGGGGCTCAAGATCCTCGCCGACTATGCCATTCAGCGCCACTTCCCACTGCTGGCGCGGCAAGCGCGGCGTTACCGTGCTTTGCTGGAGGCCGTTGTCGCTGCACAGGCCGATCTGGTGGCGCGCTGGATGCTGGTCGGCTTCATCCATGGCGTCATGAACACCGACAACATGGCGATCTCGGGCGAAACGATCGACTATGGCCCGTGCGCTTTCATGGACGCCTATGACCCGAGCGCGGTGTTTAGTTCGATCGACCGCGTCGGCCGCTATGCCTATGCCAACCAGCCTCATGTCGCGACATGGAACCTTGCACGGTTTGCCGAGACGCTGCTGCCGCTCATGAGCACGGACGAGAATGAAGCCGTCTCTGAAGCTGAAGAGGTGCTTGTGTCTTTCCAGTCCTCCTATGAGACTGTGTTGCAGCGCGGCTTCCGCAGAAAACTCGGATTGCGGACCGAGGCGGAAGGCGACTTGCAACTCGCTGCCGATTTTCTGGATGTGCTGGCTGTCGGCGAAGCGGACTTCACGCTCGGCTTCCGGCGTCTGGGCGATGACCTCGACGCTGCGGACGGCCAAGGCACGGCGCGGCAGTTGTTTCAGGATCCAGGCGCATTCGATGTCTGGTCGGCGCGGTGGCGCGAGCGCATCGCAAGCGAAGCAGCCGACACGGCCACGCGCCGGGCCGGCATGCATGCCGCCAATCCCAAATTCATCCCTCGCAACCATCGCATCGAGGCGATGATCAAGGCGGCGCTGGGTGGCGACTTCGAACCTTTCGAGGAGATTCTCAGGGTCATCAGCCGGCCCTTCGACGAGCAGCCGGGGATGGAGCGCTACGCGGACCCGCCCCGACCGGATGAGCGGGTTCTGCAGACCTTCTGCGGGACATGAGAGATCGTTGCGCGAGGAAGCAGGATCTGACCAGGCATGCGACCGCCTCTAAATCTCGCTGCGAGCACGATGTTCCTTCGGCCGGCGCACTGCTCGGGCCGAGGTGCAAACATACACCGGGTGTATTCCTAACTGCGTTTCAGTTCGTGCGGAACCGATATCTCGCCCTCAGCAGCTGTACTCGGAGGCGAAATTCGGGCGGACCGGGCAGTGACTTCATGCTCTGCGCAATGAGAGGCACGAACGGCGCTCCGAGGCAAATCTGGCCGTCGTCGAAGATCTCGCCTCGTTCCGCCTTTCGGGCGCGCTATTCCTCAAAGCCAGCTAGTTTCTGCCAGTCGAAAACAACGCCCACGCCGGGCTCGTCGGGTGCTAGCGCAACACCATTCTGAAGCCTAAGCGGCTGAGTGGTATAATGGTCTATATCGAAGCTGTGCGCCTCCACCCAGCCGCCATTTGTCTGGCCTGCGACGAGGCTGACATGAAGTTCCTGCATTCCATGGCTGCACACGGGAATGCCGGCGTTGCGTGAAAGCGCTGCCACGCGCAGCCAGCCCGTGACCCCGCCGCAGTTGGACGCGTCGGGTTGGATGTAGGCGAGCTTGGACCAGGCGAAGGCATGCTCGAACTCCTCGATGACATGCAGGTTTTCTCCCATTGCCAGCGGCATGCCCGTTGCCTTGGCAATGCTGGCGTAGCCTTCATAGTCGTCGGGTATGATGGGCTCCTCGAACCACAGCAGATCGTACGGCGCAAATGCTGTGGCCGCTTCGATCGCCCGCGGGACGTTCAGCGCGTAGTTGGCGTCAACCATAAAGGTAGCGTCGGGCCCGATGCGCCCGCGGACTGCCTTCACCCGGGCCACATCCTCCGCAAGATCGTCCTTGCCGACTTTGATCTTAACCGCCGTGAAGCCGGCCTTCAAATAGGAATCGGTGCTGGCCAGGAGCTGATCAAGGGTAAAATTCAGGTCGATGCCGCCGCGATAGGCCTTGGCGGTCTTCCCTGTGGCGCCAGCCATCTGCCACAGCGGCAGGCCACTGCGCCGGCCCTTGAGATCCCATAGCGCGATGTCGATTGCCGATATCGCGAAGGATGCGATACCGCCTCGCCCGACATAGTGGATGTGCCAGAGCATGCCGTCGTAGAGCGTCTCGATCCCGGTCGCGTCGCGTCCCCGGACGAAAGGCGCGAGGTCGTGCTCGATCATTGCCTTGATGGCATGGCCGCCCTTGCCGCCGGTGTAAGTGTAGCCGGTGCCCTCGCTGCCATCGGCAAGCCTAAGCGTGACAGTCACCAACTCGAAATGCGTGTGCGCGCCGTGCTTGGCATCGGTCATCACCTCACGCAGCGGGACCCGGAACAGCCGGGTCTCGACATCCCTGATTTCGGTGCGGCTCATGCGGCATCTCGTCCAGATTTTTTCATCGGACCATAATTGCACCAACTTCCCGGGCTCGCAACGGTCTGCCTGGAATTTCAGTGCCATTGGGAACTTTTGGTCCTACGAGGGTATCGGCACGCTTGTACTTTGGTCCGAATTGCTTTCTAATATGATCGCTGATTGGGAGGAAGAAGGCTTGCTGCATACGGGAGAGCCTGAGATGCCCGCAGTGATCGTTGCCGCCCGCGCGGCCGACGCGATGGTGGCTGGGATCGAGGCCGACATCACATCCGGAAGGCTTGGCGATGGCAGCTACCTGCCGGCCGAGCGCGAATTGATGATCGAGTATGGCGTGGGCCGGGGCGTTGTGCGTGAGGCGATTGCACGTCTGGCCAGCCGCGGTCTGGTGGAAGCGCGTCCACGCTTCCGGCCAGTTGCACGCAGGCCCGGCCTGGATGCTGCGCTCGGCGCCCTCAATGGCATTGTCGGCCATCTGCTGAGCGACCAAGCAGGCGTGAAGAACCTTTACGACATGCGCGTCTTCCTCGAGGCCTCCTTGGCGCGCAATGCGGCCATGCATGCCCGCAAGGAAGACATCGCAGCGCTGAGGGCCGCACTGGCGATGAACGAGGCGGCTATTCCGGACTCGCAGAAATTCTACGCAACCGACGTGGCTTTCCACGCAGCGCTTTATGATATCGCCCGGAACCCGGTGCTACCTGTGGTGCACAAGGCATTCACCGCTTGGCTGTCGCCGCAGTGGATGCGCATGCCCCGATCGCCCGAGCGCAACCGCGTGAATTTCCTAAGCCATCGGGAAATCTGCACGGCCATCATCGAGCGAGATCCCGACGGCGCCGAGCGGGCGCTCCTCAATCACCTTTCGGCGGCCTGGGAGTATGTGCGCGGTACTTTCGAAAGCCGTGAGGCGCCTGAGGCATGACGCAGTCCTACGACCATATCGTAGTGGGCGGCGGCGCGGCCGGATGCGTTGCGGCGGCAAGGCTGGTGAAAGCAGGAAGGCGAACCCTGCTAATGGAGGCCGGCCATTCCCATCATCACCCTCTGCTCGACATGCCGCCCGGCATCTTCAAGATGATCAACGGCTCGAAATTCATGCGCTATCACCGCACCGAGCCGCAAGCCCACCTCGACGGCCGCATTCACGAAATCTCGCAAGGCAACGTGTTGGGTGGCGGCACCTCGGTCAACGCCCAGGTCTATATGCGAGGCCGCTCGGCCGATTACGACGAGTGGGACGAGATGATGCGCGGCAACAATGCCGGCGTACGCTGGAACTGGCAGGCAGTGCTGCCGCACTTCACCGGCATGGAGGGAAACAATCGACTCGCCGGCGAACTGCATGGCAGCGAAGGTCCGCTGCTGGTCTCGGATCCCGGCCACATCGATGATGTTTCGCGTTGGTTCGTCCAGGCGGTCCAAGGGCTGGGACTGCCGTACAACCATGATTTTAACGGGCCGTCGCAGCGCGGCGTCGGCTTTTACCAGTTCATGAACCGGCGCGGAAAGCGCAGCAGCGCCGCCTACGCTTTCATCGAGCCGCTGACGAATGATCCCAAGCTGACGGTGAAGCTCAATTGCACTGTCAGCCGGCTCCTGATCGAGAACGGGCGGGTCACCGGCGTCGTCTACTCCGACGCATCGGGCGCCGAGCATATCGCCTATGCGGATGCCGACGTCATTGTCTCGTCGGGTGCCCTCATCTCGCCGAAACTGCTCATGCTGTCCGGCATCGGCCCGGCCGACGCGCTCGCCAGGTATGGCATTGCCTGCGTCGCCGACCTTCCCGGGGTCGGCGAGAATCTGATCGACCATCCGGAGGTCCCGATCATTGCCACGGCGAACGGCCCTTACGGCTATTTCAGGCAAGGCCAAGGCTGGCGGATGATAAGGAATGGCCTGCATTTCAAACTCTTCGGCACCGGCACGATCCTCTCGGCAGGGGTCGAGGCCGGCGCCTTCGTCAACCCAGCTGATCCCGACGGCGAACCGACGATCCAGGCCTTCTGCGTTCCGCACGTCTATCTGGATCGCGATATTCTGACGTTGGTCGAGAACACCTATGGGCTTACCGTCACGACGGTGGTTGTGAAGCCGAAGTCGCGCGGTTTCGTGAGGCTGCGTTCGGCGAATCCGAAGGACATGCCGGTCGTTTCGCCCAATCTGCTTAAGCATCCAGACGACATGCGGGAGATGATCTCCGGCCAGCGTTATTTCCTGCAGGCATTCCAGACAAGGCCGCTCGCCGATCGGGTAAAGGCCATTGCCGTGCCAAGTCGGGATGATCTCAGCGACGAGGCGCTAGCAAGACATTGCAAGCGCTTCGTCAAGACCAACTACCATCCGGCCGGCACTTGCCGGATGGGCTCCGACAGCGACCGGATGGCGGTGCTGGACGCCGCGATGCGCGTGCGCGGAGTGGACAATCTGCGGGTTGCCGACATGTCGGCCTGCCCGAACATCAATGCCGGCAACACGGCTGCGCCGGCGATGATGCTGGGCGACCGCTGCGCCGATTTCATCCTGGAGGCGGCATAGAGCCTGATCCAGTTTGCCAATGTGGCATGCAGAGGCCGTCAGGGCCGAAATCGTGAGGAAGTCCACAGTCGCAGAAAGCGACAATCAAGGAGGAAAGAGCATGATTATTACCCGTCGAAAATTACTGGTTGGCTCGGCCGCCGGCGCGGTCGCGCTGACGCTCGGCTCACGCGCCTTCGCGGCGCTGCCGCCGCTCGCCAAGAAGGACAAGTACAAGGTCGGTTTCGCCCAGACGGAAAGCAACAATCCGTGGCGCCTTGCCGAGACCAAGAGCATGCAGGACGAGGCCGCCAAGCTCGGCCATCAGTTGGTCTACACGGATGCGGCCGGTTCGTCGGCCAAGCAGGCCTCCGACGTGAACTCGATGATCGCGCAGGGCGTCGACGCCATCTTCCTGCCCCCACGTGAGGACAAGCCCCTGGTGCCGGTCATCCTGGCGGCGCGCGATGCCGGCATACCAGTGTTCCTGGTCGACCGCGACGTCGACCACACGATGGCCAAGCCGGGCGAGGATTACGTCTGCTTCATCGGTTCGGATTTCATCGAGGAGGCGACCCGTATCGGCGAGTGGCTGGTCAAGAATGCCAACGGCAAGTCGAAGATCATCGAACTGGAGGGCACGACCGGCGCCTCGGCGGCCACAGACCGCAAGAAAGGCTTCGACGATTTCATCGCCAAGCATTCGGAGTTCACCATCCTGGCGTCCCAGTCCGGCGACTTCGCTCGCGACAAGGGCCGGCAGGTCGCAGAGACGCTGCTTCAGGCGCATCCTGACGCGGACATCATCTACGCGCATAATGACGAGATGGCGCTGGGTGCAATTGCCGCCTTGGAAGCCGCCGGCAAGACCCCGGGCAAGGATGTGCTGATCTTGTCCATCGACGGCGAGAAGGAAGGCGTTCAGGCGATCATCGACGGCAAGATCGGCGCGATCTGCGCCTGCAGCCCGCTGTTCGGGCCGAAGGCATTCGCCACGATGGCCGACTATGCGGCCGGCAAGAAGATCCCGCCGTTCATAAAGAACGAGGATGCCTTCTTCGACGCCACGAACGCGAAGAAAGACTTCGATATTGCGTTCTGATATCCACTCTGTTTCCAGCTGCCCTGCCCGCTTCGGCGGGTAGGGTTTCGGAGTTTGCCGATGACCGCCCAACCGGACCAAGCCGCGCTGCTCCTGGACATGCATGACATCCAGAAGCGTTTTGGGGGCATCCCTGCCTTGGTCGGTGCCTCGCTCCAGGTTCTTGCGGGTGAGGTCCACGCACTCATCGGCCAGAACGGTGCGGGCAAATCGACGCTTATCAAGGTGCTCACCGGCTACTACCGCCGCGATGGGGGCCAGATGCTGTTCGAGGAGAAGCCGTTCGAGGTCGGGTCTCCGCATCAGGCGCAGGTCAGCGGCATCAGCACCATCTACCAGGAAATCAATCTCGTGCCGCTCCGCTCTGTGACCGAGAACATCTGCCTCGGACACGAGAAGCGCCGCCGAGGCCTGCTCGACTGGAGCGCGATGCATGCTGAAGCCGAACGGCTGCTCAGCCGATTCTCGATCAGCATTGATGTGCGCCGCCCGCTCGGCGATTTCAACACCGCCACGCAGCAGATGGTAGCAATCGCCCGCGCCATCGGCTTTTCCGCCCGCCTCGTGATCATGGATGAGCCGACCTCCTCGCTCGACGAACGTGAAGTCTCGGTTCTATTCAGCGTCATCCGGCAGCTCAAGGCCGAGGGCGTCTCCGTTCTATTCGTCAGCCACAAGCTCGACGAGCTCTACGAGGTCTGCGACCGGGTCACGATCATGCGCGACGGCCGCACAGTGCGCAACGCCGCTATGAGCGACATCGGCAAGCTGGAACTGGTCTCGGCCATGCTCGGCCGCGATGTCGCAGCGAATGATGGGCATGCGACCGCATTCGGCGAGCGCGATCGCTCCGGGATTGGCGAGGTGCTGTTTAACGCGCAAGGGCTGTCCGCCGGCCAGGCGGTCCGCGATGTGAGCTTCGACGTGCGCCGCGGCGAGATCGCCGGCTTCGCCGGCCTGCTCGGCGCCGGCCGCACCGAAACAGCCCGGCTTGTATTCGGCGCCGACCGGCTGAAGGCCGGCGAGATGACGATGGAAGGCGCATCCTACCATCCCGCGCGAGCCGCCGACGCAATCGCCGCCGGAATGGGCTTCTGCACAGAGGACCGCAAAGCCGAGGGCATCGTGCCGGAGATGACGGTCGCCGAAAACATAACGCTGGCACTGCTGCCAAAGATCAGCCGCAGCGGCATCCTGAACGAGGCCCGGCAACGGGAGATCGTCGAGCGCTTCATTCGCGAACTCGGCATCAAATGCTCTGGCCCCAACCAGAAGGTCCGGGAACTCTCCGGCGGCAACCAGCAAAAGGTGCTGCTTGCCCGATGGCTGGCGATGAACCCGAAGCTGCTTATCCTCGACGAGCCGACACGCGGCATCGATGTCGGGGCAAAGGGCGAGATCCAGCGCCTTGTCCGCAAGCTTGCCGATGGCGGGCTCGGCGTGCTGATGATCTCCTCGGAACTCGAGGAAGTGATGGAAGGGGCCGACCGCATATTCGTTCTGCGCGAGGGAGTGAGCGTCGCCGAACTGGAAGGTCAGGCAGCCAACGAGGAGGAGTTGCTCGCGGCGATGGCGCATGGCGGTTCGGTGGAGGAGGCGGCGTGAGCGATCTGGCCAGACCATCCCATGACGCCGGAACCCTCGGCTTCAATCTGTTCGGCTTCCTGGCGCGCTACGGCACGGTGATCGCGCTGGTGCTGCTGATTGCCTTCAATCTTGCTTATACGCGCAATTTTGCGACGCTGCAGACCCTCAACGTCAACCTGACCCAGGTCTGCACGATCGTGATCGTCGCGGTCGGGATGACGCTGGTGATCGCCACGGGCGGCATCGACCTGTCGGTTGGGTCACTGATGGCGATCTCCGGCGCGCTGGCACCGATGATCTTCATGGGCACGATCTTCCCCGTCGGGAACATCTATTTGGCGGTGACCCTCGCGATGATCACGTCGATCCTCGTTGCCGGCCTGTTCGGACTGTTCAATGGCTGGCTGGTCTCCCGCTTCCGCATCCAGCCGATTGTCGCAACGCTCGTGCTGTTCATCGCCGGGCGCGGGATCGCGCAGGTCATGACCAACGGCAATCTGCAGACCTTCCGCGTGCCTCAATTCCAATGGATCGGGCTTGCCCGCCCCCTCGGCATCCCGGCGCAGGTGATCATTATGGCCGTGCTGGTCGCGGCGGCGGCTTGGGCTCTTCACCGCACGGTGTTCGGGCGAAGCATCCTGGCGGTCGGCGGCAATGAAAAGGCCTCCGAACTCGCCGGCATTGCAGTATCGAAGATCAAGCTCGCGGTTTACGCGATCAGCGGCCTATGCGCGGGGCTGGCCGGCCTCGTTGTCATCGCGATCAACTCCTCCAGTGACGCAAATCTTGTCGGGCTGGGGATGGAACTCGACGCCATCGCCGCCGTTGCGGTGGGAGGCACGCTGCTCAGCGGCGGCAAGGCGACGATCATTGGTACCCTGCTCGGCGCCCTGACCATCCAGTTGGTGCGCTACACCCTGCTCGCCAACGGCGTGCCCGACGCCGCTGCGCTCGTGGTCAAGGCCGGCATAATCGCATTCGCCGTTTGGCTGCAGCAGCAACACAAGGCGTAATCCATGAACAGCGCCCGACTGGTCCGCATCATCGGCACCTACGGTGTCGTTGTCGCGCTTGCAGCCTTGGTCCTGTTTGGATTTCTGCGCTACGACCGGTTCCTGGGCTTCTTCAACGTGATGAGTGTTCTGCGCTATAACTCAATGTTCGCGCTCGTGGCTCTTGGCATGTGCTTCGTCATTATGACGGGCGGCATCGACCTGTCGGTCGGCTCCGTCGCCGCCTTGGGCAGCGTCGCTTCCGCCCTGGCGAGCCCGCACGGCATCGCGGCCGGCCTTGCTGCGGGCGTGGGCGCCGGCCTGGCGGCCGGACTGATCAACGCGCTCCTCGTTACGCGCGGAAACCTGATGCCCTTCATCGCCACGCTTGCAACCATGCTTGCCGCAAGCGGTTCGGCGCTGCTTCTTGCCGGCAACCAGACGGTTTCGGTGTCCTACGATTCAGGTTTCACCGCCATCGGCCAAGGCAATTTCTGGGTCTTCCCGATTCCTGCCGTCATCGCCCTGGTTACTTATGTGATCGGATCGGTCGTCCTGAACTACACCAGCACGGGACGGACTGTGCTGGCCATCGGTGGCGGCGAGGATGCGTCGCGTCTGATGGGACTGCGCACAGACCGCGTCAAATTTCTCGTCTATGTCGCAAGCGGGTGCCTGGCCGGGCTCGCCGGCGTCGTTCTCGCTTCGCAGTTCGGCGCTGGCCAGCCAATCGAGGGCGTCGGCTGGGAGCTGTTTGCCATCGCTGCCGTGGTCGTGGGCGGGACGCTGCTTACCGGCGGCTCGGGCTCGGTATTGACTACGCTGGCCGGGGTGCTGCTCCTCGGCATCCTTTTCAACATCCTGAACTTTGAAAACGGGATGGGTTGGATTTCCCTCTCGGCCTACTGGCAGTCAGTGATCCGAGGGCTGTTTTTGCTCGTCGTCGTTCTTCTCCAGGCACGGCTGACGACAAGGCGCGAAACCGCCTAAGTACCCTGGTTGACCCGCCCAGGCCCGATGAGTCGTCCTGCAGACCCCCGTTGCACCTGGCTCCGGCACCTTTTTGGAGCCGGATCCGACAGCTGACTGTAGTGCAGTCACATGGCCGTCCCGGAGACGGTCATTTCCCGGCGACTGCCACGAACACGGACTGCCACTGCCTTTCCATTCGAAACAGGATGGGCTTGCTCTGCCGGCGAGACTTCGCCCGCTCCTCGGACGATGTCCGAAGGCTGAAGCGCTTCGCCATTTGCTGTCCGCAAGCAGCCCCGGCGGCTGAACGCCGGGACAAGCTGCGTGGCACGTTCGACAATTGCCGAATCCGGTTCGCGCTGAAAAAGTCTTCCTTCTCGCGTCAGCCTCAACGGAAAGCCAAGCCGATGCACCGGGGCGCCGTTCGCACGTTTCGAACATAGCGTTCAAGGAGTTCTTAAAATGATGTCCCGCCCTTTCTCCACCCAGTTCACATGTATGTAGGGGTGGGATTTCCGCACGAGGTCGGTCCGTTCTCAAGGCCTGTTGCCTGATTTAGAAGCGCCGTCGAGATTGTCGCACGGGCCGCGGCATTCTCTCGCCGGACATGGCGGCCGCGCGTCTGCGGAAGATTGGCTCGGGGTCTGAAAGCTTAACTGTTCAAGCAACAGCTTTGGCGACAACCCGACGCTCATCGACATACCGGCATCGACAAACAACAGCGCTATTTTCTAGCGATGGATCTGGCAAAGCCTCAAGCCACGGAGCCGTCCAGCCGACTTTTCCCTCGCGCCTGCCGCGCCCGTACTTTTTGTCATCCAGAGAGGAACAACGGTAGCTCGGCCGCGTTCGGCCGCCAGTCGAGTGCATCGACGGAGACCAACATGCAACGAACAGGAGTACCTGACATGCCGAGCAGAAACGGGTCCCCGTATCCGAGACGAAGCGACTTCGCCAATGATGAACCCATTCGGCCGGAGGATGCCGCCGTATTGGACAGCCCCGCGGCTCATGAGGACAGGCATGGGGCGGACCCCGGTTTTGTGGGAGCCGACGATGTCGACCGGCCGATCGACGCGATGCCCCGCAGCGAAATTACCGGTCGTCATGATGAAGGGGCAGGCGCCAATGAGACTATCGACGGCTTAAGCGAAACCGAGGAGCTGACCCGCAGCTACGCCGAGGACATACCGGCCGGTGACAATGAAGAGGACGAGGAAAACATCCCTGTTTTCGAAAGAGGACGAAGCAGCACCGAACTGTGAGCGGCGCGACCTCTTTGTGGCTCTAATCGCTGAGCCATCTTTTCTGGCTATGAGCGGGACGCGGCCGGAATATACCGCCGACGGCGGCTCGCGCTCCGGCAAGCGATACTGCAGCAAAAGTTCAGATGCAGATCGCGATTTCTTCGCCGTTGCGTCTGGGGTGTGTCTTTCCTGCAGTCCTCAGGCAGAGCCGCGTTCGGGCAGCTCGGTCTCTTTCGCGACCTCTTTTCCTTGTTTTCGGCGGGAGCGTTTCGCTTCATCAGAATTATTCTCGTCGTCTGTCCGCTCGAGTTCCTGATCGATTGTCTCGCGCGGCCCCTCTACCGGATCCTGTTGCGGAGATGTGTTCGGGCCGGCTTCGATCCTGTCTTCGCCGGGAACGGCGCGGTCGGGGGACTTTGACATTTTCCAGTTTCCCTTTCGTCTGTCATCTGGCTAGACATTTTGCGGCGAATTGACTTTCGGGCGCCTACCTGCCGAACCGAATCGTCGACGCTTTGTTCCGGAAAGGACCCGCAGGTCGTTTTGGCCTGCCCGTCGCATCAGAGCGATGCCCTGCCGGTCTGGAACATTCGCGACGATGGAAATTCGGCCGAAGACCTACGCAGATCGGCCCTCTTATCCCCCCACCTCACCCTCGGAACTTGGCCAGCAGTGCCGACCGACATTGAAAACCGCTATACATCAGGATGTTTTCCTTTTTGAGGCGCCCCAATTGGGTTATTGCGTGTTCTAGGCCCCGGCAGGATCCGAACGGCCTCTCGGCGGCTCGAATCCCGCAAAGCTGAAGACCCTTCGCTCGCACTGCGTTCTGCCGGGCTACGCGTCGGCGGCGGCTGGCCAAGGGGCGCCGGTCAATGGGCAGAATGCACGGTTCGTGAAACGCGTTATGGGAGGTGAAGAAGATCATGCCGCGGCCGGCTGCTACGCACGATCGGTGATTGCCTCTATCTCCGGCTACCGGAGCGCTCTTCGGCTTCATCATCGATCCCGATCGGGGCTTTCCCGAGCATCTTTGTGCCTCGTCCTTCGTGAGGCCGCACTTGCGCGCGAAGTAGAGCGCCGCGATCGCCTTTTCGCGGTCCGCCGTGGATTCCGTTTGCTGTCCTGGCTTTTTGCCCATCGTTCTCTGTCACCTCCGAGGCCACCGAACCATCACAGTGCCTCGTTGTTCCCTTCTCATCGGATTTGCTGAACTGCCGGAATGCGAATTCCTGTCGCCCACAACGGCATTGCGCCAGTTTCCTCCTGCGGTAGGAACCAGTGATTGTTGCTTCCCCTGCCAAGGAGACATCGAACATGGACGTTTTACACGGCAGACCAGTTCGAAACTCAAGATCTGCTGCTTTCGCGCTATGCGTTTGATTGACCAACGATGGGTTTGGGGTCGAAAACGAGATGGATCCCAGGCGCAGCCTTAGAGCCCCACAGAACTATCACCCTCTTCCTTGTCGGGGTTTTGGCCAAATAGCGAAGATCGGGCTAGGTAGAAGACGGCTGATCGAGGTTGACTCGCGCGACGGCGTAGGCGTCAAGCGAGATGAATTGGTCATCCAGCGGTCTTGCGGAAATTTCCATGAAGTTGGGATCGGTTGCCGCCTGCTCGAACTGCTCGGCGCCGAGAAGAGCAATACGG
>NZ_RZRT01000083.1:0-18587 GCF_003998295.1 Mesorhizobium sp. M7A.F.Ca.US.011.01.1.1
TTCAGGTTGATGGTTCACCGGTGGGAAGGGACCGAGCCATGCCACGGCCTGTCCTCGAAAGGACGACCAGGATCCCCTCGGTCTCCTTCCCACTTCAGACATAGCATGGGAACAACACACAGGATCCTCGGGTCTCCGCGACGGAGCTTCGCTCCTGCTCCGCCCGTGGATGACCAAGGTGGGGAGGCTTCGGCCAATCTCCAGCGTGCAGACTCAAAGCCGGCTATCCAATCCTCTCCAACCGTCTCGGCAGACGATTCATGGCAACAGGCCCGTCCGGTGTGATCAGGAACTGGTCCTCGAGATTGAAGCTGGCGAGGCGGTCTATGTAGAGCGGGATCTCGAAGGCCAGCACCATGCCGGCTTCGATCACGACATCGCTGTCGGCCGCAATGAACGGCCATTGCTCCGAGAAGACGGACTGGCCGACGCCATGGCCGAAATGGCCGCGGCGGTAGGTACGCAGCCCTTGCCGCGCCAGGCTGTCGGTGGCGACGCGATGCACTTGGGCGAGCGTGGTTCCCGGAACAAGGGATGCCAGCCCGTCGTCAAAGGTCCGCTCAGCGATCGCGTGCAGTTCGGCCTGCTCGGCGGATGGCGGTCCGAAGGTGAAGTTGCGCGACATGTCGGAGGCGTAGCCGCCGACCGTGCAGACCATGTCGCACTTCAGCGGATCGCCCGGCATGGCTTTCACATCGGTGCTTTTGAGCCGGGCGCCGAGCGTCACATATTCGGCTGTGGCGACCGGATGGGACAGGCCGGCCGCGGCCGTGGCGACGCCTTGCCGATAGAGGGCAATGAGATCGGCCTGACGCATGCCGGCCATGGCATCGACCTGCAGCCGCTCCAGCCCGGCCTCCGACAGGATGATGCCTTGCTGCAGCAGATCGATCTCGCGCGGCGACTTGACGGCCCGCAGCCTGTCCAGCACGGTCGAGCCGTCGACCATCGTGCAGCCCGGCAGCAGCGCCTGCATGGCGGAGAAATCAGCGGCGGGAACAAAATCGAGATCGACGCCGATCGTTGCGCGCTCGAGCCCGAAGCCGGTCAGGATCTGCTTCAGCTCATGGACGGAATTGGCCAACTCGAATGTAGCGGGCCGGGTAATGGCAGGCGTCCAGCCGGACGAGCCAAAGCCGGCCACTATGCGCCGCGCCAGCCCTTGCGCTGGCCTCGAGGCGTCAAACGTGGCGAATTCGATCCAGATCGGGTGGCTGCGGATGACGGCGTCGGGCAGAGCCAGTTGCAACTGTCCCGCATTGAAATCCGCCACCACCACGCCGATCGGCAGGCCTTGGCGGGCCGGGATGACGACGAAGCCGGCGCCGGCGCGCCGGAATAGTCCCGCCGGGCCGATCGAGGCGCCGGTCGCATAGTGGAAGGCCTCGGGTGCGCACAGCACCAGCGCCGCGATGCCCGCGCGCTTCATCAGTTGCGCCGCGCGCCTGCGATCGACAAAGCCTGTCATGATTTCCTCACTGTTCGAAGCGGCAACGAAGCACTCCGCGCATCGACAATCAAGCCGCTGACAGCAGCTACTTGATCGATTCCAGCTTGGCGACGGCGGCCGTGAAGCCAGCCAGCGACACCGGGATGGTGACCGGCTTGCGGGTGACCGATTCCATGCCGATGTTCAGATTGGTGCCGGACTTCATTGCCTTGATGAGATCCGCCGACAGCGGCGTGGCGGCATAGGCGCCGTTCTGGTCGCTGGTCTGGATGGCAATCGTCGTCTTCTGGCCCTGGTCGATCTGGAAGGAGGCGCCGGACGGCAGGAACAGGCCGTGTGGCAGGGCAAGCAGCATGGCGAGGCTGCCATTGCCGTTGTCGCGGCGCACGGTCACGGTCAGCACGCGCTGCCCGGTCTTGGCCTCGGTCAGGTTCTGCGAAACCTGGCACTGAAGCTCGCTGGTCGCCGAACCGCTGGAGCAGTTCACTGCCCATGGATTGGCATCGGCCGGTTTTGCATTGCTTTCAGCCGGCTTTGGCTGGGCCGGCTTGGCATCTTCGGCAAGGGCTGGGCCGGCGGCCAGACCAAGCCACAGGGCGGTCAGCCCCGCGGCCACGCCAAGTAAATTAGGCTTTGCTAAAGTAAATGCCATGTTGTTTTGCCGGATGCCTTGCATGTTTCCTCGCAGCGCCCGGTATTCTCCCGAGCACGGCTTGATACAACACTCGCGACTGTTCCGAAAGCCGAGCAGGAGGCTAGCAAGCCGGCGAAATTACTGTGGCTTTTCGGATACAGCGAACAATATTGCAGGAGGCCTTCAGAAATCGGAGCGCCCGAGACTCGCTATACAATAGAATTCGAGTAAGAATCTACACGGGGCGCGTGTAGTCCCCGAAGGACTCGCCAGGGATGGGAACTACCGAGACTTCTCGGCAAGTTGGTGAGATAGCGGCGCGTGGGGAGGATTTCCACGTTCGCGCCGGCTATCGCCGTTCGGCAATCGCCAGGCATCTCTGGAAGACGACGGCGCTGACGACGCTGGCGCTCGGCCTTTCCGGTCTGGCGGCCCATGCCGATCCGAACGGCCTGTGGCAGCCGCAGATCCGCGCCATCATCGGCGCCGACAACAATGGCGGCAACGCCGCGCTCGAAGGTTTCATCCCGCTCAAGCAGACGGCCGAATCCGTGCTGTTCCTGGATGTCCGGGCCAAGCACGATTTCAAGGATGGTTTCGGCCAGGATGTCGGCCTCGGCATTCGCCGCATCGTCAACCCGGACCTGATGATCGGCGGCTACGCCTACCTCAACATCGAGAACTACAACTCCACCCAGTTCACCGCCGCCACGCTGGGCGCCGAGGCGATCACGCCTCATTTCGATGCGCATGTGAACCTCTATCTGCCGATCAAGGGCGATTCGACGGATCACTCGGCCAGCTCGACCCTGTCGATGGTCAGCAACCAGCTGATCGAGCAGATCTCGGTCATCGACCACCGCGACTACGCGGCGTGGGGCATCGAGGGCGAGATCGGTGCGCAGGTGCCGGTCGCCCTGCCCGACAAGCATTCGCTGCGGCTGGATATCGGCGGCTATCATTTCGAGGATCCGCATGGCGACGACGGCAGCGTCGCCGGCGCCAAGGCCGGGTTCGAGTATACGATCGGCGATGTCTTCGGCAGCAACACGGAACTGGTCTTCGCCGGCGAGGTCCGCAACGACAATCGCGACGACACCCAGTTCGCCGGCAGTGTGCGGCTGAACATCCCGTTCAATCCTGGCAGCGGCTCGGACAATGCCGCCAATGGGGCCGACAGCGGGGCGGAGCCGGTCTATCCGGTCAGCGAAGGCCTTCGCAAGCGCGTCAACGAACGGGTGCGTGGCGACATCGGCGTCCGCGTCCAGTCACAGACGCTGACCGGCGGCACGACCACGCGCATCGCCATCAACGCCGCCACCAATGCCGCCTTCGGCAAGTTCTATTTCGCCGATGGCGGCCTCGCCGGCGCCGGCACGCTGGCCGACCCGACGACGCTGGACGACGCCGTGACCAAGTCGGGTGCGAACGGCTTTGTCGTCGCGCTTGGCGGCAACGGCAATCTGACGACCGGCGGCGTGACGCTCGCCAATGGCCAGACCGTCATCGGCGGCGGCGAAAGCGTCACCGCCAGGCTGTTCGGTGGCGGCACCAGCACCTTCAACCTGGGCGGCAGCGACGGCACGATCCAGGGCACCAACGTCGCCAACCCCGTCATCACGCTGGGCAACGGCAACACGCTCAACGGCATCACCATCACGGGCGGCGCCGACGGCATTTTGGGCAACAACATCACCGGCGCGACGCTGACCAATGTGACGGTCACCGGTGCGGGCGGCAACGGCGCCGACTTTACGGGCAGCTCGACCGGCATCACCGGCTCCAACTTCACCGCCACCGGCAACGGCCTCGATGGCCTGCACATCGACGGCGACGGCACCTACAATTTCACCGGCACGACGCTGCTGCAGGGCAATCTCGACGACGGTCTCGATATCACCGGCAAGGGCACCTACACCTTCGCCACCGTCAATGCGCAGGACAATACCGACCGCGGCATCACCGTGCAGGGCACCTCGACCGGCGGGACGTTCACCAGCACCGGCGGCACAATATCGGGCAATGGCGGCACCGCCGTCTTCATCGATCCGATCACCGCTCATGTGGTGCTGGACTCGATCAGCCAGAGCGGCGGCACGTCGGGTGTCGTGCTCGAGAATGTCGTGGGCGGCTTCACCGTCAACGGTGCGACGACGATCTCCGACACGACCGGACCGGCGATCGCCATTTCGGATTCGCCGGCGACGATCCGCTTCGGCGACATCAGCATCACCAACCCCGGCGCCGACGGCATCTCGTTTGCCGGCGTCAATGCGGCGGTGGTCGCCGGCAACATCGTCATTTCCGGACTGGGTGTCGGCACCGGCCTCGACTTCTCCGAAGCCAGGACCAATTTCACCGCGCAGTCGCTCAACATCACCGGCACCGGTGCGGCCGGCTCGATCGGCATCGACCTGACCTCACCGAGTGTTGGCGGGGCGGTCATCACCATCACCGATGGCGGCGTCATCACCAATGTCGATACCGGCGTGCGGCTGGGCATTGCCGGCACGCCGGGGGCCACGGCCAACGCCGAATTTACCTTCGGCGGCGATTCCAGCTCCATCTCCGGCATCACCGCCTCGCTCGATGCGCGCGGGCTCAATGAGGGCAGCGGCCACTACGCCTTCGGCACGACACAGTTTACCGGCCCGCAACTTTACGATCTGCACAACTATATCTTCGTCGCGGCCGGGGCTTCGGGCGGCGGCACGTCGATCACCGACCTCGCCTCGATCGATTATGCCGACAGCATTACCGCCAGCGACGCCATCATTGTGCTGGTCAACCGCGGCACAATCGACGACGCCACCGGCTTCTCGCTGAGCGACGGACAGGAACTGGCCTCGTTCGGCAACGGCCGTGAGTTCTCGCTCGGCGGGGTGCCGTTGAATGTCACCGGCACCAACGTCCATCATGACGAATCCATCTCGGATTCCGCAGGCGCGGCAACGCTGACCAGTTCCGGCGGCGGCGATGTCGTGACGCTGGGCAACGGCAACACGTTGCTCGATTTCAATATTTCCGGTGGCGCCGCCGCCGGCATACACGGCCTGGGCATCAATGGCCTGACCGTCCAGGGCGTGACGGTCAGCAATGTCGCTACCGGCCTCTTCCTCGATGGAGTGACCGGTACGGTCTCGGTCGACGACCTGACCGTCCAGACCGCATCTCAAACCGGCATCGCGCTTGTCGGTTCGAGCGCGAGCGTCAATTTCACCGGCAACACCAAGATCACCAACGCCACCAGTGCCGCGCTGTCCACCAACAATTTCGACGGCATCGCCACCTTCGACGATCTCGACATCACCGGCGGCGGCGTAGGCATAGGCATCGTCGGCGGTTCCAGCGGAACCTTGACCTTCGGGGTCGGGAGTTCCATCGCCAACACGAGCAGCAACGCCTTCTCCATCAGCAACTCGACGCCCAACGTCACCTACAACGGCACCATCAACCAGACCGCTGCTACCAGCGCGGTGACGATCTCCGGCATGAGCGGCGGCAGCGCCACATTCGGCGGAGCGATCACCGCCAGCACCGCCACCGCCTTCGCGATCAACCTGAGTGGCAACACCGGCGGCACAATCAAATTCACCGGCGGGCTGGATCTGACCACGACGATCGGCACCGGCTTCAGCGCCACCGGCGGCGGCACGATCACAGTCGCGGCCGCAGGCACGGAGCAGATCACCACCGGCACCGGCCACGCGATCTATCTCGACGGCGTCACCATCGGCACCGGCGGCATGGCGTTCGACAGCATCACGACAGGCGTTGCGGCAGCCACAGCGCTCAATTTCAATGCCGTCTCGGGCGGCCAGTTCCTGGGTGGCAATGTCACTATCGGTGGCACCGGTGCCGGCATCAACGGCGTTGCAATCAACGCTTCGTCATCGACCTTCACCATCACCAATCTGGTGACGACCAATGTCGCGGGCACCGATGTCGGCCTGACCAACAACACGGGCTCGATCACGATCCTCGGTGGCACCATCACCAATTCGGGCGTTGGCGACGGTGTCGTCGTTTCCGGCGGCAGCGCGACAATCGGTGTAGCGGCCAACATCTCCAGCTCGGCAACCGCGCCAGGCACGGCGGTCAAGGTCGACGGCACCACCGGCGGCTCGGTGACCTTCAGCGGCAGCATCACCTCGACCGGCACCGGCAATCTTTTCGCGATCGGCTCGTCGCTGCCCCCGGTCGGCGGCGCGATCAGCTTCATCGGTTCGACGCTGTCTGCGACGGGCGGCGGTGGCGCCGTCGTCACCGGCCTTGCCGGCACCGCGACGCTGAACGTCACAGCTCCGCTGTCGATCACCGGCGCGACGGCTACTGGCCTGGCCGTCGCCAATGTCGCCAGCACCGCATCGGCGACCTTCGGGGCGGTGACCGTGTCGGGCGCCACGGGCAATGGCATCGACATCACCAACAATGCCGGCGCCGTCACCTTCGGCACCACCAGCGTGACGATGGGTTCGACCGTCGGTCCAGCCGGCATCAACTTCGCCCTGACCAATGCCGATGTCACCTTCGGCACGACCAGTGTGACGCTGGGCGCCGGCGCCAACCAGACCGGCATCGACTTCAGCGGTTCGTCAACGACAGCCGATTTCGGCGTGACGACGATCACCGGCACCGACGACCTGACCTCGCGCGGCATCGACCTGTCGTCGACCATCGGCAACAAGACCATCACCTTCCTGCAGGGCTCCAGCATCTCGAAGGTCGGCGTCGGCGTCGAACTGTCGTCCGGCGGCACAACGGCGACCTCCGCCAACGCCAATTTCACCTTTGGCGACGGCAATGCGGGCGACGGGCTGGAATCCTTCATCAGCGCGACCGCCGGCGGCTTCACGGTCAACACGATCGGGCTCGATCCGACGCTCGGCAATTATGATTTCGATGACGTCGCCTTTACCGGCAACGCGCATCTGGCCAGCGCGGTCGGCGCGGTCGTCATGATTTCCCAGGGCGGTGGCGTGATCGCCGCCGGCACCAACGGGCTCAGCGCCGCGGTGACCACGGTCACGGCCGCTCAGGCCGATGCCATGACCGGCACACTGACCTTCGCCTTTGTCGGCACCGTCGATCTCAGCGCCACGCCATTCACGCTCGATTCGGGCCAGTCGATCACCGGCTTCGGCAACGGCGGCTCGATCCTCACCTCCGGCACCATCCAGCCGATCAATGTCCAGGGCAATCTCGGTGCCACCGGCGGCAACGTCACCGGCAATGAGGGCGTGGTCAAGAGCACGGGCGGCGATACCTTGCAATTGCTCGGCAGCAACCATGTGCGCGACACCGCGTTCGACTTCAGCGGCGGCAGCGGTTCGGTCTTCACCATCGACCAGAATGCTACCGGCTTCAGCAATGTCGGCGGCATCGTCATCCAGGGCGTCACGGTCAGCAATGTCGCCACCGGCCAGACGGCGTTCAAGGTTGCCGGCCTCGACACCAATTTGTCGATCACAGACAACAACATCAACGTTGCCGGCACGCTGCTCGACGTCGATGGCGGCATCGGCAACATCACGGTCACGCGCGGCACCTTGCCCAACAGCGGACCGGCGGGCACGCTGACCGGCGGCGGCATCTCGATCGCCAACCGCAGCGGCGGCACGGTCGATTTCACCGACAAGGTGACGGTCGGCGGCAATGGCGTCTCGCTGACCGGCAATGCCGGCTCCACCGTCAAGTTTGCGGATATCGACATTTCGACGAACGGCGTAACGGCCTTCACCGCCGTCACCGGGGGCACGATCGAAGTCGACGCAGGAACGATCGATACCGTAGGCGCGCAGGCGGCAATGCTCGATCGCATCACGGCCGACATCCATTTCACCTCCACCAGCGCGACCTTCGGCGCCGGCAACGGCATCGACCTGCAGGGGTTGAGCGGCACAGCTTCATTCGGCACCGGCACGTTGACCAACACCGGTGCGGACACCGCCTTCAATGTTGGTTCGGCGACCGACCTCAGCGGCGGCAACGCTGATATCTCCTATGGCGGCACCATCGTCAGCAACGGCAGCGGCGCTGCGGTTTCGATCCAGGAACTCACCGGCGGCTCGGTGACGCTGTCGGGCAATCTGGTCGACGCCATCAACACGACCGATGGCGGCAACATCGTCGTTGCAGGCATCGACAACGGCACGGCGGCGACGGTCACCTTCTCGGGCTCCAGCAAGCAGATCAGTTCGGGCGCGACCGACGGCGTCAGCCTCGGCGTGTTGGGCAACTACACGGCCGCCGGCACGCTGGCCCCCAACACGGACGGCGTGATCGATTTCAGCGGCGGCGGCCTCGACATCACGACGACCGGGGCGGGCTTTGTCGCGTTCGGCGTCGGCGAACCCTTTGTCCCCGCTAGCAACGGCAGGCTCACGGTGACGGGCGCCAACAACACCATATCGTCCGGCGGTGACGGACTGCTGGTGTTCTCCAGCAACGTTGGCATTGGCGGCATCACCTTCGAAAGCATCGTGGCGAACTCAACCAGCGGCGGCGCCAATGGCGACGGCGCCGGCGTGGCGTTGTCGGGCGTCAATCTCGCCGGCGACGTCAACATCGGCAGCGGCGCCGTTGGTGGCCTGACCGACACGGGATACACGGGCGCCTCGCTGAACGGCCTGTTCGGCGCAGGAGTGGTCAATTTCGCTGGCACGACCGATCTCGACGTCAGCAACAATGGATTCGAGATCAGCGGTCAGGTTGGCACCATAAACATCGCCAATACCCTTGGATCCACCCTGACCATCGATGGCGGCCAGGTCGGCATTGCGCAGATCGGCTTGCAGACCGGAACCGTCAATGTCGGCGGCAATGGCGGCATCGCCAACATCGGCGCGACGACAAGCACCAGCGGTTCGGCCATCACCCTCTCCGGCGGCAACGACCTTATCAATGCGACGCTGAACTACAACGGTTCGATCAAGGTCAGCGCCGGCAATGTGCTGAATGCCGGCGGCGACTGGACCGAGCTGAACATGAGCGGCTCGGTCGTTTCGACGACGACGGTGACGCCGGCGGCGTTCCTGTTCAGTGGCCACGCCAACGGCGTGTACAATATTTCGAGCACCATCGACCACAAAGGTGGCACCGGCGTCCTGTTCAACGGATCGTCCGACGGGACGGTCACCTTCTCCGGCACATCGAAGATATTCGACACCGGCGCCAACGATGCCATCGTCAAGGCGCCGGCGTATGTGCCGGACCCGCAGACCAAGGGCACGCTCAACTTCACCAATGGCGGCCTCGTCATCAAGACCACCAGCGGCGCCGGCTTCACCGCCAGCACCTTCGGTTCGGGGACAGTCAGCGTCACCGGCGCCGGCAACACCATCACCACCGGCACGGGCACCGCGCTGAAGCTTGGCGACGCGACGGCGGTCGTGGCCGGGGCAACAGGCGCGACGGTCGGCGCCGGCGGCATCAACTTCGATTCGATTTCGGCCAATGGCGCGGCGACCGGCATATCGCTCAACAATGTCGGCGGCGGCACCCTCAATCTCGGCGCGGTCAACCTGCAGGGTATCACCGGTACTGGCGTCCAGGTTTCCGGCACGCTCGGCTCGGCGCTGAATTTCGCCGGCCTGACCATCGGGCTCAATGCCGCCAATGCGGTCGGCCTCGACCTCAACGGCGCGGCGCTCGGCGTGAGCAACATCACCGCGGACGATTTCGATGTAGCCGGCGGCGGCTTCGCCGGCACGATCGGCATCGACATGGCCGGCACCACCGGCACCGGCACGATCCAGCTCGGGGACACCGTCAACAACAATCCGGCCGGCCAGAAATCGGCTATCGCCAATGTCGGCTATGGCGTGCAGTTCTCCAGCGCCACCAACGCCAGGCTGGTGTTCGGCGACGGCGCCGGTCCGGCCGAATCATCGATCGCAACCACCGGCGGCCAGGTCATCCACACCACCGATAGTTTGCCGACCAATGGCGACTACAATTTCAACGACGTCAATTTCACCGGCGACGTTTCGAACCTGTCATCGATCAGCGTCTACTACGTCACCGAAGGTGGCACCGGCGACGGCAGCCTCGCCAATCCGGGCAGTTACGTGGGCGCACAGGCTTCCACGGCCAACGTCGTGGTGCTGATCGACAAGAACGTCAACGGCGCCCAGGAAACCATCGACCTCAGCGGCACCACGTTCAGCCTTGATGACGGGCAGGTGCTGCTCGCCTTCAAGAGTGGCGACGCGGCCGTCGATGTTTCGCAGCTCGGTGTCGACACCAGCAGCGGCGCCTCCGCCGCGTTCCACTTCACCACGGTGCAGAACTCGCCGATCATTTCGGCGCCGGGGGGCATCGACACGCTGCGGCCGGTCCTGCAGAGCAACAACGCCACGCAGGTCATCAACCTGGCGACATCAGGCAGCGGCATCTTCACGGGCGGCATCCAGAACCTGATCGTCAGCAATCTCGGTTCCGGTGCGGGCGTTGCCGTCAACGCGACCGGCGCCTCCAGTTTCTTCGTCAGGAACAACACCATCACCGCCGGCGGCAACGCGCTCGATTTCTCCACCACGGGAGCTCCGGCCAATACGCTTCTGCTTTCGATCGACGGCAACACGCTTGGCTCGACCGCGTCCGGACTGGCGGCGTCGTTCACCGGCCAGAACATCGATGCCGACCTGAATTCAATCGCGATCAGGTCGTTTGCCGGCAATACGGCGACCGGCGGCACCGGTGGCGGCATCGTGTTCAACAATGTCCGCTTCGATTCCGACGGCGCCGGCGGCATCGTCAGCTCCGGCACGCTCACCGTCGGCACGACAGGAGCGCGGGTCCAGGGCGACGGTCTCGGCTTCAACAACACCAGCGGCACGCTTGACCTCGGTACGTTCACGGTCGCCAATGATGGTGGCACCGGCGTCATGGTCAGCGCCAAGACCACCAACTTCACGCTGAACAGCAGCGGCGGTTCGGTCGATACTACCAACGGCACGGCGTTCGATCTCGATCCACTGACCGTCAACATGACGCTGACCAGCGTCAGCGCCCTTGGCGGCGCCAGCGGCATCATCTTCGACGGCGTCGCCGGGACCTTCACCGTCACCGGCGGGACAAGCATCACCAACACGACGGGCTTCGGCATCGATGCCATCAACACCAACACTGGCACCTTCAATTTCAACACGGTGACGGTGAACAATGTCACCGTCCCCAACACAGGCGGCGGCATCCGAGTCCAGACCGGCACGCTCAACGTCACCGGTCTCGCCAACATCGACACGACCAGCGGCGTTGGTCTCTCGCAGGCCGGCGGCACAACCAGCTTCACCAACGGCCTGACCATCGACACCACCACCGGCATCGGCATTGTCGGCACTAGCGGCACGATGGGCATCACCGCTACCGCTGCCGCCCAGACGGTCAATTCGACCGGCGGCACAGCGATCAATCTCTCCGGTGTCGCCGCCACCATCGCGCTCGATTCGACCTCGTCGACCGGCGGCGTCAACAATGTCAGCCTGACCAATATCAGCGGAGCGCTTAATCTCGGCACCGGCGCGCTGAGCGGGGCGACGGGCGCGTCGTTCAATGTCGTCGGCGGCACGGCTGCCGTGAGCTATTCGGGCACGGTCAACAATTCGGGCGCATTCAGTCCGGCGCTGAATCTCCAGAGCCGGCTTGCCGGCGCCGGCCTCGTCGCCCTGAGCGGCAATCTGACGTCAAGCGGGCTCGGCGTATCGCTGAACGGCAATGCAGGCGGCACGGTGACGGTGTCCGGCGCCTCGAACAGCTTTACCGGTGGGGGCACCGGCATATCGATCACGGCCAATACCGGCGGCACCTACAACATCAGCGGTGCGAGCTACGCCATTGGCATGAGCGGCGGCGGGCTTGGCGTCGACATTGCCGGCAACAGCGCCCCGGTGACGGTCAATTTCAACGGCGGCGGTCTGGCGATCGTGACCTCGGCAGGCGCCGGCTTCAATGCCACGGGCTCCGGCACGGTCAGCGTCGCCGGCGTGGGCAACTCCATCGCCACGGGCACCGGTGTGGCGATGAACCTGAGCGGCGTCACCGTCGCGGCCACCGGCATGAATTTTTCCTCGACCAGCAACGGCGCCGGCGGCAACAGCGCCGTCGTCCTCACCAACGTCATCGGGTCGGGGACGATCAATCTCGGCGCCGGCTCGTTGGTCGGCGGCAGCGCGGCAACCATCGCTGTCAGCGGCGGCACCGCCAACCTCAACTATACCGGCAATGTCAGCCAGTCGAACAATGCCACCCTGGTCAGCGTCGCGGGCGGCCACAGCGGCACGCTCAACTTCGCCACCGGCGCGCTGTCGGCGACGAACGGCACCGGCCTGCAGTTCGACAATGCGGACGGCATCTACAGTTTCGTCGGCACGACTACGCTGAATGGCGGCAATGCCAGCGTCGACATCCTCAACGGCTCGGGCGGCACGTTCAATTTCGGCACCGGCACCTCGATCATCAGCCCAAGCGGCACCGCGTTCAATGTCAATGGCGGCACCGCCACCGTCACTTATGCCGGCACGATCACGCAAGCCACCGCCGGCCAGCGCATGATCGTCGTCGCCGACACCGCCGGCGGTTCGGTGAATTTCACCACTGCCGTGGCGAACGGGCTCAACGACACCGGCGGCACCGGCATTGTGATCGACGGCGCGGCGGGCAGCGTCACCGTCAACAATGCCAGCCTGACGGGCACGGCCGGCATCACCATTCTCGGCGATTCGACCAACAATGCGACCGGCACCTACACCTTCAACAATGTCGCCATCCAGACCGACGCGGGGGCTGCGAACAATGCCTTCGTCGTCGATGGCGACCAGGGCACGCCAGGCAATGACGACGTCAGCGCGGTGGTCAACCTGAACAATGTCGACATCACCAACCCCGGCGGCAATGTCGCCAACATCCGCGGCATGGCCGGCGGCTCGGTCAATTTCGACAGCGCCAGCACGATCACTCGCAGCGATGGCGGGCTGGGCATTGCCGTGCTCAGCAACGCCGGCGGCACGATCAACTTCGGCGGCGCGGTCAAGACGCTCTCGACCGGTGTTAATGCCGCCGTCATCCTGACCAGCAACCCCGGCGCGACCATCAACTTCACCAATGGCGGGCTGATTATCAACACAACGAGCGGCGGCGGCTTCAGCGCCACGGGCGGAGGGACGGTGACGGTGCAGGGCACCGGCAACACGATCACCTCCGGCACAGGCACGGCGCTCAACGTCGTCAACACGACGATCGGCGGTTCCGGCGTGACGTTCCAGAGCATTTCGGCCAACGGTGGCACCAACGGCATCGTGCTCAACAATACGGGCTCGGGTGGATTGACCGTTACAGGCGTCGGCACCACCGCCGGCTCGGGCGGCACTATTCAGAACACAACCGGGCGCGGCGCCAGTTTCATCAGCGCGAGCAACATCACGTTGAAGAACATGAATTTCACCAATGCCGGCACCGACGATCTCGATGCCGACAATTCGGGGCTTTCGACTGGTGACAACCTCGCGACCAACGCGGCCATCCACCTTCAAAACGTCTCTACGGCGACGCTGGACCGGATCGCCATTTCGGGCGGCGCCGAGCAAGGCATCAACGGCAATACCGTTTCGAACTTCACACTCAGCAACAGCAGCATATCGAATGCCGGCAATGGCGCGGACGAAGACGGCATCCATTTCTACAACATGTCCGGCACCAGCGCGGTCACCAACACCACGATCACGGGCAGCGGCGACGACAACTTCCAGCTGCAGAACCAGTCCGGCACGCTCGCGCTGACGATTTCAGGCGGCAGCTCGACTGGCGCCGTGCTTGGCAGCGGGTATCTGTTCGGCATCCGCGGAACGTCGAACGCCACGATCAACTTCTCGGGTGCCAATTCGAGCAACAACTTCAGCGGTGGCATCGTCGCCGATGCATTCGACAACTCCACAATGAACCTGAACGTCATCAACAGCACTTCGAGCAGCAACAACGATCAGCTGTCCGTCAGCGCCGGGGACAACAGCGATGTGAGCCTCGTCGCAACCGGCAACACGCTGAGCAGCACGGCCACGGGCGACTTCGTCGTGGTGAGCCTACTCGGCTCGGCGTTCGACAACGGCTTTACTTTTGACGCTCGAATTGAAAACAACACCATCACGGTCGCAAACGGGCTGACAGCGGACGGCATAGCGGTATTCAATGCCGGCGGCGGTGCCATGCGAGTCGGGATCAAGAACAACACCATCGACTATGCCGGTACGCAACGCGCCATCCTTGTCCAGACCGGACAGGACGGCGCGGGCAGCATCCTGGCCCAGATAACCGGCAACGCGATTGACATCAAACTGGATGGCGCCGGAAATGCAGTCGCTGGCATTCTCGTTCAGTCGGGCATCACGTCGCCGACGGGAGATGGTTCATCCATCGATCTGAACATAGGCGGCGCCGGTGCTCTGGCCAACACCTTCACGCATTCGGTTGGCGGCACCATGGCGGCCGGGGACATCAGGGTACGTCAACGCAACAACGGAACGATCAACCTTAGTGGCTATGCCGGGGCCCCCACGGATCTCGCCGCCGCCATCGCCTATCTGAACAGCCGCAATACAGTTGTTTCTGCATCAACCGCGACGGCCGACTCGACCGGATTTGCCGGGCTCGCGACGCCGCCGTTCCCATGATGGCGACGCTGATGAGGTAGAAAGGCCACCACTCGGCCGGTTCAGTGCTGTGATCTTGGTACGATGCTCTACAACCTTGGGCATATACTATCTTTCTTCGCCTCTCGCTATTTAAACACTGTCCATTGTTTTTATAAGGTGCTTAGTTTGTTAGAGAGCCAAGTAGACTTCTATGTCGTTCCGTGTATTCTGCTGATATCTAATGAGGGCGCGAGACATGGCCGAGCCATTTCTATCGGAAATCAGGATTATGTCATTTGTCTTCCCGCCCAAGGGTTGGGCACTCTGTAACGGGCAGCTTTTGCCAATCAACCAGAACCAGGCGTTATTCTCACTGCTCGGAACCACTTTCGGCGGTGACGGCCAGGTCAATTTCGCACTGCCCGATTATCGGGGACGTATCCCAATCCACGTCGGGAGCGGTCACACACTAGGCGAGCGCGGTGGCGAGCAAAGCCATACGCTGTCGATTTCCGAAATACCGACACACGTTCACGTTGCGCAGGCAAGCACAAACACCGGTAGTAGCCAGGATGGTGCGGGGAACGTTTTGGGGGTGGTTCCGGGGCGGCTTTATAGCGACTTCGCGAACGTGACGACGCTGAGCCCGAGCACAATTACCAGCATCGGCGGCAGTCAGGCGCATCTAAACATGCAGCCGTTCCTGACGCTGAGCTTCTGCATTGCCCTGCAGGGCATTTTCCCTTCGCCGAATTAAGGAGGCGCGATCATGGCACAGCCTTATGTTGGTGAGATACGCATGTTTGCCGGCAATTTCGCCCCGGCCGGCTGGATGTTCTGCGAGGGACAGCTGCTGCCGATCTCGGAGAACGAGACACTTTTCCAGCTGATTGGCACAACCTATGGCGGCGACGGCGAGAGCACTTTTGCGCTACCCGACCTGCAAGGCCGTGTTCCGCTCCATCAGGGCAGCGGCTTTATCCTTGCGGAGACGGGAGGCGTGGAGGAAGTCAATCTGACAATTTCCCAGATACCTTCACACAGCCATCCGATGGTCGCGTCCCTAAACATTGGTCAAGATACCAGCCCCAGCGGGAAGGTCGTTGCACAGATTGGCGGTGGCGCCTTGCCCTACATCCAGGACACGACCGATACCAACATGGCCCAGCAGGCTGTAACAGCCGTTGGCGGCAGCCAGCCGCACAACAATTTCCAGCCGTATCTTTGCATCAGCTTTATCATTTCACTTTTCGGCATCTTTCCGTCGCCCACCTGAGAGGACATCATGGCTGACCCGTTCGTCGCCGAAATCCGGATCTTTCCGTTCAATTTCGCGCCCAGGGGCTGGGCGTGGTGCGACGGGCAGTTGCTGCCGCTGTCGCAGAACACGGCATTGTTCTCGTTGCTGGGCACGACCTATGGCGGCAATGGCAAGAGCAATTTTGCCTTGCCCGACCTTCAGGGCCGCTCGCCGATGCACCCAGGGCAAGGGCCAGGGCTTTCGCTGCACGATCTCGGCGAGACCGGTGGTACGGAAACGGTAAGCCTGCTCGAATCGGAAGTTCCTAACCACACCCACGCGATGCGCGACCATGACATTGACCTGGGCGAACTCAATGCGCCGTCATCGACGCGAAGCCTGGCCAAATCCACCAACGCAACAATCTATACCCCGGCGACCAACCTGACGCAGATGAGCCCTCAAGCGCTCCCCCCTGCCGGCGGCGACCAGCCGCACAACAATTTGCAGCCCTACCTCACCTGTTATTTCTGCATCGCGCTGCAAGGCGTCTTCCCACCAAGAACCTGAATTCCGAGCCAACAGGCAGGATCGATATCATGGCCAAGAAAGCAGAACCAAAGTCGGAAGCCCCTGCAGCCAAGACGCCGGCGCCGAAGGCCGCTTCCAGGGCCAGTGCCCGCCCGGCGCCGTCCAGCCCTCCGCCCATTTACCAGCACAAGCCGGCCGGCACTTCTTTCTTCGAACTGTCGCGGCTGATGGTGGTGGGGATCGATTCCGCCAAGGGGCAGTTGATCCAGAAGGCGCAGCTTTCGCCGAACGGGCCATGGCCTTCGGCCTGGTCGTTCATCGCGCCCGGCGCCTGGGTGATCATGACGGCGGGCCTCACCAAGGACGGCCGTGTCGCCGTGGTCGCGCAGCCATCGGGAACCACCAATCTGTCCTTCATCACCGAAGACGCCAACCAGATCGGCCCGGTCGAGAAATGGACCGCGCCGATGAGCATCGGCACGCCGCCCGGCGCCACCTCCTATCAGAAGCTTTCGATGGCGCGCGATGCCGACGGCCGCATCGAGGTCTTCGTCACCGACAATCAGGGCCGCATCTGGTGGATCTACCAGAATCCGGACCAGATCGTGCAGGTGCAGAAAACCATCACGCCACCGGGCACGACGACACCGATCGTCGTCACCGTCGACGTGCTGACGCCGCCGGCCAAACCGTGGAGCGACTGGATCCAGATCCCCGGCGGGCTGGTGACGGTTTCGGCGATACGCCAGGGCGACGGCCGCATCGCCCTGTTCGGCATCAATTCGAACCTGCATCTCTATCGCTGCCAGCAGGCGAAGGCGCAGGCCCTGAAGGCCGCCGACTGGACGGGTTGGGTGCAGATCGACACGACCCAGACTGGTGGCTTCATCGAGATGGCGCCGGTCGTCGGCCCGCTGGGCGCCACCAATTTGTTCGCCCTGACCCAGAACGGCCAGGTGCTGCACACCCGTCAGATGCCCGCCGGATCGGATACGTGGACGCGGTGGGCGACACCCGGCTACTCCAGGGCGCCCAACCAGGCGCTTGCCGCCGGCATCCAGGGCGACGGCGATATCGTGCTGGTCGCCGCCGACCAGCAGCACTTCCTCCAATTCAACGCGCAATGGGATGCCTATACCCAGAACTGGTCGGGATGGCGCGATTTCGGCGCATCCCTTCGCTCGACGCGCCTGACGCTCAACTACAATGCCGACGGCCGGCTCGCTTTGTTCAGCCTGGCGCTCATGCCGGACGGCACCAACGGGCTGTGGACGATCAACCAGATGGGCATCGACAGTTCCGAATGGGAGTATAACTGGACGTCGCTGACCGACAACAATCTCAAGCAGATCGTCGTCGTGCGCGACCTGACGCCGCCGGTGTGACGGTTGATTTACGCCAGCGTGGCGCAAGCGAAGCAGGCCCGTCCGGTCTGGCCCCGGTCTGACACGGCCGGGCTCGGCTTTCGCGCTGCGACGGAAGCGGACTTGCCGTTCCTGTCGCGGCTCTATGCTTCGACGCGTCTCGAAGAGCTCGCGGTGACGTCGTGGAGCGAGGCGCAGAAGGCCGAATTCCTCGGCATGCAGTTCCAGGCCCAGCATGCGCATTACCGAAAACACTATCCCGAGGCCGACTGGCTGGTGGTGGAACGCGATAGCGAAGACATCGGCCGCCTCTATGTCGAGCGCTGGCCAAGCCAGCACCGCATCATCGACATCGCCTTCCTGCCGCATCATCGCCGCAAAGGCTACGGCACCGCACTGCTCTGCGACCTCATCGACGAGGCATGGTTAGCCGGCAAATCAGCGTCGATCCATGTCGAGAAGCACAATCCGGCGAGACGGCTTTATGTCGCGCTGGGCTTCGCGGTCGTCGAGGACAAGGGCGTTTATGACCTGATGGCCTGTGCGCCGGGGGGCGGGGCGGCTGGTTTGTGACGGCGAGCATCGCAAGCGGCGGCTCTCACCAGCTTCGTCATCCTAGAGCGGGATGAATTTAGGTTGGGCATAGCCTGCCTCTGTGAAGTAATTTCGGCATTCGGTTGACGTGACGGTGCCGAGGATTTGGCCGATGGCGTCACAGACGGTTTCGACTGTTCGCTTGGCA
>NZ_RZRT01000084.1:0-18262 GCF_003998295.1 Mesorhizobium sp. M7A.F.Ca.US.011.01.1.1
CAACAAACCGAAGCCGTTCGTCCATGATGCCAGTCTCTCGCCAAACCATCGCCGGTCCTCCGGCGGACAAGAAAACTGTTACCCATGCTATCGGTCCATTCTGTTACCTATCTATACGGTTCGGACAGCTCGACACCTCTCCCCCGATCGACGGGGTAGAGGAACGGCGCGAGTTCGCCACCCTTGGCGCCCTTCCTCTCCCTCCGGAGGGGGGAGAGGTGGCGCTGCGGAGCAGCGACGGAGTGGGGGAAGCCATTCCCCAAACGCGTAGCCGCTGCAAGACAGGAACAACCCTGCCGACCGCCTCCCCTCAAGGTAGGAGATTCGCGGCTTCGCCAATCACCAGTGCCAAAAAAAGGGCCGACTCACGGCCAGCCCTTCCGTATATGCCAAATCAGTCTTTGGCTTGACAATTCGCCGGCTAACTACCGATCTTGCTTCAGCCTGCGGCACAGCTCATCAAGCTGTTCCAGCGACCGGTACGAAACCCGCAGCACGCCGCCCTTGCCCTTGTGATCCACCGAAACGATCATGCCGATCGTATCGGTCAACAGTTTTTCCAGCGCCAGCGTGTCGGCGTCCTTTTCGTCAGGACTTGGCGCCGGCTTGGCTTCCCTGGCGCTGCTGGTGCCGGCCGGCATCTGCGCCAGCGCTTCGGCCTGGCGCACCGAAAGGCCCTCTTCGACGATGCGCTTGGCAAGGCCGGCCGGATCTTCCGCCGTCACCAGCGTGCGGGCATGACCCGCCGACAGCGCGCCGTCGACCAGCATGTCGCGGATCACGTCGGGCAGCTTCAAGAGCCGCAGCGTGTTGGCGACATGGCTGCGGCTCTTGCCGATCACCTGGCCGAGATCGGCCTGGGTGTAGCCGTGCTCATCGATCAGCTGTTGATAGCCAAGCGCTTCCTCGACTGCGTTGAGGTCGGTGCGCTGGACGTTCTCGATGATCGCCAGTTCGAGCGCGGTGCGGTCGTTGACCTCGCGGATGATGACCGGAATCTCGGACAGCCCGGCGCGCTGCGCCGCGCGCCAGCGCCGCTCGCCGGCGATGATCTCGTAGCGGCCGGCCTGTGTCGGCGAAGGCCGCGCCACCACCGGCTGGACGACGCCGTGTTCGCGGATCGACTGGGCAAGATCGGTCAGCTCGGCGTCGCCGAAATGCCGGCGCGGATTTTTCGGATTTGGCGTCAGGAACTCGATCGGCACCTTGCCGTCGGCGCCCATGCCGGGCTTTTCAGGCGCTGCGGGGCGATCGATCTCGCCGATCAGCGCCGCCAGTCCACGCCCCAGTCTTTTTCTCGAAAGGTCTTCGCTCATCTTTATTCCAGTTGGCTATTCCAAATCGTTTCGGTATCGAATCGTCTCGTAACTATACATCCGGCCTAATCAAGCGGCGCGTAACTTGCGCTCGCGGCGGATCACTTCCGACGCCAGTTGCAGATAGGCCTGGCTGCCCGAGCATTTCAAATCGTAGAGGATCGCTGGCTTGCCATAGGACGGCGCCTCGGACACCCGCACATTGCGCGGAATGACGGTCTCGTAGACCTTGTCGCCCATATGCGCCCGCACATCCTGCACCACCTGGTTGGCGAGATTGTTGCGGCCGTCATACATGGTCAGCACGATGCCCTGGATGGTGAGATCCGGATTGATCGAGCGGCGCACCTGCTCGACTGTCTCCAGCAATTGGCTGAGACCTTCGAGCGCGAAAAACTCGCATTGCAGCGGTACAAGAACAGAATCGGCCGCAGCCATTGAATTCAAAGTCAAAAGATTGAGCGATGGCGGGCAGTCGATCAGCACATAGCCGAATGGTGCGCCGCGCCCGGTCGCGGCACGAAGCGCATTGCGCAGCTTGAGCACGCGGTCGGGTGCGGAGGCGATCTCCATTTCGATGCCGAGCAGGTCGAGCGTCGACGGCACGATCGACAGGCCGGGCACGGCTGTGGGGATGGCCGCGGCCTCCAGCTCAAGCTCGCCGGTCAGCACGTCATAGGAGGACACCGTGCGGTCCTTGCGATCGATGCCGAGGCCGGTGCTGGCATTTCCCTGCGGATCGAGATCGACGATCAGCACCTTTTCGCCGATCGCGGCCAGCGCGGTCGCCAGATTGATGGCGGTGGTGGTCTTGCCGACACCGCCCTTCTGGTTGGCTACGGTGATGATTCGGGGGCCATTCTTCATCATGGGTCTATGCCAGAAGTTCATTTTGGGATCGCCAAAGCGTCTGACACGTCGCGGATCAGACAGGTCGCAGGTTGGACAGTTCAAGGATGACGCCGCCAGCGTCGGTCACACTTGGATGTTCTACCAGATCGAAGGACCATCGGTGAACGCTTTCTTGCACTTCGGTGCGGTAATCCCGGCCTTTGTGGAACAGGCCGCGTGCGCCTGAAATCAGCCAGGGCGCCGACAGGTCCAGCAAGGTCGAAAGCGAGGACAAAGCCCGCGCCGTGACAACTTGCGGTGTCGAAACAAGCGCATGGCTGTCATCGATGCGGCGCGCCACGACCCGCGCCGGCAGGCTGAACTGCCCTACGACGGTCTGCAGGAAGGACGCCTTTTTGCGATTGCTTTCAACCAGATCGATGCTGGCGCCGTCGCGCTCGGCAAGCAGGAAAGCCATGACAAGGCCCGGAAATCCGCCGCCCGAGCCGAGATCCACCCAGCGCGTGGCAACCGATTCTATGCGTCCGAGCTGCGCACTGTCCAATATATGGCGCTGCCAGACATCGCCCGACGTCGATTGCGCCACCAGATTGATGCTGCGATTCCATTTCTGGAACATCTGCTCAAAGGCCACCAGCCGATCGAATGTTTCACGTGAAACCGGGCCTGCCGCGTCCTGCAGGCTCTCTAGGGAAATAGAACTCACGCAACTTCCTTTTGTGGGCGCTGGGTGCTTTCCGCGTGACGGACATGCGCGACGATGATCGCCAGCGCCGCCGGCGTCATGCCTTCCATGCGCTGGGCATCGGCGATGGAGCGCGGCCGCCGGACCTGCATCTTCTGCTTCAGCTCGTTCGACAGACCCGGCACCCCGACGAAATCGATGGTCTCCGGAATCAGCCGGCTCTCTTCAAGCCGGATCTGCGCGACGTCGGTTTTCTGGCGATCCAGATAGACCGAATATTTCGCTTCCGTTTCGAGGCGTTCCGCCGTCTTCGCGTCTATATCCGCAAAGCGCGGATCGACACGAGCCAGCCAGGCTACATCGACATCAGGATAGGACAACAGTTCATAACCGGACCGGCGCACGCCATCCCGGTTGATCTCCAGCCCATGCCGCGCCGCCTCGTTCGGGGTCAGGGCGAGCGACTTCGCCAGATCCCGCGCCTCGTCCAGGCTTTGCATCACCTGTCCGTAACACTGCATCCGCTGCGCCGAGGCGATGCCCAGTTTCGCAGCCAGAGGCGTCAGTCGTTCATCGGCATTGTCGGCACGCAGCGACAGCCGGAACTCGGCCCGCGAGGTGAACATCCGATAGGGTTCGCTGATGCCGCGGCTGGTCAGGTCGTCGACCATCACGCCGATGTAGGCTTCGGTGCGGCTGAGCACGATCTGCTCGCTGCCCGCCGCCTGCCGCGCCGCATTGAGGCCGGCAAGCAGCCCTTGCCCGGCCGCCTCTTCATAGCCGGTCGTACCGTTGATCTGACCGGCAAGGAAAAGGCCACTAATGCGCTTCGTCTCCAGTGTCTGATGCAGTTCGCGCGGATCGACGTGATCATACTCGATGGCATAACCGGGCTGCAGCATGATTGCGCGCTCCAGCCCCGGGATGGTTTTCAATATATCGAGCTGCACATCTTCGGGCAACGAGGTGGAAATCCCATTGGGATAGACGGTATCATCATCCAGCCCTTCCGGCTCCAGAAAGATCTGGTGCCCGTCCCTATCGCCGAACTTGACGATCTTGTCCTCGATCGACGGGCAATAACGCGGCCCAACGCCCTCGATCGAGCCGGAATACATGGCCGAGCGGCCGAGATTGGCCCGGATCAGCTCATGCGTGGCCGTCGTCGTGCGGGTGATGCCGCACTCGATCTGCGGCGTGGTGATTCGGTCCGTCATCAGCGAGAACGGTACCGGATCCTCATCGGCGGCTTGGCTTTCCAGCGACGCCCAGTCGATGGTCCGGCCATCGAGCCGTGGCGGCGTCCCGGTCTTCAGACGGCCGAGCTTGAAGCCCGCCCGGTCCATCGTCGCCGAGAGCCCAAGGCTGGCCTGCTCGTTCATGCGGCCGGCGACAATCTTCTTTTCGCCAATATGAATAAGCCCACGCAAAAAAGTCCCGGTCGTCAGCACGACCGCGCCACAGCCAAGCCGCCTGCCGTCGGCCAAGAGAACAGCCGTGATCCGCGCATCGACGATCTCGAAGTCCAGAACCTCGCCTTCGACCACGTCGAGATCGTTCTGCTGCCGAATCGCTTCCTGCATGGCAAGGCGATAGAGCTTTCTGTCGGCCTGCGTCCGGGGGCCGCGCACGGCGGGGCCCTTGCGGCGGTTGAGCAAGCGGAATTGGATGCCGGCAGCATCCGCCACCCGCCCCATCAAGCCGTCCATGGCATCTATCTCGCGCACCAAATGGCCCTTGCCGAGCCCGCCGATAGCCGGATTGCACGACATCACCCCGATCGTGTCGAAGCGCAGCGTCACCAGCGCGGTTCTGGCACCGGCGCGTGCGGCAGCGCTGGCCGCCTCGCACCCGGCGTGGCCACCGCCCACTACAACCACATCATAGTGATTGGTCATCACAAACTTCCCAGACTCAATGAATGAGGGACACATGTCCCTGCAGGGCGGTGCTGTCAAGAAAACTCCGCAGCGAGTTTCACGTGAAACAGCCTTGCACGTGCCCTCACGCGTGTTTCACGTGAGTCGTCGGGATCGCCGATGTTCCACGTGAGTCACCCGAGTGGTGCTGCGCAGGGATTCGAGGACGGCAGCTGAGTTTCGTCGTTCGCTGTGGCCACCATCATAGACATCCATGACCGCCGAGGCCTCCACGCCTTCGTCATCCACGGGCGGAGAAAGGAGCGAAGCGACGCGGCGAAGACCCGAGGATCCATGCCGAGATGTTGGTCAAAGAGTGCAGCGGAGCAGGATTCGGGCACCGTAGCAACGCTTTGGAGTCGCGGCATGGATCCTAGGGTCTGCGCTCGTCGCTTCGCTCCTTGCTTCGCCCTAGGATGACGAAACGATAGGCGTTTCCGCCAATTGCCGAGGCATGCGGGTCCTTCACATTCCTGCCCCCAAGACTTCTTCGCTGGCTGACTAACCCGCGTCCGACCGACGATATGTTTCACGTGAGTCATTTTCCAATGCAGAACTGCGAGAAGATCACGTCCAGCATGTCCTCGACATCGATGGCGCCGACGATTCGGCCCAGGCGGTCTGCTGCAAGCCGCAACTCCTCGGCGCGCAATTCCTGCCCGACAGTCAAGCCGTCGGTTGCGCGAAGCAGGTGGCTATTCGCAGCGCCAAGCAATTCGACGTGGCGCAGGCGCGACGGCAAAACATCTCCGACGCTGCCGGCCGCCTCGGCCGCCCGCCGGCCGATTTCCACCAGCAGCTCGTCCACGCCTGTCCCGTCCTTCACAGAAATGACAAGGTCATAGTCGTCCGTCGCGCCGCTCGCAGCGCGGTCTTCCAGCAGATCAAGCTTAGTGCCGACCCGCAAGTTCGGAGCGCCGGTCGGTAGCGCCCCAATATCCCTGGGGTCCGCAACGTCCTGCAGCAACAGCAACAGATCGGCGCCATGCGCCTTGGCCCTCGCCTTTTCGATGCCGATCGCCTCGACCTTGCCCGGCGCATCGCGCAGCCCGGCCGTATCTGTAAGCCGGACCCGCAGCCCTTGGAGATCAAGTGTCACTTCAAGCAGATCCCGCGTCGTGCCGGGTTCATCCGTTACTATAGCGGCATCCCGCCGGGCCAGGGCATTGAACAGACTCGACTTACCGGCGTTGGGCGCGCCAAGGATGACGACCTCGAAGCCATCGCGGATGATCTCGGCAGCGCGAAACCCTGCGATATGCCGGTCGATTTCGCCGATCATTGTCCGGACATCGGAACAAACCGTGTCCGAAACGGAACCAGGGACGTCGTCCTCATCGGCAAAATCGATCTCCGCCTCGATCATGGCGCGGGCATGGAGCAGCCGGCGCCGCCAGCCGAGGTAGAGTTCGCTTTGAACACCTTCGGCATTCTGGACAGCAAAACGCCGCTGCGCCTCGGTTTCGGCGTTGACGAGATCAGCCAACGCCTCGGTCTCGACCAGGTCGACCTTGCCGTTGAGAAAGGCGCGGCGCGTGAATTCGCCCGGTTCCGCGTGCCTGACGCCGTCAAAACTCGTGATCGTCTCCAGCATCCTGGCCACCACGGCGCGTCCGCCATGGACGTGGAGTTCAGCGACATCCTCGCCGGTGAAACTGGCCGGACCGGGAAAGAAAACCACCAGTCCAGTGTCGAGCACAGTCCCGTCGGGCGTCCTGAACTTGCGCAAGACCGCCGCGCGGTCCTTAACCATGCCGCCGGCAATTGTTTCGACTACGAATCGAGTCTGTAGGCCGGAAATGCGAATGACGGCGACGCCGGCCGGAAGCCGGCCGCTCGACAATGCAACGATGGAATCGCCTGAAATCATTTGCCCGCTCTACCGAACCGCCCTAGCTTCACCCCTATCCGACCACCCGAGTTTGCCCATCGTGACGTTGCCCGCGCAAAATCTGCTTGCCGAAGAAGCCAGCCCCTATCTGCAGCAGCACAGCGGCAATCCCGTCCACTGGCGGGCCTGGTCGCCGGCCTCGCTCGAGGAGGCAAAGGCGCTGGACAGGCCCATCCTGCTCTCGGTCGGCTATGCCGCCTGCCATTGGTGCCACGTCATGGCGCATCAAAGCTTCGAGAACGATGGTGTCGCCGCCGTCATGAACCGTCTGTTCGTCAATATCAAGGTCGACCGCGAGGAGCGTCCCGACATCGATCAGATCTATATGGCCGCACTCTCCGCCATGGGCGAGCAAGGCGGCTGGCCGCTGACCATGTTCCTGACGCCGGACGGCAAGCCGTTCTGGGGCGGCACCTATTTTCCGCGCGAGCCACGCTATGGCCGCCCCGGTTTCATCCAGGTGATGGAGGCGGTGGACAAGGCCTGGCGCGAGAAGCGCGCTAGCCTCAACCAGAGCGCCGACGGACTGACGACACATGTCGAGGCCCGGCTCGCCGGCTCGCATGCGAGGACGGCGCTCAACCGCGAAACGCTGACGGAGCTTGCCAAGGGCATCGACGGCATGATCGACGGCGATCTGGGCGGCTTGCGTGGCGCACCGAAATTTCCCAATGCACCGTTCATGCAAACGTTGTGGCTGTCCTGGCTGCGCGACGGCAACGTCAGCCATCGCGACGACGTTCTCAACAGCCTCGAACAGATGGTCAGCGGCGGCATCTACGACCATATCGGCGGCGGGCTCAGCCGTTACTCGACCGACGCCGAATGGCTGGTGCCGCATTTCGAAAAGATGCTTTACGACAATGCCCAGCTGATCCGCTTCTGCAACTGGGCCTATGCCGCAAGCGGCAACGAGCTGTTCCGGGTCCGAATCGAAGAGACGATCGACTGGCTGCTGCGCGAAATGCGCGTCGACGGCGGTGCTTTTGCCGCCAGTCTCGACGCCGACAGCGACGGCGAGGAAGGGCTGTTCTACACTTGGAGCAAAGACGAGGTCGAAGCTGCCCTAGGCGACGATTCCGCTTTGTTTTTCAACCACTTCACGCTCTCCAGCCCGCATGGCTGGGAAGGCAAGCCGGTTGTTCACCAAACCCTGTCCCAGCAATCGCAATATGTGATCGATCGCGAAGAGATCAGCCCGCTCAAGGGGAAACTCCTTGCAGTGCGGGAAGAGCGGGTCAGGCCCGGCCTTGACGCAAAGACCCTCACCGACTGGAACGGCCAGATGATCGCGGCGCTTGCAGAAGCCGGCCGGTCGCTGGCGCGGCCTGACTGGATCGATGCGGCGGCAAAAGCCTTTGCCCATATCCGCGCTGCCAGCCGCGACGGCCGTCTGCCGCATTCGATGCTCGGCGCCAGAAAACTGTTCCCTGCCTTGTCCAGCGACTATGCCGCCATGACCAACGCAGCCATCTCGCTGTTCGAGGCCACTGGGGATTGGAGCTATGTCGACCAGGCCGGCCGGTTTGTCGAGCAGCTCGACCATTGGCACGCCGATAACAAGAAGACAGGTTATTACCTGACCGCCTCGGACAGCACCGACGTGCCGATCCGGATTCGCGGCGATGTCGACGAGGCCATTCCGTCCGCCACCGGCCAAATCATCGAAGCACTGGTCCGGCTCGCCTCCGTCACCGGCGATCTCGAGCTGCACGAGAAAGCCTGGGAGGTCGCCGAACATGCCGCCGGCCGTGCCGCAAACCAGGCCTATGGCCAAGCCGGCATCGTCAATGCCTGCGCGCTGGCGATCGAGCCGCTCAAGCTGGTCATCGTTGATGCGCTCAACGATCCAAAGCTCGTTCCGGTTGCGAATCGAAATCCGGATCCGCGCCGCGTCGACATCCTCGTGCCAATTGGTACGGGAGCGAATCGAGCCTTGCTGCCCGGTGGAATCCTTCCGCCGACCAACCGCTTCAGCGCGTGGTTCTGCACTGGTCAGGTTTGCCTTTCCCCGATGACGGATCCGGAAGACCTCGAGCGCCTGTTGCGCCGAAAATGATCAGGCGCCATGCGCTGGATCGGGCAGCGCCTCGGTCGCAGCTTGCCGGGGCTTGAACAGCAAATCCTTGGCGGCGATCACCGCGCCAATGGTAATCAGCACGCAGGCGAGCGCCACCGACCAGTGAAACACACCAAAGCCTGCCAGCAACAGCACGATGACCGACAACAGCGGCGCGGCGTAGGACAGGGCGCCAAGGATCATGATGTCACCGTGCTTGCAGCCAAAATCCCAGGCGTAGAAGCCGGCTCCCAGAGGAATCGTGCCCAGAATGACGATAGCCGTCCACTGCGTCGGCGTCTGCGGCCAGACCGTGGTCTCGAGCATCAGGTGCAGCGAGAAAGCGACCGCCGCCGTGATGAAGCAATAACCGGCCACGACATCCGTCGGCACCTGGCCGAAGCGGCGAGACAGGACGGAATAGCCAGCCCAGATGAAGGCGCAGAACAGCGCGATGACATGGCCCTTCATCACCCCATTGGCTAGGCCGACATTGCCGCCCTTGGTGATCACCACGATGGCGCCGGCAAGCCCGAGAACGACGCCCACGACGTGGTGAGCCTTCAGCCTTTCACCGGGCAGGAAGGCTGCAAAGACGACGATCAGCAATGGCCAGAGATAGGCGATCAGGCTGACCTCGACCGGCGGCGCCGACTGGATCGCAAAGAAATAGGCGCAGTGGTAGATGCACAGTCCCGCCGTGCCGATCGCCCAGACCGGCCATGGCTGCCGCAGCGATCGGATCGCGCCTGGGCGGAAGATCCAGCTGCCGGCGCCGACCAGCCCTCCGAGCAGGAAGGTCATGGCTGCCAGCTGAAACGGCGGGATCGGGCCAGCGGCGGTCGAAAGCAGCGCCAGGAAAGACCAGGTCAGGATGGCCGAAAAGCCGATCAGGGTCGGGATTGTCTTCTTCACGTCGCTGCTTCCAGTTTGCAGACACGAGCTTTGCATGAACGCGAAATCGTCCGCCGCCGCATACAGCCGCTCTATATCGGGAAAGCGACCTGCCGCCGGACAATGAAAAACCCCATCCCGGTCTCCCGGAATGGGGTTTCAATGCAGAGGCCGGAAGATTTCGGCCCGACCTTTACGTGTTCATCGAATCGAAGAAATCCGCATTGGTCTTGGTCTGCTTCAGCTTGTCGATCAGGAACTCGATCGCGTCGGTGGTTCCCATCGGCGCCAGGATGCGGCGCAGCACAAAAATCTTCTGCAGATCCTGCTTGGAAACCAGCAGGTCTTCCTTGCGGGTGCCGGACTTCAAGATGTCCATGGCCGGATAGATGCGCTTGTCGGCCACCTTGCGGTCGAGCTGGATTTCGCAGTTGCCGGTGCCCTTGAACTCTTCGAAGATGACTTCGTCCATGCGGCTGCCGGTATCGATCAGCGCGGTGGCGATGATGGTCAGCGAGCCGCCTTCCTCGATGTTGCGGGCGGCGCCGAAGAAGCGCTTCGGCCGCTGCAGCGCGTTGGCGTCGACACCGCCGGTCAGCACCTTGCCGGATGACGGCACAACGGTGTTGTAGGCGCGGCCGAGACGAGTGATCGAATCGAGCAGGATGACGACGTCGCGGCCATGTTCGACCAGGCGCTTGGCCTTCTCGATGACCATTTCGGCGACCTGCACGTGGCGCACCGCCGGCTCGTCGAAGGTCGAGGAGATCACCTCGCCCTTCACCGAGCGCTGCATGTCGGTCACTTCTTCCGGCCGCTCGTCGATCAGAAGCACGATCAGATAGCATTCCGGATGGTTGGCGGTGATCGAGTGGGCGATGTTCTGCATCAGAACCGTCTTGCCGGTACGCGGCTGCGCGTTGATCAAAGCGCGCTGTCCCTTGCCGATCGGCGCGACCAGGTCGATCACACGGGCCGAGATGTCCTTGGTGGTCACATTCTCGATCTCCATCTTCAGCCGCTTGGTCGGATAGAGCGGCGTCAGATTGTCGAAGTGGATCTTGTGACGGATCTTCTCGGGGTCGTCGAAATTGATGGTGTTGACCTTGAGCAGCGCGAAATAGCGCTCGCCCTCTTTCGGGCTGCGGATCGGCCCTTCGACCGTATCGCCGGTCTTCAGCGAAAAGCGCCGGATCTGCGACGGCGAAATATAGATGTCGTCGGGACCTGGGAGATAATTGGCGTTGGCGGAGCGCAGGAAGCCGAAACCGTCCTGCAGCACCTCGACCACGCCATCACCGATGATCTCGATCTCCTGGGCGGCCAGCTTCTTCAGGATCGCAAACATCAGCTCCTGCTTGCGCATGACGCTGGCGTTTTCGACCTCGAGCGATTCGGCATAAGCGATCAGCTCTGGCGGTTTCTTGTTCTTGAACTCGGCGAGTTTCATTTCTTGCATAGACGGACCTTGAATAGATGGAGTCTGGGTAGGCTTTGGGAAAATATCGGCGGGATGCGACAAATGCCGGGCGCGGCCGAAAACAACGAGGGGCGGCGCATGACGGGAAGGAAGACCCGTCTTTTATCGTCGGTCGGGTGAAAGAGCAAGCTGCGTTTTGTGTGACCTATGAAGGCTTAAAACGCATCACTGCCTGTCGTTGGCTCCTGGCCGTTTTGATCGACATGCATCAGAACGGCTTGACGACCACCAGGATGACGATTGCGATCATCAGCAATGTGGGGATCTCGTTGACCATCCGCCAGTGCCTGGCCGGTTTTTCATTGCGGTCCTCGGCGAATTTGCGCACCGCGCCCGAGAGATAGCCATGCATGGCCGACAGCAAAAGCACCGCTCCGATCTTGGCGTGAAGCCAGCCGCCCTGGAAACCAAAACCCTTCCAGGCGAGCCATAGGCCGAATACCCAGGTGACGATCATCGCCGGGTTGATGATGCCGCGCAGCAGGCGCCGCTCCATCACCTTGAAGGTCTCGGACTGCACCGAGCCCTTCTCGGCATCGGCGTGATAGACCAGCAGCCGCGGCAGATAGAGCATGCCCGCCATCCATGAGATAACGGCGAGGATATGGATCGCCCTGGCCCAGGGATAGAAACTGTCGGGTGCGGCGAAGTACAAAAGCGCGGTGAAAACGACCAGCACGGCGATACCGATCGTCATCCGTATCATCGCCTGGCCGGTGCTGTTCGTGTTGTTCATCTTAGCCATCAGCGTGTCGCGCTCCGCACCTGTTTCACCATCGCCTCGACATGGGCGATCGGCGTCTCCGGCGTGATCCCGTGACCGAGGTTGAAGATCAGCAGCCCGTCTCCCAGCGCTCCCAGGATCGCCTCGACGCCATCCGACAGCGCCTTGCCGCCAGCCACGAGCCGCAAGGGATCGAGATTGCCCTGAACCGCACCCGAGCGCTGCAATTCCTTCGCCGCGATCAGGGGCACCGTCCAGTCGATCCCCAGCGCCGTTACGCCGGTCTTCTGTCGATAGGTCCGGTAGCGCGAACCGGCGCCCTTGGGAAAACCGATGATCGGAACATCGGGATGAACCGCCCGCACCCGGCCGACGATCTCGGCCATTGGCTGAACGCAGAACAGATCGAAAGTTTCATCGTCCAGCACGCCGGACCAGGAATCGAATATCTGCACCACATCCGAGCCCGCCTCGATCTGGCGGATGAGATAGGCGGCCGAATGTTCGGCAAGCACCTTCAGCAATCGTTGAAACGCCACCGGCTCGCGATAGGCAAAAAGCCGCGCCGGCGCCTGGTCGGGTGTGCCATGGCCGGCGATCATGTAGGTCGCCACCGTCCACGGCGCGCCGCAGAAACCGATCAGGGTTGTCTCTTCGGGCAGTTTGGCCCGCAACCGGCGAACCGTCTCGTAGACCGGTTCGAGATTCACGTGAAACACCTTGCCTTCCAGAGCCAAGATCTCCGGCGCGGTGATCGGCGTCAGCAGCGGCCCTCTGCCCTCTTCGAAGCGGACGTCACGGCCAAGCGCATGCGGAACGACAAGGATATCGGAAAACAGGATCGAGGCATCGAAGCCGAAGCGCTCGATCGGCTGCAAGGTCACTTCGACCGCAAGGTCGGGATCGTAGCAGAGGTCCAGGAACGAGCCTGCTCGCCTGCGTGTCTCCCGATACTCCGGCAGATAGCGTCCGGCCTGACGCATCATCCAGAGCGGAGGCGGAAAATGAGCCTTGCCCTTCAGGACATCCAGCATGATCCGGTTCTGGGGCATCGGGCGCTCGCTTCTCCCAGCCTCTTCTATAATCAAAGATTCTTATATCTAAGATTCTTCTGATTCTAAGAGTCTGTTGGTTCTGGTGGTTGTCACCTGTCCCGCTTTGCCCCGGAAAACACCAGCCAACATATTGTCGCGTGCTTCTTTTTCCCAGATGTAGGGTTCTGGGGATAGCCCCGAATCGATCAATCGAGTCAAAGTGTTAGGCACAGCGGTGAAAGGCGGGTCCTGTGGACGGACCGTAGTCGAAAAAAGCCGTCCCCAAACTTGTCCCCAGTCGGCCGACGAAGCTGACAGCGCATCGAATTGTGGACAAACCGCCATCTGATACAGTCGCCTCCGACAGGCCCGTCTTTTCATCCCGCTTTATCCACAGAAGCCCACAGCCCCAGGTGACCCCCTGTGAACAAACCCCAGAGCTTCTTCCACCTGCACCTGATTTCCGACGCGACCGGTGAAACGCTGCTCGCCGCCGGCCGGGCGGCTTCGGCGCAGTACAAGGATGCGCGCGCCATCGAGCATATCTATCCGCTGATCCGCACCGAAAAGCAGGTGGCAAAGGTGTTCGAGGACATCGAGGAGGAACCGGGCATCATCCTCTATACGGTCGTCGACCAGAAGCTGGCGCGCGGCATCGACGAGCGCTGCGCGGCCATGGGCCTGCCCTGTGTATCGGTGCTGGAGCCGGTGCTGACCGTGTTCCAGTCCTATCTAGGCACCCCGGCCGGCCGCCGCGTCGGCGCCCAGCATGTCCTCGACGCCGAATATTTCCGCCGCATCGACGCGCTCAATTTCACCATGGACCATGATGACGGCCAGCTGCCGCTCAATATGGACGATGCCGATGTGGTGCTGATCGGCATTTCTCGCACGTCGAAGACGCCGACCAGCATCTATCTCGCCAACCGCGGCATCAAGACCGCCAACATCCCGATCGTGCTTGGCGTGCCGGTGCCGGAAAGCCTGGTTGCCGCCAGCAAGCCGCTGATCGTCGGGCTGATCGCCACCGCCGAGCGCATCTCGCATGTCCGGCAAAACCGCATCCTCGGCAACAGCAGCTCGTATGAGGCATCGGATTATGTCGACCGCGCCGCAATCGCCGAGGAGCTCGCCTATGCCCGCAAGATCTGCACGCGCCATGGCTGGCCGATGATCGACGTCAGCCGCCGCTCGATCGAGGAAACGGCGGCGGCGATCGTTGCCCTAAGAGGGAAGAATAGATAGATGAGGCCCTTCCGCACCCGCAGGCTTGAGACAGTGTCTGAAACGTCGCGATCCTTCGCGCCCCCCTCTGCCCTGCCGGGCATCTCCCCCTCTAGGGGGGAGATCGGCAGCTTCGCGGAGCGCACTTTCTGTTCAACGTTAAGAACTGGCGAAAGCCGAAGTTACATCCAATCTCCCCCCTTGAGGGGGAGATGTCCGGCAGGACAGAGGGGGGCGCTGTCCCGCCAACCTTTGGCAACCTTCTGCATTGCGGCGGTCAACGACGATTAACCGGGCGAAACCCATGACTGAAAAACTCATTCTCGCTTCCGGCAGCCCGTTCCGCAAGGCGATGCTGGTCAATGCCGGCGTCGATGTCGAGGCGGTTCCCGCCGATGTCGACGAGCGCGCGCTCGAGGGGCCTTTGCAGGATAGCGGCGTCTCGCCCGAGGACGTCGCCCTGGTGCTGGCCGAGGCCAAGGCCACCGAAGTCAGCGAGCGCAGGCCAGGCGCCCTGGTTCTGGGCTGCGACCAGACGCTGTCGCTCGGCGACGAGGTGTTCCACAAGCCGGCCGATAGGGAAGGCGCCCGCCGTCATTTGCTGGCGCTGTCGGGCAAGACCCATCAGCTCAACAGCGCCGCTGTTCTGGTTCGCGACGGCAAGGTCTTGTGGCGGCATGTCGGGATCACCTCAATGACCATGCGCAAGCTCGACCCGGCCTTCATCGGCCGCCATCTCGCCCGCGTCGGCGCCAAGGCGCTGTCCAGCGTCGGCGCCTACCAGATCGAAGGCGAAGGCATTCAATTGTTCGAGAAAATCGAGGGCGATCATTTCACCATTGTCGGCTTGCCGCTTCTGCCGCTGCTGGCCGAACTGCGCACGCTGGGAGCGATCGATGGCTGAGGCGTCGAAAAAAGCCTTCGTGTCGGGCCATCCGGTCAAGCATTCGCGCTCGCCGAAGATTCATGGCCACTGGCTGGCCAAACATGGCATCGACGGCAGCTACCGGGCCATCGATGTCGCGCCGCAAGACTTTGCCGTGTTCGTGAAAACGCTGCAGGCAAACAATTACCGCGGCGGCAACATCACCATCCCGCACAAGGAAGCGGCCTTCGCATTGGCCGATCGCCGCGACCGGGCGGCGCAAGAAATCGGCGCCGTCAACACGCTGTGGTTCGAGGACGGCGCCTTGTGGGGCGGCAACACCGACGCGCACGGCTTTGCCGCCAACCTCGACGATCATGCGCCGGGCTGGGCGGGCAAGGGTCCGGCGGTCGTGCTTGGCGCCGGCGGTGCGTCGCGCGCGGTCATCCATGCGCTGAAGGAGCGCGGCGTGACCGACATCCGCATCGTCAACCGCACGCTCGCCCGGGCGCAGGAATTGAGGGATCGTTTCGGCGCCGGCGTGTCGGCGCATGGCATGGCGGCTACGGATGAACTGCTCGGCGATGCCAGCCTGCTGGTCAACACCACGGCACTTGGCATGCATGGCAATGAAGGCCTGTCGGCCGATCCCGCCCGGCTGCCGGACCACGCCATCGTCACCGACATCGTCTATGTACCGCTGGAGACGCCCCTGCTTGCGGCGGCGCGCGCCAGGGGCCTGAAGACGGTCGACGGTCTCGGCATGCTGCTGCATCAGGCCGTGCCCGGCTTCGAGCGCTGGTTCGGCATCAGGCCGCGGGTGACGGCCGAACTCCGGGCGCTGATCGTCGCCGATCTGGTGCCGAAGCCATGATCGTGCTCGGCCTCACCGGCTCGATCGGCATGGGCAAGTCGACGACGGCCAGGATGTTCACTGACGCCGGCGTGCCGGTCCATGATTCCGACGAGGCGGTGCATCGCCTCTATGCCGGCAAGGCGGCGCCTCTGGTCGAAGCCGCCTTCCCCGGCACCACAATTGCCGGGGTGGTCGACCGGACAAAACTTGGCGCGCGTGTGCTCGGCGACGCCGCCGCGCTGAAGCGGCTCGAGGCCATCATCCATCCGCTGGTGCGTGCCGATGCCGATGCCTTTCTGGCCAGGCATCGTGGATCAGGCGCGCCGATCGCCGTCCTCGATATTCCCCTGCTGTTCGAAACCGGCGGCCGCAACCGCGTCGACAAGGTCGTCGTCGTCACCGCATCGGCCGAGACCCAGCGCGAGCGTGTGCTGGCGCGGCCAGGCATGACCGAGGAAAAACTGGCGTCGATCCTGGCCAAGCAGGTGCCGGATGCGGAAAAGCGTCGTCAGGCCGATTTCGTGGTCGACACCGGCCAGGGGTTGGACGCCGCGCGGGATCAGGTGAATGCGATCATTGCGGAACTGATCGGGGTCGGCAAGCCGGGCCATTGACACTGGCTGCCGTCTGTCAACGTCAGCGCCGCCCCTCATCTGCCGGCCAGCTCCTTCTCCCCGTAATAGTGACGGGGAGAAGGAGCTGGCCGCGACCTCGGCTACAATCTTGCAAACGCAGGAGATTGGCGAAATCCTTTGCGAAGGCGTCCTTCTCCCCGTCACTATACGGGGAGAAGTGCCCGGCAGGGCGATGAGGGGCAGCGCAAACCTGTAGTGATTGCCCTGATCAGCTTCGTTTCCCATTGCCATTTTGTTCCGGTCTCATGATTCTGCTCCTTTGGAGCGACTGATTCGATGCGTGAGATCATCTTCGACACGGAAACCACCGGCCTCGATTCGCGCGACGACCGCGTGATCGAGCTGGGCGGCGTCGAGCTGGTCAACCGCTTCCCGACCGGAAAGACCTTCCACCACTACATCAACCCGCAAGGGCGCGCGATCCATGCCGAGGCACAGGCGGTGCACGGCATCAGCGCGGCGGACCTCGCGGGCAAGCCGACCTTTGCCGAGATTGTGCAGGAATGGCTGGACTTCACCGACGGCGCCAAGCTGGTCGCCCACAACGCAACCTTCGACATCGGCTTCCTGAACGTAGAATTCGGCCGGCTCGGTCATCCCGTCATCGACAACGGCCTCGTCGTCGATACGCTGGCGCTGGCGCGCCGCAAGCACCCGATGGGGCCCAATTCGCTCGATGCGCTCTGCCGGCGTTACGGCATCGACAACACCAGGCGCACCAAGCACGGCGCCCTGCTCGATTCCGAATTGCTGGCCGAGGTCTATATCGAGCTGATCGGCGGCAAGCAGGCGGCCCTTATCCTCGACAGCGCCACCGCGCCGGCGCAAGGCGAAAATGTCCGCCAGATCGAGATCATCATCAGCCAGCGCCCGGCACCCCTGCGGCCGCGCGTCACCGAAGCCGAACGCGCCGCCCACGCCGGCATGGTCGGGACGTTGGGTGAGAAGGCGTTGTGGCTGAAGGTTGCGGCTGGGTGATCGCAAACTGCTAGCCGAAAACCTTCGCGTCTTCGTCATCCTAGGGCGGAGCAAGGAGCGAAGCGACGCGGCGCAGACCCTAGGATCCATGCCGTGACGGTGATGACATGTCCGGCGGTGCAAGAAACCGAGCGCTACCAACCCGTACCGCGAAACAGCTCGAACCATTCCGGATTGGCCTTTCGATCAATTCGATCTTCCATTGGCGCGGCCAGCGCTTCAGCGACTTCTCGCGCTGGATGGCATCGGTGATATCGAAATATTCTTCGTACCAGACCAGCCGCTGAACACCGTAGCGGCTGGTGAAATTAGAGCCTTGGCCCGACTTGTGCTCCGGCATGCGGCGACCGAGGTCGTGGTGACACCGATATAGAGGGTGCCACCTTTCTGGCTCGCAGTCATGTAGACATAACCGGTCATGGTTTTAGCGTAGCGAGCACAGGCGCGGGGACAAGCGCCATTCTGATCCGTTACATTCTAAGGCGAATGTCACGGCATGGATCCTAGGGTCTGCGCTGCGTCGCTACGCTCCTTGCTCCGCCCTAGGATGACGAAGACGCGAGGGGCCTTCAGCCAACCTCGAAGGCGCGCTGCCCCGCCAGCGTTTCCAAACAGAAAACCCGGCACAAGTGAACTGACCCCTTAAAGTTGGACAGTTTAAGGTGCCGGCAGATTTAAGGGCTGGGTTCTGTATTGCACAGGGCTCAGCCCTTTCAGTTTCAGTTTGATGCGATCATGATTGTAGTAGTGGATGTAATCCTCGATGCTGGCCTTGAGGCTCTGAACGTTCTCGAAGGTATTGGGGTAGAAGAGCTCGGATTTGAGTGTTGCGAAGAAGCTCTCGATAGGT
>NZ_RZRT01000085.1:0-17983 GCF_003998295.1 Mesorhizobium sp. M7A.F.Ca.US.011.01.1.1
GGATCAGCGGCCGCGCGATCGTCGCGGTGGCGGTCATCGATTCGCACGTCGTGCTGCCGGCGGTCGGGGCCGTGTCGTCCGGCTGTCTCGTCGGTGCGCTCGGGACGTCTGCGGTCTATCTCTTTTTGAACGAACAGTTCCGTCCTTTACCCCCCGGCATCGAAGGTGTGGCCAAGGATGGATCGGTTCGCGATCTCTGGTGCTACGAGGCCGGGCAGGCTGGGTTTGGCGACACGCTCGCCTGGTTCGTGAAGGCCTTTCCGCGTGGTGCGGACGAGGCGGAAAGTTTCCGTATCTACAACCGCGAGGCAGCCGGGCTCGAACCCGGCGCCAACCATCTCGTGGCGCTCGACTGGTGGAACGGCAACCGCGTGCCGCTCGCGGATTCAGACCTCAGCGGCCTGCTTCTCGGTCTCACGACCGAAACCACGGGCGTCGGCATCTACCGCGCACTGATCGAGTCGCTATGTTTTGGCGCTCGCACGGTGGTCGACCTCTTCGAGGCCGGCGATTTTGGCATCAACCGCATCATCCTGACGAGCGGGCTGGCCCAGAACAATCCATTGCTGGTCCAGATCATGGCCGACGTGCTGGGGCGCGTCGTGGAGGTTCCAAGCATTGCCCATGCAACGGCCGTCGGCGCGGCGGTCCATGGCGCGGTCGCGGCGGAACTGGTGAATGGCTTCGCCGAAGGCACAGCCCGGTTCGGCGCGCGCACCTTCACGCCCTATCACCCGCGCCGCGAAAATGCGGCCGCCTACCGGTCCCTTTACGAGAATTATCGGCAGCTCAGCGACAGCCGGACCGTACGCAACGCCATGCATGATCTAAACAGGGCGGCGTCGCTCTTCCGGTCGGAGGAAGAAACGAAATCGGTGGCCTGAACAAGCGGATTGCCAGCCTCGGCGATCTCCGCTGCGGGCTGCCACACCCTTGTCGTGCGGAGCACGTCTAAGGCACGATTTATATCTATAATTATGTATAAAAACATACATAAGTATAGATATAATGTTTGACTGTATGCAAAACATATGCGTAACTCGGCGAGCCTTTTGAGGAGAAAGGTTCAACAACTCGGGAGGAATTCATGTCCACTTTGCCTATGTCGACCGGCACCAACTCCGGCGCCATCGTGAAATCAACCGTTACGGCCCTGATGTTCTTGGGGACCGCTTTTGCAGCGACCGGTCGAGCCTCGGCCGAGGAAGTCATTGTCGGCCTCGTCACCAAGACGGAGGTCAATCCGTTCTTCGTAAAAATGCGTCAGGCCGCCGAAGCCGAGGCCAAGGCCAAGGGCGTCAAGCTGATCGCCCGTGCCGGCAAGTTCGATGGCGACAATGAAGGCCAGGTCACCGCGATCGAGGATCTGATCAGCGCCGGCGCCAAAGGCATACTGGTAACCCCGAACAACTCGAGTGGCATGCTGGGTATCATCAAGAAGGCACGTGATGCAGGGGTGCTGGTGATCGCTCTGGATACGGCGACCGATCCCGCCGACGCCGTCGACGCGACGTTTGCCACGGACAATTTCGAGGCCGGCGTGCAGCAGGGCGCCTATGCCCGCAAGGCGCTCGGCGACAAGAAGCCGGTGCTGGCGATGCTCGATGGAACGCCTGGGGGCACGGTCGATGCGTTCCGGCACAATGGATATCTGAAGGGCTTCGGGCTTGCCGAAGGCGATCCGGCCATTGCCGGCTCGGCCATCACCAATGGCGCGCAGGACAAGGGCCAGGTCGGCATGGAAAACCTGCTCTCCAAGAACGGCGAGATCAATGCGGTCTACACCATCAACGAGCCAGCCGCCGCCGGCGGCTATGCGGCGTTGAAATCCTTCGGCAAGGAAGCCGATGTCATGCTGACCTCGATCGACGGCGGCTGCGCCGGTGTTCGCGACGTCAAGGCCGGCAAGATCGCCGCGACGGTCATGCAGTTCCCCTACAAGATGGCGGCCATGGGCGTCGACGCGGTCGTCGACTATGCCGCCAGCGGCAAGAAGCCGAGCGGCTTCGTTAACACGGGTTCGTTCCTGATCACCGACAAGCCGGTCGAAGGGATAGACTCCAAGGATACCGAATGGGGCCTCAAGAACTGTTGGGGCGACTGATTTCTGTATCCTCCCCGGCGGGACCATGCTGGACAGGCCGTCGACAAGGCGGTGATCTGTATCGGCATGGTCCCGATCGTTCCGGCACCTGAGGTCGGGAGATGTGGCGACCGTTCCAGAGGGCACTATGAATTCGGCATCGGCACTCCCTTTCGGCAGGACGTCGAGCATTGCCAAGAAGGTCATCGGCACGCCATCGGTGGGGCCGTTGCTGGTACTGCTCGCTTTCGGCGTGATCTTTTCGCTGACCAATCCGCGTTTTCTCGCTACGCAAAACCTGTCGATCATTCTCCAGCAGACGGTAATCATCGGCACTTTGGCCATTGGCCAGACCTTGATCATCCTGACCGCCGGCATCGATCTCGCGGTGGGAGCGATATGCGTCCTGGGCACCATCCTGGCCGGAAAGCTGGCGAACAGCGGCTATGATCCGATCGCGGCCATGGCCCTGGCCGTTCTTGCCTGCACAGCGGCGGGTGTCGCGGCGGGAAGCCTGATCAGCGGCCTGCGCCTGCCGCCCTTCATCGTGACCCTTGGCATATTGGGCATCATCACCGCCGCCCTCAGGCTGATTTCGGCGGGCGGGGCCTTTGCGGTCAACGACGACTTTCTCGGCTGGACGGGAAACACCATCCGTCTGAACGGTTTCGTCCTCACCTACGGCGTCATCATCATGCTCCTCCTCTATGGATTTATCTGGTTTCTTCTCAACCAGACGCAATGGGGACGGCATGTCTACGCGGTCGGCAACAATCCGGAAGCCGCCCGGCTTGTCGGCATACCGGTCGGGCGGCTTCTGCTTTCGGTCTACGTCCTTGCGGCGTTTATCTATGGGATCGCGGCCTGGCTGGCGCTGGGCCGAATCCCCAATGCCGACCCCAACGCGTTGCAGACTGCCAATCTCGATTCCATCACCGCCGTCGTCATCGGCGGCACCAGCCTGTTCGGTGGCAGGGGCGGATTGATTGGCACACTGATAGGCGCGCTGATCGTCGGCGTCCTGCGCAACGGGCTGACGCTCGCGGGCATTGATCCGCTCTGGCAGGATCTGATCACAGGCATTCTGGTGATCGTGGCGGTCGCGCTCGATCAGCTGACGAGGGGGAGGCGGTGATGGCGCCTGTCGAGCCGAGAGCGCCAGTCGTGACCACCCCAGGTGGCGTCGTCCTCGAAGCCCGCAATTTGGTCAAACGCTACGGCCACGTCACCGCTCTCGACGGTGTCGATTTCGAACTGCGCTCCGGTGAAATCCTGGCGGTGGTCGGCGACAACGGCGCTGGAAAGAGTTCGCTGATCAAGGCGCTGACCGGCGCGCTCATCCCCGACGGTGGCGACATCCTGCTGGACGGCCAACCCGTCCACTTCAAGGGTCCGCTGGACGCACGCAAGCTAGGCATCGAGACGGTTTACCAGGATCTCGCCGTTGCGGCCGCGCTCGACATCGCCAGCAATCTGTTTCTCGGCCGGGAACGCCGCCGCCCCGGCTTCCTCGGCAATGTGCTGCGCATGCTCGACAAGAAGGGTATGCGCGCGGAGGCGGAGCGCAGCATGGCGGACCTGAAATTCCACCTGCCGTCGATCGGCAGCGCGGTCGAATCGTTGTCAGGCGGCCAGCGTCAGGGCGTCGCGGTCGCCAGAGCGGCATTGTTCGCCAAGAAGCTGGCGATCATGGATGAGCCGACGGCGGCACTTGGCGTGCGCGAAACTGGCCAGGTTCTCGACCTGATCCGGGCGATCCGCCAGCGCGGATTGCCGGTGGTCCTGATCAGCCACAACATGCCGAACGTCTTCGAAATCGCCGACCGCATCCACATCATGCGCCTGGGCAAACGTGCGGCCGTGGTCAGTCCGAAAACCCACACCATGGGCGATGTGGTCGCCATCATGACCGGCGCGGCGAAGTTCGAAGAACCGGCAGCATCAGCTTTTCGCTAACGCGTGTCGCCGAAGTGTGCTCGGTCTTGGGAGAACGACATTTATAAACAAAGACCTCTAAAGCGGGTCGCCTGATCCGTTCAGACGCGACACGCTTTTAGGACCGCTGTCATAGGCCTCATCGGCAGGTGTAACCGCCGTCGATGGGAAGGTGAATGCCGGTAATCATCGAAGCGGTGTCGCTGAGCAGGAACACTATCGGCCCGGCGACTTCATCCTCAGTCGCCCAGCGACCGAGCGGCATCTGTTTCAGAAATGGCTCGGCGACATGCGGCTGGCTCCAGTGACCCGATGAGATCGGCGTCATCACCACGGTCGGGTTCACGCTGTTGACGCGGATGTTGTATTTGCCCAGCTCCAGGGCCGAACAGCGCGTGATGTTTTCGAGTGCCGCCTTGGAGGAGCCGTAGGAAATGTGCCCGTCGAGCGCGACCAGCGCCGCCTGGCTGGAGACGTTGACGATCGCGCCGCCCTTGCCGATTGCCACCATCTGCCGCGTCGCGTATTTGGTGACCAGCAGCGCGCCGCGCGCATTGATGGTGATCACCTTGTCGAAGATGGCGATGTCGGTGTCCATCGGCGTCGCGATCTCGCCGCCGAAACCGCCGCAATTGACGACGCCCCAGAGGTCGAGCCCTTCGAGCGCGTCGCGGACCTCGTCCTCGGAGGCGAGGTCGAAAGTTACGGTGCGGCAGCCCGTCTCGCTGGCGATGGCGTCGAGCGCCTCTTGCGAGCGCCCGGCTGCGATCACATTGGCGTTGGCCCGCACCAGATGCCGCACAGTGGTGCCGCCAATGCCGCCGCTGCCGCCCGTCACCAGAATATTTCGTCCCTGAAAATCCGTCATGGTTCCCTCTTCGTGATGTTCTTCGAGTTGGTGTCAGGCGGGCTCGGTGGCCGCCACATCGAAAATTCGTTGACCGGCCTTGTTGAAGAGGTGGCAGGCGCGGGGCGGCAAGGAGATCGCGATGCGATCCCCCGTGCGCGCCATGCGGCCGCCGCTATCGCGGATGACCAGGTTCTCCTCGCCTTCGCGCGCATGAATGAAGGTGTCGCTGCCCAACAGTTCGACCACGCTCGCCTTCACGACGAACGCATCGGCCTGCCCCTCGGTGGACAGCACGATGTGTTCAGGCCGAATCCCGACAGTCACTTCGACGCCCGCCCGCAGTGCCTTCGAAACCGGCATGGTGAGTGAAAGCCCGATGTCCAGGCTGACCGTCGCCTGGTTGCCTTCAACCTTTTCGACACAGCCCTTCAGGAAATTCATCGCCGGCGAACCGATGAAGCCGGCAACGAACGAATTGGCGGGTCGGTGATAGAGATCGAGCGGTGTGCCGACCTGCTCGATGCGCCCGCCGTTCATCACCACGATACGGTCGGCAAGCGTCATGGCTTCTACCTGGTCGTGCGTGACATAGACCATGGTCGACGCCAGCTCGGCCTTCAGCCGCGCGATCTCCAGGCGCATGCCGACACGTAGCGCGGCGTCGAGATTGGAGAGCGGCTCGTCAAGTAGAAAGAGTTTCGGCTTGCGGGTCATGGCGCGGCCGATCGCGACGCGCTGGCGCTGCCCGCCGGAAAGCTCTCGCGGCTTGCGCTTCAGGTATGAGCCCAGCCGCAGTTTTTCGGCAGCACGGCTGACACGTTCGACGATCTCGGCGGCGGGCGTTCGAGCAATCTTCAAGCCGAAGCCGATGTTGCGGTCGACATCCATATGCGGATAAAGCGCATAGGACTGGAACACCATGGCCACGCCTCGTTCCGGTGGCTCGGCACCACTCATGTCGACGCCATCGACCAGGATGCGGCCGGAGCTGATAGGTTCGAGCCCGGCGATGATCCGAAGCAGTGTGGACTTGCCGCAGCCCGACGGTCCGACCAGCACGCAGAACTCGCCGTCCTCGATGGTCAGCGACAATTCCGGGATGACCGTGGTGTGGCCGAAGGCCTTGGTGACCTTGTCGATCAAAAGCGTCGCCATAGGCCTAGCCTTTCACCGCGCCGGCCAGCAGGCCGCGCACGAAGGCGCGCTGCACCAGCACATAGAGGAGGATGAGGGGAAGCGCGATCAGCGTCAGGATGGCGAAGAGCGCACCGGGGTTGGCCATGTAGAGGCCGGAATACTGCATCGGCACGATGGTGAGCGTCTTCATCTCGCTCCTGGTCAGCACGATGAGGGCAAGGAAGAATTCGTTCCAGGTGACGATGAACTGCCAGATGGTGACGAAGACCAGTGCCGGCCGCACCAATGGAAGGGCGACGTGCCAGTAGGTCTGCCAGGCGTTGCAGCCGTCAACGCGCGCCGCCTCGAATAGCTCGCGCGGCGCGTCTTCCATGAAGGCCTTGAGGATGACCATGGCGAACGGCACGCCGAGCGCCGCATAGGGCAGGATGAGGCCGATATAGGTGTTCACCCAGCCGAAGTTCTGGAGCAGGATGGCGAGCGGCAGCACCATCGAGGCGAGCGGCACCATCAGCGTCGTCAAAAGGATGGTGTAGAGCAGCATCGAGCCCTTCAACCGCAGGATGGCGCAGGCGAAGGCAAACAGCGACGAGACCGCCACCACGATCATCACCGTCGCGACGGTGATGATCAGGCTGTTGAGAAAAATGCCACCCAGCGGATTGTCGCGGATCACGGTGACGAAATTGTCGAAGGTCACCGGCCAGGTGAACAGTTCGGCGTCGAAGGCCTGCGCCGGGGTGCGCAGCCCGATCGACAGCATGTAGATCTGCGGGACCATCCAGAAGCCGAGCACGATGAAGAGGACGGCGTGGATGACCACGCCACGGATGCGGCTGCGGGCGAGCGGCGCCATCATGGCCCCTCCTTCCCCGCTGGCGACAGACGGGCGCCGAGCACCGCGATCTGGATCAGCGACAGCGCGAGCGCGATGACCAATACGATGACCGAAAGCGCCGCGCCGCTTCCGGTGTCGCCCAGCACGAAGCTTTGCTTGAAGATGAAGGTGCCGAACACCTCGCTTGCCCGGTTCGGACCGCCGCCGGTCATCAGATGCACGATCGGGAAGGTCTGCAGCGTGCCGATGACACCCAGAAGCAGCAGCGATTTCGTCGCCGGCGCCAGCATCGGCACAATAATATGCACGGCAAGCCGCCAGCCCTTGGCACCGTCGATGCGGGCGGCATCAAGCACTTCGCTGGGCAGGTTGGCGATGCCGGCGATGTACATCAGCATCGAAAAGCCGGTCCATTGCCAGATGTTGACGATGATCAGTGCGTAGATCGCGGTCTTCGGGTCGCCGATCGGCGATGTCATCATGACGATGCCTACATGCTTCAGATATTCCTGGGCGATGCCGTAATAGGGCGCGTAGATCTGTACCCACACCAGGCTGATGACCGAAACCGAAGTCACCACGGGCAGGAAGAACATGGTGCGGAAGAAGCCGCGCAGCGCATGCGTATGCCGCTCGATGAAATAGGCGAGCAGCCCGCCGATCAGCATCTGCACCGGTATGGTGATGACGCCCCACAGAAACATGTTGCGCACCACCGTCCAGAAGGTCGGATCGCTGAGAACGCTCGTGTAGTTGGCAAGCCCGGCAAACACCGCTCCGCCATCCGTCCTGCTGGAGTAGAAGCTTTGCTCGGCAACCCACAGAATTGGATAGGCGACGAAGACGACAAACAGCAGCGTTGCCGGCAAGGCGAATAGATAGAGCGTCGAAGCTCTGGATCCCGATCGCCGTTTCACCGGCGCGACGGCGGCCCCGGCTCGCATGGCCTCTGCGCTCATGATGCTCGCCATCTTATACTGAAAAAGGACCGGGCGCGTCTCCGCGCCCGGCAGTTGGTCGTGGGCTACTTCGCCGCGAGAGCTTTCTCGGTCGCCGCCTGAACGGTGGCGAGTGCTGCTTCCGGCTCGATGCTGCCGGCCGCGACACCGGCAAGGGCATTGTCGAGCGCTTCTGCGACCGCCGGCGAGGCAAAGCGCTGGTTTTCCGCCTTGGGCAGATCAGCCATGAAGCGGGCCGAAATCTCCTTCACATGATCGGTAATGTCGCCCTTCGGGGAATTGCCCTCGAAGGCGGGAAGGTCGTTGAGGTCGTTCAACGCCTCCTGCAGGCCGACGCCGTTGGTGAGTTCGGCAAGGAAGGTCCAGGCTTCGGGGTTTTTGCCACCGTTCTTGGTCAGGCCGTAGCCGATGTCGATACCGCCGACAGGCGGGCTGGCGGAATTGCCATCCTTGACGGGGGGCATATAGAAGAAATCGAAGCCGTCCATGTTCTGCACATACTCCGAAAGCGGCGGCGGGAACTTGCTTTCCTGCATCCACCAGGAACCGAGCGCCATCATGCCGACCTTGCCTTGTGCAAAGAGCTGAGCGCCGGTCGGATAGGCGTGCGCCCCGAGCGCCCCCTGCTGGAAGATGCCGTCGTCGAAGAGACCCTTCCAGGCCTTCATGGCCGCGACGAGTTCCGGCGCCGTCCAGAGCGTTTCGCCGGCTTGGGCCTTGTCGACGATGCCCGGCGAGAACTGGTTGGCGAGCATGAGGAAGACGTTCTCATTCTGCCAGCCGTCGGCCGCGCCCTGGAACATCGGGATATAGCCGTTGTCCGTCAGCGTCTTGGCTGCCGCCTTCAGATCGGCATAGGTCTTCGGGGGCGAAAGATTGAGCTTCTCAAAGATCTTGCGGTTGTACCAGATGCACAGTACCTGCGATTCCTGCGGGATGATGTAATAATTCTCATCGCCCTTCGGATTGCCCATCAACATCTGCTTGCGGTTGACGGGGAAGACCTTCTCCGCCCACTTGTCGCCCCACTGCTTGGCGGCGCGTTCGTTCACGGCTTCGAGATTTTCGCGATACTGCTGCGTGAGCGAACCCGGCTGCAGCCCGATCACGTCAGGCAGGCTCCCGGAGGCCGCCGCCGCCTTCAGGGCGGTGATGTATTCGGGCGAGTAGTTGTAGTAGGTGTACTTGACTTTGACGTCCGGATGGACCTTTTCGAAGGCAGCGATCGACTTGTCCATCGTGCTCTGGATGAACCAGGACCAGACTGTAACCTCTTTCTGTTCGGCATTCGCCGAAGCAGCAGCAAGAGCGGCGCCGACGATCGTCGTCGCAAGAAACAGCAGTTTCCTCATTTTATTCCTCCCTTTTTCTCCCACGTGGTGCGCGTCGCGAGCCTCCTCACTCGCGGGCGCAGTGACCCATCGGGTCACGTTCTAAACTGAGCGATGGATATTTCTCCACCGCTCACCAGTTCCGGTGTCAGGCAGCCTTGGCGGCCGCGACCGTCAGCACGTCTTCCGTGATCACCCGATCGTCCGCGAGCGAGCGGGTCGGCGTCAGCCCAAGCTTCTGCAAGTCTCCATGGTAGGCGCGCACCGCCTCTTCCGGGCCCACCGTGCCGTCAGCAACCGCCCGCATTAAGACGATGAGGTGAAGCGGCGCCTCGGCGAGGTTGATCTTGCGGCCGAAGAGCGCCAGACGAGCGCCATAGCGCTCCGACTGGGCCACGAGCTCGAACGTGTCGCGCGTGGTGCCGGCACCGCCGCCGAGCACGCCGACGATCAGCTCGGAGTCGAAACTGGCGAGCTCCTCAAGCGCTTTCGGGCCGTTGTAGGGCGTCTTCAGGAAAAGCGGACGTTCGGCCTGCGGCACGCTCGCCAGCGACTTGATGATGTGGTCGTTGACGAATTCGCCGATCTGCTCGCGGTCGAGCCCGATGTCAACGCTCGGATTGAAGACCTCGTAGAAGTATTTGAAATTGGTCCGGGCCGCCTCGGCGCGGAAGGCGGCAAATTCATTCAGCGTGCGGATGTCGAGTTCGACATCGTTGCTGAAGGAAACCGAATAGAGGGCAAGGTCGGTACCGCGCTTCGGATAGCTGGCAATTGCGCGCAAGAGATTGGTATCACGGAAGGGCACTGACGGCTGCTGCGTATAGGTGCCGTGGCGCACGGCGCCCCAGCACATCGTTTCCAGATTGCCGCGGATCGCGGGCTTCATCTCGCTGCCGAAGAAGGCGCCGCGCTCGTCGAGAAGATCAAGGTTGGATTGCGACACCAGCATCAGGTCGACGATGTCCTGTTTGATGATCTCCTCGATCTGGGCGATGAATTCCTGGCGGCTGCGGCGGCGCGGCGGCTTGACCGAATAGTCGAAGCCCGTAGCGGTCACGCCGGCGCCGACATCGCTGTCCTTGGCATCAGCAATGACGAAATCAGTCGGTTTGTAGCGGCCTGCGCGGATGTTCGCCAGCTTCCTGTCGAGTCTCGTAAGCATAGGTGTTCCTCGGTAGAGATGTTGTAAGGCCTTGCTGTCGGCGCTCTTGCTTCGCCGCTCCAGGCTAGGCTTCATATGCGGATATTTCTCATAATCTGTCAATAGCTGTCTAAATCTTTCTAAGTTCGTGCTGAAGCAGGCTCGCTTTTCAGCGTTCGCTGCGGATTCGCTTTGATGCCGAGAGGCGTTGTTGCAGTATCCATTTGTTTACAAACAGAAAAATTTGATACACGTGATATTTGAAGCAATTTGATCACTTGCAGAAAAATTTCTTGCTGCGCTGCGCAAAGGCAAGGCTCGTGACGGCTCATCTGCCCAATTCAGGCGCGGACGGCAAAAATCGCATTGACGATTTGGAAGATAATGATAGCAATTGGCAGCGTCGGGTGAGGAGGATCGCGGCCTTGAGTGATGGTTTCGCCACGTCGTGCGCAGAACGCTATTCCGCCCTGATCGATCCACGGACCGGTCCGCTCGGCGCGGACGCCCTTTCGTCGGCGGGCCTTTTCTTGTGCGGCATCAGCGCGTGCGTCGACGCGCTGGTCGAGATGCACGACATCCAGCCGCTTCTGGACGCGCCCGCCGATACGCCCGCGGCGCAACTTGCCAACCTCCTTCTATCCCGTGCGGCCCGCGGTGTGGGCGGCGAGGTACGGTTCGACTGGCCGGAAGGCCCGGCATGGCTGCGCGAGCGGCTACGGCCGCGCTATGCCCTGGGCGGAACCGGGCCTCAGGCGGCCTGGGTGCTCGGGCAACTTGGCGTCCGCTCCGTGGTCGCCCTCGAGGATCGCCACGCGGCAATGCTGCGGCAGATACCGGCAGGCGTTCTGCTGGCGGAAAGGGGCAGGCTCAAGACGTCGGATGCGGTGTCGACCGCTGGCCGGCACATCCCCGAAATCTTCATCTTCGAATTCACGGCCGGCCGCGCGATTGGCGCCGTCGTGCCGCCTCGTTCCTCACGGGTCATCATCCGCTTTTGCGACCGCGGCATTCAGCGCGACAAGGATTTCGAGGCCATGTCGCGCCGGTTGGCGGCGTCGGCCGCCGCCGGGCTGCTTTCCGGATTGAACGACGAAGCGGTGGAGAATGTCGGCGCCGCCAGCCGCCACGTCTTCGCGCTCAGCCGCGACTGGAAGGCAGCCGGGCTCCGGACGATCCATTTCGAACTGGCGGGCTATGCGACGCAGCAGGCAATCGAGGAGCTCCTTTCCCACACAAGCGGCTCGATCACCTCACTTGGAATGAGCCATTCCGAACTGCTTGCCATGAACTCGTCTGCCCATCATCCCATGGAGGCGCTCGTGGCCCTCGGCCAGCGTTTCGACCTCGAGCGAGTCTGCGTGCATGCCGATACCTGGGCCGCCGCTGTGACCCTGAACGATCCGATGGAAGAGGAACGTGCGCTGATGGCAGGCTGCGCAATCGCCAGTGCCAGGGCGGCGACTGGAGAACCGGCACGAACCATCGCGATCGCGCCGACGGCCGAGTTCCATCCGCTTCCCTTCGAGACGCCCGTCCGCAAGGGGCGCTGGACCTTCGTTGCCTGCGCATCGCCCTATGTGGAGAAGCCCGCGACGACGCTCGGCCTGGGCGACAGCTTCACGGCCGGCTGCCTGCTCATCCTCGGACGCAACCGCCATGCTGATGCCAGCCTCCAACACGCCTGAAGGACAATCCTCATGTTTCTCGAACGGTTCCGCCTTGATGGCAAGACTGCCTTTATCACCGGCGGTGGCCGTGGCATTGGCCTATCGACAGCCGAAGCGCTTGCCGAGGCCGGCGCGCGGGTCATCATATCGGATATGGATCCGCAGGTGCTGCAGACAGGGCGTGCCGAGCTGAAGCGCAACGGCCACGACGTCGAGGCGGTGCAACTCGACGTGACCGATTCCAAGGCAGTTGCCGCAGCCGCGCGATCCGCCAACGAGCGCCACGGCGCGGTCGATATCCTGATCGCCAATGCCGGGATCGCCTGGCCCGACACCGGCGGGGAGGAGATGAGCGACGAGGTCTGGCTGAAGGTGGTCGACGTCGACCTGAACGGCGCCTATTGGTCCTGCCGGGAGTTCGCAAGGCCCATGCTCCAGCGTGGCCGTGGCTCGATCGTCACGCTCGGTTCCATGTCCGGACTGATCTCGAACAAGCCGCAACGTCAGGTGCACTACAATTCGGCGAAGGCAGCGGTCCACCACATGACACGGTCGCTTGCGGGAGAATGGGCCGAACGCGGCGTCAGGGTAAACTGCGTCGCGCCGACCTATGTCGATACCGTCATGTCGCGTGGCGGCTTCACTGACGACGGGCTGATGCCGGTATGGATGGAGATGACGCCAATGAAGCGCGTTGCGCGCCCCGACGAGATTGCCGCCCCCATCCTTTTCCTCGCCTCGGACGCGGCGAGCGCCATGACCGGTGCGGTCGTGGTTGTGGATTGCGGTTATACCATTTGGTAGGGATTGACTGGTTTGGCCTGAGAATCGGTCGGCCATCAAGCGGGGTGAAGCATGGAGTCTCTGACCAAACGCGTCGATATCGTTCCTGCCAAACGGCAGGCGCTGATCCTGGAGCACCTGCGCGTAAGCGGCGCGGCCAGCATCCAGGAGCTCGCCGACACGATCGGCGGATCGCAATCGACGGTCAGGCGCGATCTCGAACATCTGGTGGAGAAGGGGTATCTCGAGCGCACCCATGGCGGGGCGCACCTGCTGCAGCCCATGCGCGCCACCTTCGAACGCGAGATGACCGTCAATGCGGAGCTGCAGCATGCAGAAAAGGTTGCGATCGGCCGTGAGGCCGCGCAGCGGCTGAGCGCTCGCGATAGTGTCATCTTCGACAGTTCCTCGACTGTCATGGAGGTAGTGCGCGCCGCCGCCGAGCGGGATTTGCCGCTGACCGTGGTGACGAACAGTCTCCAGATTGCCGATTTCGCGGCCGACATCAAATCCTGGCGCATCATCCTGCCCGGCGGCACCGTCCGTCCCGGCTACCGGCACCTCGCTGGCGAGCCGGGCGAGAGCTTCATCAAGACGCTCCATGCCGATCTCTGCATGACAGGTGCTTCGGCCGTGACAGGCACGCTGTTGACGGAAACCTCGCTGGAGGTGGCGTCGCTCAAGCGCGCCATGATTTCGTCCGCCCGCAAGACGATCCTGCTCGTCGACAGTTCGAAGTTCACCGCACCTGGTTTCTGCACGCTTTCGGATATTTCCGAGATCGACGAGGTGATTACCGACGAGGGTATCTCCCAGGATGCACTCTCGTCGTTGCACTCCGCCGATCGAAAAGTGACGGTGGTTAGCGTCAGCACTTCGCCGGCTTCACGGCGGCCCCAATTGTGATGACCCCACGCCAACACGCTAGGTCAATTTGGATGCGCCCGAAGCCGGCAAAGTGAGCGTTGGCTGTCGCGTCGCCGGTCGATTCACCCGGTTGCCCGCGATCCCTAGCCATGCCGTAGGCACCATCCCTGAAGGTCGCGGATACTCTCAAGGCCAGCGAGTGCGACGGGCTTAGGATGATCGAGCGCGGCTATCGCCAATTGCTGCGCGTCCGGCCGGCGTCACCTCTGACGAGTGCCGCCAGTCACATTGTCCACTTACTTGCGTTGTCTCCAAGCCGACGCCTACTCTCAATCCTGAAAAGAATGGCGGCTTCGCGCCCTCATATCGGTCGCTCAGCGAGCCCCGCACGTAACTAAAGCGGACATCCTTCTGTGCATGCTCAGTCCATTCCGATATCCTTGGTTGGTTTGGCGGCCTATAGAATTCAAGCTGCTGCTGGTGGCAAATAATTGATGACAGTTTGGCCACGCCAACGATATCTTTTCGGCATTGGCGTCTACACGTGCATCATCCTTGTAGGATGGAATCTGTCGGCTGGGTGTGGACATCTTCGCCCCGGTGACCCAATCTTGGGCCCAGGGAACAACAAGCGCCGCAGAGACGGCGCCAAAATTCGGGCGCGAATGACCAAGGGATGGACATTGTATGACCCACGGCTGGCATGGATGCTGGTCGCGCCGGTCCTGATGCTGCTGATCTTTTTCCTGGTGCTGCCGATCGCCGTGATGATGATCTACACCTTCTTCACCTTCGTCACGGCCGGCGTCGAGCAGAGCACGCTGACGCTGGCGAACTGGCACGAGTTCCTGACCGACAGCTACTATCACGGCTTCCTGTTCAAGACGCTGAGGGTCGGCGCGATGACCGCGCTCATCTGCGGCGTGCTCGGCTATTTTCCCGCCTACTTTATCTGGGCGACGACCTTCAAGCACAAATGGCTGCTGCTGCTTTTGCTGATCGTGCCGTTCTGGATCAGCTTCACCATCCGCACCTTTTCCTGGATCAACATCCTGGGCGAACAGGGCGTCATCAACGTCGCGCTGCTCAAGCTCGGCTTGATCCATGAACCGCTGCCGATGCTCTACACCGAAGGCGCGGTCATCATGGGTCTGCTGCACTTCCTGCTGCCGTACATGATCCTCAACGTCTATGTCAGCCTCGAAAGCATCGACCGCACACTGATCTCGGCGGCCCGTTCCATGGGCTGCACCAGCGCGCAGGCTTTCCGCGAGGTCACGCTGCCACTGTCGTTGCCCGGCCTCGCCGCCGGCCTGCTCCTCTGCTTCGTGCTGGCGGCCGGCTCCTACGTGACGCCGCAACTCCTCGGCTCCGGCCGTGACGCGCTGTTCGGCAACCTGATCTACGACACTATCATGGGCCAATTGAACTGGCCGATGGGCGCCACCCTTTCCATTGTGCTCTTCGTCGTGCTCGGCTTCTTCGCCGCCCTTTACACCCGCTACATGGGCATGTCCCAGATCGTCAAAGGGTTGGGTGGATGACGGCACGAACCGGCGACAGGGAAGGCAGATGGGCCTGGCGGCTGACCGGCTTCATAACCGTTCTGGTCTATGTTTTCATGTTCGCGCCGATCGTCGCCACGGTGATCCTGTCGTTCAATTCCTCGATGTTCGGCGGCTTCCCGATGACTGGCTTCAGCCTGCAATGGTATGTCAAGCTGATGGGCAACGAGCAGGTGCTTGCCGCCTTCCGCACCTCTTTGTGGATCGCGCTCGTCACCGCCGTCGTCACCACCGCCATCGGGCTGGTGACGGCCTTCGCGCTCGTCCGCTTCGATTTTCGCGGCAAGCAAATGCTGAGCACGCTGGTGATCTTGCCGGCGCTGGTGCCTGAGACGATTCTCGGCGTCGGCCTGCTGGTGCTCATCAAGGCGGTCGACCAGCCGCGTACGCTGCTCATCCTGGTGCTGGGCCACATCCTGTTGGCCGTGCCCTATGTGGTTCTGATCGTCCAGGCGCGCATGGTCGGCGTACGACGCGTCTATGAAGAGGCGGCGCTTTCACTTGGCGCTTCACGTCTTGCCTCCTTCCGTGAGATCACGCTGCCGCTGCTCATTCCCGCGGTGATTGCGGGCGCGCTTCTTGCCTTCACCATTTCCTTCGACAACACCTCGGCCAGTCTGTTCTGGCGGCCGGCCGGCGTCGAGACGATGCCGACGCAGATTCTGTCGATGCTCAAAATATCGATCAGCCCGGAAATCAATGCTCTGGGCACTGTCATGATCCTTTTGACGGTCGGCATACCGCTGATCGGAGGCCTGATCCTGCAAAGCCTTACTCGATTGAAAAAACGCAACGAACCAAGGGAGAACGCATGATGAAACTGTCCAACACCAGACGGCTGGAAAGGCTGCAGGAACGCTACAATAATGGCGACCTGAGCCGCCGTACCTTCCTGACTCTGACGGCTGCGGCCGCGACAACCGCAGGTCTGTCGATGCCGTGGATGGGCCGCGCGCTCGCAGCCGCAACGGAGGTCCGCTTCGACGGTTGGGGCGGCACGGTGCAGGACGCGATCGAAAAGTACGCCTTCCAGCCCTACACCGCCAAGACCGGCATCAAGGTGGTGCAGGGCACGTTCGGCGACGAGAACGAGATCATCACCAAGGTCAAGACGTCGAAGCCGGGCGACTTTCAAGTCGTCCATTCGTCTGGCGTCAACTACTATATCAAATACGTGAACGCCGGGATGACCTCGGAAATCAACGAGGCCAACATTCCCAACATGACGAATGTGCTGCAGCCGATGATCGAGCCGTTCCGCAAGCTGACGCCGAAGCTGTCGGCCGTTCCCTACGATTATGGCACCACCGGCCTGGCCTACAACACCACCGTCATTTCGCCGGAGGAAGCGAAGGAAAAAGGGGCAGGGCTGCTCCTGGACAAGAAGTACGCCGGCAGGATCGGCGGCTATGCCGACATGACCACGCGGGTCTGGTACGCCGCGCTCGCCACCGGCCAGGATCCCAACAAGATCGAGGACATGGACGCCGTCTGGGCCAAGGTGCGTGAGACGCGAGACCTTGCCAAGAAGTTCTGGAGTTCGGGCGCCGAACTGATGGACCTGCTTTCCAAGGGTGAGATCGTGGTGACCGACGCCTGGTCGGGCCGCGTCGCTTCCTTGCAGGATCAAGGCCGTCCGATCGGCTATCTCGACCCGGCCGGCTCCTACGCCTGGATGGAGGACATGCTGATCCTGAAAGGCTCGCCGATGGCCGAATGCGAGGAACTGATCAACTTCATGCTCGATCCGGCAACGTCTATCGCAGTGGCCGAAGGCCAGAGCTATCCGCCGTCGCTCGACCCGACCAAGGTCAAGCTCACCGAGAAGATCGAGAAACTCCCGGCCTTCGATCCGACCGGCTCGATGAAGGCGCTGACCTTCGCCGATCCGAAATATTGGGCGGACAACGAGGACGCCTGGTCCAAGCAGTGGGACCGGATATCGAAGGGCGCCTGACGGAATGGCAACCACTCAGCAAGCACCCCGGCCGGGCTCGGCCGGGGTGTTGTCCCCTGCAGCGGCGGGGCTGGACACCCCCGCGGTTGAATTCCGCGATATCGACATTGCCTATGGGAAGTTCATCGCGGTGCGTAATTTCTCGCTGGCGATCCGCAAGGGCAGCTTTGTTACCCTGCTCGGTCCATCGGGTTGTGGCAAGACGACCATCCTGCGCTCCATCGCTGGGCTGGTCGACATTTCGAGCGGCCAAATTTTGATCGGTGGACGGCGGGTCGATGACATTCCGATCTACAAGCGCAACATTGGTCTCGTATTCCAAAGCTACGCACTTTTCCCGCACAAGAATGTCTTCGACAATGTCGCCTTCGGCTTGAAGTATCGCAATGTGCCGAAGGCCGAGATCACCCGCAAGGTCGGCCAGGCGCTCGATATGGTGCGGCTGCCGGGCAGCGAGAAGAAATTGCCGTCGCAACTCTCAGGCGGGCAGCAGCAGCGCATCGCGCTGGCGCGCGCCATCGTCTTCGAGCCCGAGGTGCTGCTGCTCGACGAACCGCTTTCGGCGCTCGATGCCAACATGCGCGAAGAGATGCGGGTCGAGATCAAGAAGATCCAGCAGGCGACGGGCATCACCGCTATCTTCGTCACCCACGACCAGGAAGAAGCGCTGTCGATGTCCGACCGGATCGTCGTCATGAACGCCGGGTCGATGGAGCAGATCGGCACGCCGCAGGAGGTCTACGAGACCCCGGCCACCGCTTTCGTCGCCGATTTTCTCGGCAAGGCGAACATGCTGGCGGGGACTGTCAGCGCCGCCGACGGCGGCAAGGCGACGGTCACGCTTACAGCTGGTCAATCGGTGGA
>NZ_RZRT01000086.1:0-17655 GCF_003998295.1 Mesorhizobium sp. M7A.F.Ca.US.011.01.1.1
TTCGCGAAGATCCATCGAATAAGGCTTGCCCATCCATGCTGACCTCCTTGCCCAGCATGAAGGTTGAATCAGATTTGCACGCCTAAGGGAATCCCAAGCCGATTCAGTCTCATTTCATCCCGCTCTAAGGCACGGATCTCACGGAATCTTCCGATTGAGAGCATTGGAATCCGATTTCGCTCCCGGCGACACGGCAGAGCGTCTTGCATGACGCTTGCGGAAAGCTAAAGTCGGCGCCGGATTTTCCTGCAAACCCGGCCATGCCCGGGTCATCAATTCCCGGGGAGTGTGTCATGACCAAATCGAAACTGCTGCTGGCGGGCCTGCTTGCCCTCGTCCTGGCACCCGTTGCCGCCTTCGCGCAGGCGCTTCCCGATCTCGGCGGCAAGAAGGTGGTGGTTGTGACCGAAAACGCCTATCCGCCGCTGCAGTTCATCGATGCCAAGACCGGCAAACAGATCGGCTGGGAATATGACGCGATGAACGAGATCGCCAAGCGGCTCAATTTCACGGTCGAGTACCAGAACACTTCCTGGGACGCGATGATCCAGGCGGTTTCCGACAACCAGTACAACATCGGCATGACCGGCATCACCATCAAGGACGACCGCAAGGAGAAGGTCGATTTCTCCGACCCCTATATGCGCTCGGAACAGTTCATGCTGGTGCGCGGCGGTGAGAGCCGCTTCACCGACGCCAAGACCTTCGGCGCCTTCAAGGACGGGCTGGTCGGCGCGCAGGCGGGCACCACGCCCTTCTACACCGCCGTGTACAGCGTGCTCGACGGCAATGAGCAGAACCCGCGCATCAAACTGTTCGAGACGTTCGGCGCGACCGTGCAGGCACTGAAATCAGGCGACGTCGATGTCGTGCTGACCGACGGCACCGCCGGCAAGGGTTATGTCGATGCCTCCGAAGGCAAGCTGAAGTTGATCGGCGGACCGCTCGGCACCGAGGATTTTGGGTTTATCTTCCCGAAGGGGTCCGACCTGGTGAAACCGGTCAACGCGGCCATCGCGGCGCTGAAGGCCGACGGGACGCTGGATGCGCTCAACAAGAAATGGTTTCTTGATTACAAGATGGGGCAGTAGTTCGCTGACCTCACGCAGACACGGCGCTTGAACACCCCCCTCTGCCCTGCCGGGCATCTCCCCCGCAAGGGGGGAGATCAGCTGTCCGCCCTGCCTTCGCGTACCTCCAGCATTGAAGAAAAGGCGCGGGCATTGAAGCTGCCAATCTCCCTCCTTGCGGGGGAGATGGCCGGCAGGCCAGAGGGGGGTGCCTTGGCGCAATCCTTCTGATGCAGGTCCCTTCCTCTTCCTCCAAAGCCGACTTCCCCTGGTGGCTCGTCGTTGCCGTAACCCTCGCCATCGCGGTGGCCGTCTTCGTCGCCACCAGCAACCTCTATGCCCAGGTGTTCGCCACGGTCGCCAAGGGCATCGGCGTCACCATCTTCGTCACCGTGATCGCCTTCGTGCTGGCGTCGGCCATTGGGCTCGGCATCGCGCTGATGGGAATGTCCGGCTCGCGCTGGCTGCGCCAGATCGCGCGCTTCTATGTCGAGATCATCCGCGGCGTGCCGATCCTGGTGCTGTTGTTCTGGATCGCCTTTGCCGGTGCACCGGCTTTCGTCGCGGCCTGGAACGCGCTGACCGCGCCGCTGCAAAGCGCCGGCCTGTTCGGCGAGCTTTTGGTGCGCGACGTGTCGCTGCTCTGGCGCGCCATCATGGCGCTGACCATCGGCTATTCGGCTTTCATTTCGGAGGTTTTTCGCGCCGGCATTCAGTCGGTGGAGAAGGGCCAGATCGAGGCGGCGAAGGCGCTTGGGCTGACCCGCGCGCAGCGCTTCCGGCTGATCGTGTTCCCACAGGCAATCCGCACCATTCTGCCGCCGCTCGGCAATGATTTCGTCGCCCTGGTCAAGGATTCCTCGCTGGTCTCGGTGCTCGGCGTTGCCGACATCACGCAGATGGGCAAGGTCTATGCCGCCGGCTCCTTTCGCTTCTTCGAGACCTATTCGATAACAGCCTATATCTATCTCATCCTGACCGTCGGGCTGTCGCTGGCGCTCAGGGCGCTGGAGCGGCGGCTGCGCCGCCAGCACGAGGAATAGTTTTTCGGCGAAGGCAGCGCTACGATCCCTGAGCATTCCCGTTGAGGAGGTCCCCATGATCGTCGACAAAGCCAATGCGGCGCTGGATTCCGTCTACACGGCCGACACGCCGGAAGCGCTTGAAGAGGCCTATGCCGCATGGGCCGCGACCTATGACAGCGAGACCGCCTCGCTCGGCTACCTCCTGCCTTTCCTGATCACCGCCTGGGTGGCGCGCCATGTGCCGGCGGGCGATGGCCCCTTGCTCGATGCCGGCTGCGGCACTGGCCTGTCGGGACCGTCGCTGAAGGCGCTCGGTTACCGCGACATTGCGGGGCTCGACCTCTCGCACGATATGCTGAAGATCGCCGGCAGCCGCAATGCCTACAGCGAACTGAAGCAGGCAATGCTGGGCGACACGTTGCCATGGCCTGACGGCCACTTCCGCGCCTTCTTCTCGACCGGCGTGTTCACCATCAGCCATGCGCCGGCCTCTAGCCTGCACGAACTGGTGCGCATCACCCGCAAGGGCGGCCATGCGATCTTCACCGTGCGCGACCAGGTGTTCGAAAGTGGCGGCTTTCAAGCCGTGTTCGATGAGCTGGAGCAAGCTGGGAAATGGCGACCGGTCGAGGAAAGCCCGTGGTTCCGCTGCTATGCGATTGCCGAGCCCGAAGCGCTGGTGAAGACGTTTGTGTTCGAGGTTTTGTGAACTGCGAGTTTGCCGACCTTGGCTCCCTTCCTCTCCCTCCGGAGGGGGGAGAGGTGGCGCTGCGCAGCAGCGACGGAGTGGGGGAAGCCATTGGCCGAACGCGCCGCCACAAGACAGGCAAGAAGACTCAAGCAGGCGGTAATCAGGCGGAAGTATTTGCTTCGGTGAGGGGTCGACCCCCACTCCGTCGAGCTTCGCTCGACACCTCTCCCCCGATCGACGGGGGAGAGGAACGGCGCGAACTCGCCGACCTTGGTGCTCTTCCTCCCCCGAAGGTCTAAGGTGAGGGCGAGGAATCCAGGTTCTGAGAAGAATTGCCGAAAACCCAAAACATTGGTATGAGCCACGCCATGGAAGAGCTTTTTGGCGATCCGGCCTACAAGGGGTTCGTGCTGCAGGACAGGAAACGCCTGCCGTCGCGCTTTTCCGCGCGCGTATCCGGGGCGCTGACCAGCCGACTACCCTAGGCCGACCTGTCCAGGTCGTTTTCGCCGGGCCGCAAGTCAGGCGTCTGCTCTTTCCCATTCTCATATCGACGGATTTACGCACATGAGCGCACCGCGCACCCTCTACGACAAGATTTTCGACGACCATGTCGTCGACCGCCAGGACGACGGCACCTGCCTGCTCTACATCGACCGCCACCTGGTCCATGAAGTGACCAGCCCGCAGGCCTTCGAAGGCCTGCGCATGACCGGCCGTAAAGTCCGGCATCCGGAAAAGACGCTGGCCGTGGTCGATCACAATGTCTCGACCTCGCCCGAGCGCAAGTTCGGCATCAAGAACGAGGAAAGCCGTATCCAGGTCGAGGCGCTGGCCAAGAACGCCAGGGATTTCGGCGTCGAATATTATTCCGAGAACGATATTCGCCAGGGCATCGTCCACATCATCGGTCCGGAGCAGGGCTTTACTCTGCCCGGCATGACCATCGTCTGCGGCGACAGCCACACCTCGACGCATGGCGCTTTCGGCGCGCTGGCGCATGGCATCGGCACGTCCGAGGTCGAGCATGTTCTGGCGACACAGACGCTGATCCAGCGCAAGGCCAAGAACATGCTGGTGCGTGTCGACGGCCAGCTGCCGCAGGGCGTCACCGCCAAGGACATCATCCTGGCCATCATCGGCGAGATCGGCACCGCCGGCGGCACCGGCTATGTCATCGAATATGCCGGCGAGGCGATCCGTGCGCTGTCGATGGAAGGCCGCATGACGATCTGCAACATGTCGATCGAAGGCGGTGCGCGCGCCGGCCTTATCGCCGCCGACGAGACGACCTTCGCCTATGTCAAGGACAAGCCTCGCGCGCCGAAGGGCGCGTCCTGGGATGCGGCACTCGAATACTGGAAGACGCTGCAGTCCGACGAGGGCGCGCATTTCGACAAGGTGATCGTGCTCGATGCGGCCAAGCTGCCGCCGATCGTCTCCTGGGGCTCCTCGCCCGAGGATGTGGTGTCGGTGCAAGGCATCGTGCCGAACCCGGACGACATCGCCGATGAAAACAAGCGCACCTCCAAGCAGCGCGCGCTCGACTATATGGGTCTGACGCCGGGCACCAAGATCACCGACATCACGCTCGACCGCGTCTTCATCGGCTCCTGCACCAATGGCCGTATCGAGGATCTGCGCGCCGTCGCCAAGGTGGTCGAAGGCAAGACGGTCAGCCCGCATGTCGATGCGATGATCGTGCCGGGCTCCGGCCTGGTCAAGGAACAGGCGGAAGCCGAAGGGCTCGACAAGATCTTTGTCGCCGCCGGCTTCGACTGGCGCGAGCCGGGCTGCTCGATGTGCCTTGCCATGAATGACGACCGGCTGAAGCCGCATGAACGCTGCGCCTCGACCTCGAACCGCAATTTCGAGGGCCGGCAGGGCTTCAAGGGCCGCACCCATCTGGTGTCGCCGGCCATGGCGGCGGCGGCGGCGATCGCCGGCCACTTCGTCGACATACGCGAGTGGAAGTAACCCTAAAGCGGTTCAGTGTTTCACGGAAACGTTGAACCGCTCTATCTCTCTGTTTTGACGCAATTCCCAAGGGAAAGCGCTATGCGCTTTTCCCGGGAAAACCGCCTCACACTTTTCCTGGAATTGCTCTGCCGTGAACAGAACCCGAGCCGCGCCCGGCTCGGGTCAGCTCTTTCCGTCGCGGCGGACGAGTTCGTGGAACTCCTCGCGGCGTCCCGGCTGTTCGGCTGCGACCACAAGCGCAAGCTGTTGTTCCTCGAAGAGCTTGAACCATTCGTCCCATTCGACGAGCTCATAACCTCCCGCATTGAGCGGCCGTTCAGGCTGGTCCTGGTCCTGATAGGCATGCTGGCCGAAGACCAGCCTCAACATGGGCTGCGTCCCCGCCTCCGGCGATATGTCGACGATTGCGGGAAAGCCGGCGCGGCCGGCAGCCCACGAGCGGATCGCATCGTGGTCGGTCAGTGTGATCGTGTCGGCCATGGGTCGCTCCAGATTGTGAACGGAGGAACGCTGACTGGGGACTGCGGTTCCCTGACATTATTTTGAGATGGGGGTCCTGCTTGCCGCTTTCGCTTAACCGCTTGTTTGCGCTTGCCCTCTAAACTCTTCCCTGACGTAAGCGGGGAAATACCAGTCGGTTGGACACGGGTCTGCTCATTGCGCTGCTCAACCCGACGATCGCGCTGGCGCTCGGCGCGGCGTTCCTTGTGCTATGGTCCTATCAGCGCCACCGCCCCTATCTGGCCGTTCTGGCGATCAGCTACAGTCTCTCGGCGGCTGGCTTCCTGCTCCAGTATTTCACCTTGCCCATCGGGATGCCGCTGACCAAGCTTACGTCGAACATCTGCTTCACCATCGCTGCCTGCTGTCTGTCCAGCGCCGTCATCCACCGTTATGGCCGCAAGGTGCCCTCTGTGGGGATCGCCGTGTTGGCGGGCGGCGGTCTGGCGTCGTTTTGCTGGTTTCTGTTCGTCGCGCCGGATCTCACCTGGCGCATCCTGGCGATGAATTTCGCTTTCGGCGGTATCAGCCTTCTGGTTGCCGCCGAACTGCGCCCGGTACGCAACAACGGCCCGACCGAAAAAATCCTGTTCGTGCTGTCGCTGCTGTCGGGCGTCAATTTCTTCGTGCGCACCCTTGCCGTCGTCATCGCGCATGGGCCCTTCGCCAGCTATGACGGGTTCTATGGCTCGTCCTACTGGACGACGGCGCTGCTGTCGCACGCGCTGCTCTCGCTGCTCATCGCGCTGTGCCTGTTTTCCGCCGCGGCACTCGACGTGTTGAAGGCATTGAAGACCGAGACCTATACCGACCCCCTGTCGGGCCTGCTCAACCGGCGTGGCTTCGAGGAGCGAGGCATGCGGCTCTTGCAGCACTGCGCCTCGGCCCGGTTCCCGGTCGCGCTGGTGCTGGCCGACCTCGATCACTTCAAGGCGCTCAACGATGTGCATGGGCATGGGGCGGGCGATCGGGTGATCGCGGACTTCGCCGCCAAGCTTCGGTCGGCGGCCGGCGCGCGCGGTGTTGCCGGGCGTATCGGCGGCGAGGAATTCGCGGTGCTGCTGCCCCTCAGCGATCTTGCGGCGGCGCGGCTGTTCGCCGAAGCGGTGCGCACCGTCTATTCGGCCGGCCATGTCGACGGGCTTCCCCAGGGAACGAAGGTGACGGCAAGCTTCGGCGTGGCGGCCCGCAGCGGTGGCGAGGCGCTGGAGCCGCTGATGCGCCGTGCCGACGATGCGCTCTACAAAGCCAAGAAAAACGGCCGTGACAGTGTACGCCTGTCCTATGAGCGGCCGGAAACGGCGTTCCTGCCGGAGCCGCTCAAGACCGGCTGAATCTGTCCGGCCGGGACGGCGTTAACGTCTTCTTCGCCCGTCGATGATTAGCTGTCGGCGCGGGTGCGGGAGAACATGAGCGGCGCCAACTTCATCCTGTTGATCAATCTGTCGGTTGCCGGCCTGCTGGCGGCATCCTTCATGGCGGTCGCCTTCCACGATGTCGGCCGGGCGCCGGCGCGCTGGCTGGCATTTGGCTATCTGCTGGGCATGGCCTATTCGGCCATCGAATTCTCCATTCCCGCTTTTGCCGACGCGCGGCTCCCGGTCGTTGCCGCCTTCGCGGTCTTTCTTGCCGCCACCATTGCGTTCAATGGCGGGCTTGCCCGCAAATACGGCGTGGCGCCGCCCTGGAAGCCGATGCTGTTTTTCCTGTTGGCCACCACCATAGCCGTGTATTTCGTGCAGGACCTGCCTCGCCAGTCGCTCATCCGCATCATGGCTTACCAGCTTCCCTATGCGGTCATGCAGTTCGTCGGGCTGGCCATCGTCTGGTCATCGAGGCAAAAGCTTGCCCGTCTCGATCGCATATTGATGGCCGTGCTGGCGGCGAGCGGCCTCCAGTTTGCCTCCAAGCCGTTTATCGCGCATGCGCTCGGCGGCTGGGGCGCCAATCCGCAGGCCTATCTGCAAAGCAACTACGCGCTGGTGTCGCAATCGCTCGGCACTGTCTTTGCGCTGGCGCTGGCGCTGCTGATGCTGGCCATCCTGGTTCGCGACGTGCTTGCCGAAGTGACGTCGAAGTCGGAGACGGACACGCTTTCGCGCCTGCTCAACCGCGGCGGCTTCACCCGCCATGCCGAGCTGGCGGTGCTTGGCGCGATGCGGCAAGGCGTGCCGGTCGCGCTGGTCATCGCCGACCTCGATCATTTCAAGAGCGTCAACGACAGTTTCGGCCATGCGTCAGGCGACCGGGTGATCGAGATTTTTGCAGGCTTCCTGCGCGAAGCCGCCGCCGCGCATCACGTTGCCGGCCGCATCGGCGGCGAGGAGTTCGCCATCATCCTGCCGGGAACCAACCTTGCCGCGGCGCGGCTGTTCGCCGAGGGCACGCGCAGCGCCTTTGGCGGGCTGCCCATCGACGGGCTGCCCGCTGACAACCGCTGCACCGCGAGCTTCGGCGTCGCCGAACTTCATCCGAGCGAAGACTTTGCCGATCTGATGCGGCGCGCCGACCAGGCGCTCTATCAGGCGAAGAATGCCGGGCGCGATTGCGTGCGCGTCTCCGCCGGGCCTGCCGGCAATTGGTCGTCAGCCGGCATCGAGGCTAGCGGCAGGGGCTGAGCTCGGGCATCTCGCCGTCGGAGAGACCGTACATATAGGAGCGGCCCTTCACCAGCACCGGCGGCCGGTAGCAATCGCTGTATCCGCTGATTTCGTCGGCTTCGTTCTCGTAGATCACCTTGGGCTGGCCGGCGCTGGTGTAGTCGGAAAGCTGCTTGGCCAGCCTGCCTTCGCCGACGATGATGCGCTTGTAGCCAGCGGCGCTGTCGACGACGAGGTTGCCGAAGGAATCGGCGTAGACGCGATCCTGATGCCGCGCGCCGGCAAGCGCTGGCGCTGCAAGGCCGACGACCGAGGCCGTCACGATGAGCGCCGCAAGGCGCGATCTGCCCGAATTCGAACGCATGGCGTCCTCCGTGTCTTGAGGGAAAGCCTCCTCGAATCAGAAATTAACGTTTTCTTAACCTTTGTTAAGAGGCCGGCGCGTTTAGCGGCAATGTCTCGGTAAACATGGTTAATATCCGTTAATATCCGACTGGATGGAAAACCTGGTGGCCATCATTCGGCCATGCTCGGCCGCACCATCGCGGCTGGTGTCCGTTTCGGCGTCGGATGACCTTTATCTTGGCAAAGCATCGCGGCTGGTTTGCCGCGCGGGAGGACAGCATATGGCGCTACGCCGGCCGATTTGGGTGTCCGTTTTCCCGTTGCTCGGTGTCGTCGCTGCCTGTGTGCCGCAGGACAGCGCGCCGAAGGCGGCCAATACCGTCGTCGTCTCACCTGCACCGGCTCAGCAGTCCGTCGCAGCCGCGGCGCCTCCGGCAGCTGCAACCAAGATCATCACCGACCTTACCGTGCCTCGGTCGGGCATAGGCGCGGCCACCTACAGATGCGGCAACAACGGTATGATTTCCATCCAAAATCTCGGTACATCGTTGCGTGTGGTCGGGTCCGACGGCGCGACCGAGGAGTTTGCGGCGTCGCCCGCCAACCAGAGCAGCCGCTACCAGGCGGTCACGCATGACGCAATCGTGATCGACGGACGCGAGGCGTTGGTGATGAAGAAGGGGTCGACGCCGCAGACCTGCAAACGCTGACGCCAATCTCAACATCGCTGAGCCCTTGGGCCAGACATGTTGCACTGCAGCGATATCGAGCCGGCTTCGGGCCTCCCGGCCTAATCGATTGAAGCCCAAGCAGGCCTTTTAGTCAGACTAAATTACGTTTTCGAAACGGTTTTCTGGCTTTGACGCGGTGCAAAAAGAGCATTAGAAACCGGCTGTCCGAAGTCGCAACCGGAAGCGGCAATGCCGCATTTCCACCTGAGGCTCCAGAGAGACGCCGAACTGGGGGAGCCATGAGCAAATCACCAGCCACCCGCGAATTTGTCAGACGTGAACGGCCGATTTCGCCGCACCTCACCGTGTACCGGCCGCCGATCACCATGACGATGTCGATCATTCACCGCATCACCGGTGGCGCGCTGTATTTCGGCACGCTGCTGGTCACCCTGTGGCTGATGGCGGCGGCAAGCTCGCAGGCGACCTTCGATTGGGCCAATTGGGCCTTCGGCACCTGGCTCGGCCGGCTCATCCTGTTCGGCTACACCTGGGCGCTGATGCACCATATGCTGGGTGGCGTGCGCCATCTGATCTGGGACACCGGCGCGGGCCTGGAGAAGCATACCGCCTCGAAGATCGCCTGGGCGACGCTGGCCGGCTCGATCCTGCTCACGCTGCTGATCTGGATCGCCGGCACTATGGCGCGGGGAGCCTGATCATGAGCGGCAAAAACACCGACATGCGCACGCCGCTGGCGAGGGTCCGCGGCCTCGGCTCCGCCCGTGAGGGCACCGGGCATTTCTGGCGCCAACGCCTCACCGCGATCGCCAACATCCCGCTGATCCTGTTCTTCGTCGGCTTCCTGATCGCGCTCAACGGCGCCGATCACGAACATGTGCGGACAGCCCTGGCCAACCCGTTCGTGGCGCTGGTGATCGCCCTGGTGCTCATCTCCGGGCTCATCCATATGCGGATCGGCATGCAGGTGATCATCGAGGATTACGTGCATGGCGAAGGCATGAAGCTGGCGCTGATCGCGCTCAATACGTTTTTCACCATAGCGGTCGGCGTCGCCTCGATCTTCGCCCTGCTCAAGCTGGCATTCGGAGGCTGAGTTGGCCAAGGACGCGAAACAAGCCAACAGCGCTGGCTATACTTGTGTCGACCACAAGTTCGACGTGGTGGTCGTTGGCGCCGGCGGCGCCGGCCTGCGCGCCACGCTCGGCATGGCCGAACAGGGCCTGCGCACCGCCTGCATCAGCAAGGTGTTCCCGACCCGCTCGCACACGGTGGCGGCGCAAGGCGGCATTGCCGCCTCGCTGTCCAACATGGGTCCCGATTCCTGGCAGTGGCACATGTACGACACCGTCAAGGGCTCGGACTGGCTGGGCGATGTCGACGCCATGGAATATCTGGTGCGCGAAGCGCCGGCCGCGGTCTACGAACTCGAACATTACGGCGTGCCGTTTTCGCGCACCGATGAGGGCAAGATCTACCAGCGGCCGTTCGGCGGCCACATGATGAACTATGGCGACGGCCCGCCGGTGCAGCGCACCTGTGCCGCCGCCGACCGCACCGGCCACGCCATCCTGCACACGCTCTACGGCCAGTCGCTGAAGAACAACGCGCAGTTCTTCATCGAGTATTTCGCGCTCGACCTGATCATGGAGCCGGACGGCACCTGCACCGGCGTCGTCGCCTGGAACCTCGATGACGGCACCATCCATCGTTTCTCCGCCAAGATGGTGGTGCTGGCGACCGGCGGCTATGGCCGCACCTATTTCTCGGCCACCTCGGCGCACACCTGCACCGGCGACGGCGGCGGCATGGCCGCGCGTGCCGGCTTTCCGCTCCAGGACATGGAGTTCGTGCAGTTCCACCCGACCGGCATCTATGGCGCCGGCTGCCTGATCACCGAGGGCGCACGCGGCGAGGGCGGCTATCTCGTCAACTCCGAGGGCGAGCGCTTCATGGAGCGCTACGCGCCGTCGGCCAAGGACCTTGCCTCGCGCGACGTCGTCTCGCGCTGCATGACGCTGGAAATCCGCGAGGGTCGCGGCGTCGGCAAGAACAAGGACCACATCTTCCTGCATCTCGACCATCTCGATCCCGCCGTCCTGCATGAGCGGCTGCCGGGCATTTCGGAATCGGCCAAGATCTTTGCCGGCGTCGACCTGACCAAGGAGCCGATCCCGGTGCTGCCCACGGTCCACTACAATATGGGCGGCGTGCCGACCAATTACTGGGGCGAGGTGCTCAATCCGACGGCGCTCAATCCCGACCAGGTGTCGCCGGGATTGATGGCTGTCGGCGAAGCCGGCTGTGCCTCCGTGCATGGCGCCAATCGGCTCGGTTCGAATTCGCTGATCGATCTTGTGGTGTTCGGCCGCGCGGCCGCGATCCGCGCCGGCCAGGTCATCGACCGCAAGTCGGCGATCCCCTCGCCCAACGAAGCCTCGGTCGAAAAGATCATGGACCGCTTCGACCGGCTCCGCCACGCCAACGGCTCGACGCCGACAGCGGTGCTGCGCGAGAAGATGCAGAAGGCGATGCAGGAAGACGCGGCGGTGTTCCGCACGCAGGAATCGCTGGAGAGCGGCTGCAAGCGCATTTCGCAGCTCTGGGGCGAGTTGAAGGACATCAAAGTGTCCGACCGCTCGATGATCTGGAACTCCGATCTGGTCGAGACGCTGGAGCTGGAAAACCTGATGGCCAATGCCATCACCACGGTCTACAGCGCCGAGGCGCGCAAGGAGAGCCGTGGCGCACACGCACGCGAGGACTTTTCGGCGCGCGACGACGCGGTCTGGCGCAAGCATACGCTGGCCAGGCTGAGCGAAGACGGCAAGGTGACGCTCTCCTACCGGCCGGTGCACACCGAGCCGCAGCTGGCTGAAAAGGACGGCGGCATCAGCCTCGCCAAGATCGCGCCCAAGGCCAGAGTGTATTGAGGATCGAACATGGTTGAACTCACGCTCCCGAAGAATTCGCAGATCAAGCCGGGGAAGACCTGGCCGAAGCCGGAGGGCGCCACCAATCTGCGGGAATACCGCATCTACCGCTGGTCGCCGGACGATGACGAGAACCCGCGCATCGACACCTATTTCGTCGACATGGACGACTGCGGGCCGATGGTGCTCGACGCGCTGCTGTGGATCAAGAACAAGATCGACCCGACACTGACCTTGCGGCGTTCCTGCCGCGAAGGCATTTGCGGCTCCTGCGCCATGAACATCGACGGTTCCAACACGCTCGCCTGCACCAAGGGCTGCGACGACATTTCCGGCGCGGTAAAAGTCTACCCGCTGCCGCATATGCAGGTGGTGAAGGACCTTGTGCCGGACCTCACCAATTTCTACGCCCAGCACGCGTCGATCCAGCCCTGGCTGAAGACGGTGTCGCCGGAGCCGGCCAAGGAGTGGCTGCAGAGCCATGAGGACCGCGAGAAGCTCGACGGGCTCTACGAATGCATATTGTGCGCCTGCTGCTCGACCTCGTGCCCGAGCTATTGGTGGAACGGCGACCGGTATCTCGGTCCGGCAACGCTCTTGCAGGCCTATCGCTGGCTAATCGATAGCCGCGACGAGGCCACCGGCGAGCGGCTCGACAACCTCGAAGATCCGTTCCGGCTCTATCGCTGCCACACCATCATGAACTGCGCGCAGACCTGCCCCAAGGGCCTCAACCCGGCCAAGGCGATCGCCGAGATCAAGAAGATGATGGTGGAGCGGCGGGTTTAGGCTGGCGGTCGGTTGCTGGCGAAAGCAAATCCAATGAGCGATGACCTTCCCATCCTTTCCCCGGTAGAAGCCCGTGTGCTCGGCTGCCTGATCGAGAAGAAGGAGCTGACGCCGGATGTCTATCCGCTGACGCTGAATTCAGCACTGGCCGCCGCCAACCAGAAGACGGCGCGCGAGCCGGTGATGGCGCTGGAGCAGACCGAGGTGCATCGGGGGCTGAAGCTGCTCGAACAAAAGGGGCTGGTGAGGCAGATGTTCGGCTCGCGCGTCGAGCGCTACGAGCACCAGATGGCGCAGCGCTTCTCGCTGACCACGCCGCAGACCGCTTTGATCGGCCTGCTGTTGCTGCGCGGGCCGCAGACGGCCCATGAATTGTCAGCGCGCACCGAGCGCATGGCGCGGTTCTCATCGATCGAAGATCTGCGCGCCGAACTCGACATGCTGATCGGTCGTCGGCCGCCACTCATCCAGGAAATCCCGCGAGGACCAGGCCAGCGCGAAGACCGCTACGTTCATCTGCTGAGCGGGACACCGCAGATTGCAGCCATCGCCATGCACCAGGCCCCGTCGGCCGCCTCATCGGCCTCCGGCCTCGAAGAGCGCATCAGCGCCCTTGAGGAGGAGGTTGCGAGGCTGCGCGCCCGCATCGAGGCGCTGACCGGCGAAGACCGCTAGGCTCACCTTCTGCTGTAAACACCGCTCGCTTCGCCGGCGGGGTCGATCAGCCGCAACTGACTGCCGTCCAGTTGCCAGCGCAATGAAATCGGCTTCAGGTCGCCCGGCTTGAATTTCCACAGGCCCGTCAGGTCGGGCCGGCAGCCATTGACGGTTTTGTAGGTTCCCGCCGTCGGCGTGAAGACCAAGGTCGCGCCGTGCACCGAGGCCTTGCCGGTTTTCAGCGTCAGTGACCGGACCTGGCCGCAGCCGTCGACCAGCGACGACTGGAACAGCGCATAGTATGTGCGCCCGTCAGCGCCGAAGGTGAAGGTGATGCTGCCGCCGCTGCCCGGCTCGCAGGTGCTGAACGTGTCGCAGTAATTGCCGCTGGCGACAGCGAAAGCCCATTTGCCGACCAGTGCCCCCGGCATCGCGCCGAGGCGGGAGCGTGTCGTCGGTCCTTTGCCTTGGCCGTAAGCGCCGCCGGCGCTGAAGGCCAGCCAGCCTGCAAAGCCGACAAGTGCGGCCCGGCAGGCGTGGTGTGAAGAGGCCCTCAACATCCCTTGCTCGCGACAAGCTGTTTCAGATAGGCAAGCCGTGTGGCGATGACGTTGTTGACGATCGCCATTTTTCCCGCAGGCGCCATACCGCCATATTTCTTGGGTGCCGGCCCGTGATTCTTGGCCTCCTCATAGTTGGCCATTGATTGCCGCAGCTCGGTGCAGGACATCGAGGCATATTTCGCCTGTTCCTGTGGGCTGATGACGCCCGACTGCGCCAAGCCGACGGAATTGGCCGCCGCCATGCCGGCCATGCCGACGACCGCCGATACCGGGTTGAGGCCGACGCAGCCGGACAGGCCGAGGCACAGCAGCGGAGCTGCCAGCAACGTGTATCTCGTGCTCATGGGCGACGCTCCCCGGCACGCAGCGGCCGCTTCGGGTCGCAATGGTCGGCGACGGTTCCGCCGAGAGCGATGGACAGCAGATAGACGCGTGGATTGAAGCCCGCCGAGGCGCGCCCCGACAGCGTCCTGAACAATTGCAAATGATACATCGAACCCCCCTTGTGGTTGTTTGCGATGCGCCTTCCGATCGGAAGCGCGCCGCAAACTAGGTCCGGCAAAAGCGGACAGCTTGGACGCAGCGGCTCTAAAAACGGCCCAAACGGCCCTGTATTGACGTTTTCAGAGCCGCGGCGCATATCACCGCGCCTCTACTTGACCTGAGGCATGGGGGATGCCGATGACGGCGACGATGGGGCCAACCGCCTCGTTCAGGCTGATGACGGACGCGCTTCCGGAGCGGGATCGTGTCGAGATCATGCGCGAAGTCTATGGCCGCACGGTGCTCAAGGTCGACCTTGATCCGCTTGGGCCGACGCAGGTCGATATGCGGGTGCGCGCGCTGCCCGGCCTCGGCATCGCCACGGGCACCTGCTCGGAATTCCGCGTCCATCATTCGACGCCGCTGATCGACAGCGACGATCTCGTCCTCCTGGTCGCCCTCGATGGCGCGAGCGTCATGAAGCATCGCGGCCGCGAGGAGCCGGTCGGCAATGGCCAGGCGTTGATGATGAGCGGCGAAGAGGTCGGCCTCAATGTCATCCAGCCCGGCGGTCTTCGCTTCGTCAATATGAGCTTCTCGCTGAGAGCGCTTTCACCGCTGATCGGCGACCCGGCCCCGGCGCTGATGCAGCCGCTACCAACCAGCGGCGGGGCGATGCGGCTGTTGCTCGACTATGTGCAGTCGATACAGGATGCCGGCGACGTACTGACGCCGGAGGCCTGGCATCTGGCGACGACGCATATTTTCGATCTCGTCGCTCTGACCATGGGCGCAACCCGAGACGCGGCGGAAATCGCTCGGGGCCGAGGTGTGCGCGTGGCGCGGCTGCGCGCCATCAAGGCCGACATAACAGCCCATAGCGGGCATGGCGACCTGTCTGCCGAAGACATCGCTCGCCGTCACCGCCTTTCCGCCCGCTACATCAGGAAGCTGTTCGAGGGCGAAGGCACGTCGCTGTCGGATTTCATGCTGTGTCAACGCCTGCTGCGCGCGCACCGCATGCTCGGCGATCCGCGCCATGCCGGCCGCAGCATCACGGCGATCGCCTTCGAGGCGGGCTTCAACGACCTGTCCTATTTCAATCGGGCGTTCCGCCGACGCTATGACGCGACGCCGTCGGATGTGCGGGCGGCCGCGTTGCGGACCTGATCCGTAACGGGAAACGCCGGCCCTGAGGCCGGCGCTGGCAGTCGAGCGGTTCTCTCAGCCGAGCCTGGCGTCGAGCGATACGTTTATGGCGCCGAGCGCCTTCGAGACCGGGCATCCGGCCTTGGCTTTTTCAGCCAACTCCCCAAATTTCGTCGCATCAATGCCCGGCACCTTGCCGACCACGGTGAGGGCGCTGCCGGTGATCCCCGTGCCGGGAACCAGCGTCACCACGGCCTTGGCATCGAGTTCGGTGGCAGGCGTGCCATTCTCGGCCAGGAAATGCGAAAACTGCATGGCAAAGCAGCCGGCATGCGCCGCCGCGATCAGCTCTTCAGGGTTGGTGCCGGATTTGCCACTCTCGTCCTCGAAGCGCGCCTTGAACGAATAGGGCGTGCCTTTCAGGGTCCCGCTCTGGGTGTCGAGCGTGCCTGTGCCCCCTTTCAGATCGCCTTTCCAGATGGCGTTTGCGGTGCGGTCCATGAATTCCTCCTTGTTACAGCGGTGGCGCCGGCCAGGCGGCGTTCCTCCCAACTATAGCGCGGGCGCGAGGGAAGGCCACCGCGCTGTTTGCGCGCGCATGCAGCGCCGGCGGATCGCGCCGAATCTTTTTCGAAAAAATGTGCGTGCAAAAATGTCGACTTGCATCGGCCCCGACCGTCCTGCGGGGACCACGGATTCTCGTGGCGGATGGAGGTTCGGATGAACAATCTGTTTTCTGCCCATTGGACAAGCACCGGCCGAAGGGCTGATCTAGGGGAAAGCGACCCGCTGCATGTGCCGCCCTCCGGCTTCGGCCGGCTGCTTGCGGCAGTTGCCATTATCGGCATTGCGGTCAGCCTTCTCGATCATGTTGCTGCCGGCAAGGACTCAACCGATATCGTGATCGCCTATGGTTCGTCACAGCAAGGGAGCTGGAAATGAGATATGTCTGTCTGGTCTATGGCGAGGAAAAAGACCTCCATGCCATGACGCCGGAGCGTCTGGCCAAGCTCGATGCCGATTCCATGGCTCACGACCGGTCATTGGATCGGCGTGGGATGCTGATCGTCGCACAGGCGCTGCAATCAGTGAAAACAGCCAGAACCGTGCGGCGACGCCAAGGCAAGCGGCTGATCACCGACGGCCCGTTCGCCGAAACCAAGGAACAGTTGCTTGGCTTCGTCATGATCGAGGCCGACAATCTCGACCAGGCGCTGGAGATCGCCGGCGAGATCCCGCTGGCCGAAATAGGCACTATCGAGGTACGGGCGATCTACGATGTGCCGGGGTCATAGCCCCCGACATGTGCTACAGCCACGCGGAAACCAAGACATTCGACTGAACGATCGTCCTGGCTCATTTCGTGCGCAACTTTTGCGTGTTGAAGCAAGGCGAGAGTTCTCCTATCGTCGCCGGGGTTCTTGGGGATTTCGACATGCCTTTCCTGATTGCTCTCCTTGGCGTGATGGGCGCGGCGGCGTTCTGGTGGTACCGGATGAAGGCAATGAACGACGCGGCTCGTGAGGTTGCGGACGTTGTCGGGCGCGTACAGGGCAACATCCGCCGCAAGAAGCTGCGCAAGCAGGCGGCGCTGTCGCCGCTGACGGCGATCGATGATCCGGTCGTAGCGGCGGCTACGCTGATCACATCGATCGTCTCCGAGGATGGGCCCATCCTGCCGCAGCGCGAGGCCGTCATCCGCGCCGTGATTTCCGAGATCGCCGACAAGAAGAAAACGGACGAAGCGGTGGTCTACGCCAAATGGGCGGCGTCACAGATCGACGACACCACAATCGTCATCGACAAGCTGGCGCCGTTCCTGCGCGAGCGTTTGGATGTCGCCGAGCGAAACGATCTGCTGCAGATGGTCAACCGCGCCGCCCAGGGCGGCGAGAAACGCCTCGAAATATCCGACCAGAGGATATTGCGGCTGCGGCAGAAGCTGGGTTTTGAGGTCAATTGATCGCATACCTTGGCGATTGGCGGAAACGCCCATCGCTTTCGTCATCCTGGGCGGAGCAAGGAGCGAAGCGACGCGGCGCAGACCCCGGGATCCTGTGTGTTGTTCCCATGCTATGTCTGAAGTGGGAAGGAGACCGAGGGGATCCTGGTCGTCCTTTCGAGGACAGGCCGTGGCATGGCTCGGTCCCTTCCCACCGGTGAACCATCAACCTGAA
>NZ_RZRT01000087.1:0-17298 GCF_003998295.1 Mesorhizobium sp. M7A.F.Ca.US.011.01.1.1
GCGCCATCGCAGCTCGCTCAGCGTCAAAGAAGAAGGCTATCATCGCCGTCGCAAGGAAGCTCCTCGTCGTCCTAAACGCCATCATCCGTGATAAAAAAGCTTTCGCATGAACACAGTTGCCATGCCGCGAGTTACGAGCGTCGCGGCGGCGCGGAACCTTGCTCATAGAGGTGGTTGGGAAGGATCGCTACGGAACAGAGCCTTTATTCTACGCGGCTTTGTTCTTCATCGGCCTCACGGCATGGATCCTAGGGTCTGCGCCGCGTCGCTTCGCTCCTTGCTTCGCCCTAGGATGACGAAGCGGGGAGGCTGCGTCACGACTGTCGGCTACTGCACCGCGCCGACCAGAACCTGCTGGCCACCGCGGATCGAGACCCAGCGGCCGGTGTTGTCGATCGCCTGCCGCTTGAGGAAGCGGTAACCGGTCGCGTCCCATGGTTTGACCTTGTCGGTCAGATTGTCGAGCACATAGTCGCCCGCGTCGGTGCGCACCGTCAGCACGGCGTGACCCTCGCCGTCGGGCTTGCGCACGACGGTGATCAGAAGATCGGCAAGCGAGATGCTCATGCGCGAAAGCTGGCGCCGCTTTTCCAGCACATAGTCCTCGCAATCGCCGACGCCCTTGTCGGGATAGGCCCAGACCTCGTCCTTGCCGTAGATATCCATGTCGCTCATCGGCTTGACGGCGGCGTTGACCCTGGCGGTGACATTGAGAAGCTTGCGCATTAGCCCGTCGGTCATCGTGGCCGGCGCCAGATTGGTCGGGCGGATCGAGCATTCGCCCGGATGCAGCTTGCAGAAATCATAGTGGCCGATCGGCTGCGAGGTGAGCCCCCCGGTCGCCATCGCTCCACCCGCCAAAGCCGGTGCCACCCAGCCTGCAGTCATTGCCAGCCCGGCCGCCACATACACGCGCAGCCGTCGCGCCATTGATGAGGAAATCATTGTCCCCGCTCACCCTTTGTTATTAACGAAAGGTTAAGGGGGATTTACAGTCCGTGTCAATTACGACGACGGTCGGATTGTCGGCATGGTTACCCGAGGGGCTGGACAGCGACACTTGTGCAACAGAATCGGCCAGCCAGCCGGCTTCACCGGTCAATCTCACGGTTTGTCGCCGTTAAGCTTGGCTCTATGCAGGTCATCGTCAAAAAATCCGCAATTTGGGCGACTTGCATTATTTCTTGGCGGCGCGGACCAGCTTCGGTTTCACCGCGACACGCTCCTGGCGACCATAGCTGGTGATGAAGTCGACGATGCGCGGCACGATTTCGGAACGGAAGCGCGAACCGTTGAACACGCCGTAATGGCCAACCGCCGGCTGCATGTAGTGGGCATGCCTGTCTGCCGGGATGTTGGGGCACAGATCATGCGCCGCCTTGGTCTGGCCAAGGCCCGATATGTCGTCGTTTTCGCCCTCGACCGTGAACAGCGCGACGTTGCGGATCGCCGACGGCTCGATCCTGGTGCCGCGATGCGTCATCTCGCCCTTGGGCAAGGCCTGGCGCACGAAGACCGTGTCGACGGTCTGCAGGTAGAATTCCGCCGTCAGGTCCATGACGGCAAGATACTCGTCGTAGAAATCCCGGTGCTTCTCGGCATTGTCGCCATCATGCTTCACCAGATGCATGAAGAAGTCCTTGTGGGCGATGATGTGGCGGTCGAGGTTCATGCTCATGAAGCCGGACAGCTGCAGGAAGCCTGGATAGACCTCGCGGCCGAAGCCCGGCACCGGCCAGGGCGCATGCATCACGACATTGTCGCGGAACCAGTCGATGCCCTTTTCCTGCGCCAGCAGATTGACCGCGGTCGGGTTGCTGCGGGTGTCGATCGGGCCGCCCATCAAGGTCATGGTCGAGGGCACGAAGGGGTCGCCCTTCGTTTCCATCAGCGCCACGGCGGCCAGCACCGGCACCGAAGGCTGGCACACCGCCATCACATGCGTGTCCGGCCCCAGCGTGTGCAGCATGTCGATGACGTAGTCGATGTAGTCGTCGAGATCGAATTGGCCGTCGGCAAGCGGCACCATGCGGGCATCGACCCAGTCGGTGATGTGCACGTCGGCATAGGGCAGCATGGCTTCGACCGTGCCGCGCAGCAGCGTCGCATAGTGGCCCGACATCGGCGCCACGATCAGAAGCTTCGGATCGGGCTTGCGTCCGGCGGGGACAGTGCGCTCGAAGCGGACGAGATTGCAGAACGGCTTCGACCAGACGGTCTTTTCAGTGACCTCGACGCTCTTCCAGTCGACCACGGTCTTGGTCAGGCCGAAGGCCGGCTTGCCGTAGCGGCGCGTGGTGCGCTCGAACAGTTCGGCCGTCGCCGCGATCGAACGGCCCCATTGCGTGTGGGAAAACGGATTGAGCGGATTGGAGTAAAACATCCGCACCGCGTCGGCATAGAGGCGCGCCGGCTGCAGGGCCGCGTGGTTCATCTCATAGAGCTGGTAGAACATCGAGAACCCCGCTGCTGCCTGCGACCGAAGGGACGGCGAGCCGCGCCGAGCCCTAGATGTCTCGCGGGGAAGTTAACAACTAATTGCTGCGATGCAATACGTCACGCGGCGTGACCATTGCTTCTTTGGTTCAAGGCCATGGAAATCGGGGCCGAACGGTGCCAGCCGGCTCAGTGTGCGACTGCGAAATGTGTAAGCCGAAATGTGTAGGCAATGTGTCCGGCTCTCTTGCCGGACACAGGAAGCTCTAGACGCGTGCCATGCACACGGACGTGTGGCCGGAGCCGATGAAGCCGAGCTGGCCGGCCGCACCTTTCGACAGGTCGAGCACGCGCCCCTTGATGAACGGACCGCGATCGTTGATGCGCACGACGACGCTGCGGCCGTTGTTCTTGTTGGTCACTCGGAGCTTGGTGCCGAAAGGCAAGGTTCGGTGGGCAGCGGTCAGCGCCGAAGGGTTCATGCGCTCGCCCGATGCGGTCTTGGAGTGCAGGGCATACCACGAGGCGCGGCCGCACTGGCTGGCCGCGGTTGCCGAAGAAGCGCCGACCATCAGGCCAGCAGCGATCGTTACCGCGACAAGCGCGGTCTGTTTTGGGTTCTTCATATTTGGGGGATGGCTCCGTTTTTGACAGACCCCAGCCGTTAGGTGCCAAATAAGGCGCGAAATGCGGCAGTCATCTGGCGGTTCCGTGGCGAGATCACACGTTTGGAGTCGCTGGGTAACAGTCTGTTAGGGATTTTCTGGCGGGCGATGATCAGTTGATCATGATCTTCGAGCCGATATCCTGGATTTGTTTGATAAGAACGAGCATTAATATCCAAGTAGAAGTGAGCGCGATCGGGTCCCTTCCTTTCGCTCTTTCATCGTGGCCGCAACCCCGCAACCGATCGACTTTGAAAGCGAGATCCGTCAATGAGACTGACCAAAAATCTGCTGGCGTTGATTGTGCTTGCCGTCGGCGCGCTGTGGTCGCTGCAAGGCATCGGCGTTGTCGGCGGCAGCTTCATGACCGGCCAGTCGCAATGGCTGTATATCGGCGTCGTCACCATGCTGGTCGGGCTGGTGGGATTGGTGTGGGCGAACCGGTAGGGGGTGAGCTTCGAAGAAAGGTCGACCCCCACTCCGTCGAGCTTCGCTCGCCACCTCTCCCCCGATCGACGGGGGAGAGGAAAGGCGCGAGCTTGCCGACCCAGGCCCCTTTCCTCTCCCTCCGGAGGGGGGAGAGGTGGCGCTGCGGAGCAGCGACGGAGTGGGGGAAGCCGCTCACCAATTGCGCCGCCGCCCCCGACAGCCTACCCGAACAGCCGGTCCAGAATCTTGCCCTCCAGCCGGGCCAACTCGACCGAACCGCCCCGGCGCGGCCGTTCCACGGGCACATCCAGATCAAGCGCGATCCGGCTTTCGCTGATCACCACGACCCGGTCGGCCAGCGCGACGGCTTCGGCGACATCATGCGTGACCAGCACGGCCGTGAACTTCTGCGCGATCCAGATGCGTTCCAGAAGCTGCTGCATCTCGATGCGGGTCAGGGCGTCGAGTGCGCCGAGCGGCTCGTCGAGAGCCAGGATCTGCGGGTGGCCGACCAGCGCGCGGGCCAGCGCCACGCGCTGCTTCTGACCTCCGGACAGCACCGAAGGCCATTCGTCGGCCCGATCGGCAAGCCCGACCTCGCCGAGAATGTCGAGCGCGCGTTGCCTTGCCTCCGCGCCGGAAGCAATCCCGGTCAGCCCGACCTCGACGTTTTTTACCACGCTGGCCCAGGGCAGGAGCCGTGGCTCCTGGAACATGAAGCGCGTGCGGCTGTGTCCTTCCTCTTCGACGCCGAATGTCAGCGATCCCGATGTCGGCCGGTCGAGCCCGGCCAGAAGCCGCAAAAGCGTGCTCTTGCCGCAGCCGCTCTTGCCGATGACGGCAAGGAACTGTCCGGCCGGCACGTCCAGGTCGATGCCGTCCAGCACGGTCTTGTCGCCGAAGCGCTTGCCGGCTTGCCTGAAGGCAAAGGCCCGCTGCCCTTCGACGGAGCCGATCGGCCGCACCGGCGTGGCGACGAAGGAACGGGCTGCGGTCAGGCTGGCGGCGGTCATGGGCAATCTCTCATCCGTTCTGGAAGGCCGGATGCCAGCCGAGCGACAGCCGCTCGAGCAGGCGGGCGAGGCTGTCGGCGAGCTTGCCGAGCAGCGCGTAGATCAGGATCGACAGCACGACGACGTCGATCAGCAGGAATTCGCGCGCCTGCATGGCCATGTAGCCGAGGCCGGAGCTGGCCGAGATGGTTTCGGCGACGATCAGCGTCAGCCACATGATGCCCAGGGCATAGCGCAGGCCGACGAAGATCGCCGGCAGCGCGCCGGGCAGGATGACGCGGAAGAACAGGGCGCGTCGGTCCATGCCGTAGACGCGGCCCATCTCGACCAGCTGCGGGTCGACGCTCTGGATGCCGAGCAGCGTGTTGACGTAGATCGGAAAGAACACGCCGAGCGCCACCAGGAACAGTTTGGCTTCCTCGTCGATGCCGAACCACAAGATGACCAGCGGGATCAGCGCCAGATGCGGAATGTTGCGGATCATCTGCAGCGTCGTGTCGGTCAGGCCGCGGCTGAGCGTCGACAGCCCGTTGGCAAGGCCAAGCGCAAAGCCGATCGAGCCGCCAATGACGAAGCCGGCAAGGGCGCGCGCGGTCGAGACCCCGATGTTGCGGATCAGTTCGCCTGACAGCGTAAGCCGCCAGAAGGCTTCGGCGACCGCGCTCGGCGCCGGCAGCACGTTGGCGGGCATGACGCCCGCGCGGCTGGCAATCTCCCAGCCAGCAATGATCAGCGCCGGCAGCAGCCAGCCGATGGCATTGCTATGCAGGCGCGTGGAAAAGCTCATGACGAAGCCTGCAGGCGGTTGGCGCCATGGAAGCCGACCGAGAATTCGTTGGCGATGTTCTCATGCGCCCGCTGCCGCCTGGTGCCGAGCCCGAGTTTCGGGAACAGCAGCTCGGCGACGCGGTAGGCCTCCTCGAGATGCGGATAACCCGAGCCGATGATGGTATCGATGCCGATCGCCTGGTATTCCCGGATGCGCTCGGTGATCTGTTCCGGCGTGCCGACCAGCGCCGTGCCGGCGCCGCCGCGCACCAGCCCGACACCGGCCCACAGATTGGGCGAGACGACCAGCCTGTCACGGCGTCCGCCATGCAATTGCGCCATACGGCGCTGGCCGACCGAATCCATCTGGTTGAGGAAGCGCGCCTGCGCATTTTCGATCTGGGCGTCGGTGACATGGCTGATCAGCCGGTCGGCGGCGCGCCAGGCTTCGTCCTCGGTCTCACGGACGATGAAATGCAGCCTGATGCCGAAACGCAGTTTTCTGCCGCGCAGTGCCGCTTTTGCGCGCGCCGCGGCCAGCTTCTCGGCAACCTGCGCCGGCGGCTCGCCCCAGGTCAGATACATGTCGACGACCCGCCGAAATAGAGCGGCGGCCGCTCCTGGTGCGGCAGAAGGTCGAGGCGGCCACTCTCGACGCGGTAATATTTGCCGTCGAAATTGACCCGCTCGCCCGACACCAGGCCGCGCCAGATGGTCAGGAACTCATGCGCCTGGGCATAGCGCTCGTCATGCGGCAGGAAGACGCCGTCGCTGGCGAGCTCGGTCGGGTTGCCGCCGACCACGACATTGAGCAGCAGGCGGCCATTGCTCAGCCGATCGAGGGCGGCGGTCTGGCGCGCGGCGAAAGTCGGCAGCGTGACGCCCGGCCGCAGCGCAACGAGAAACTTCAGCTTTTCGGTCAACGTCGCGAGACCTGTCGCGGTGATCCAGGAATCCTCGCAGTTCTGACCCGTGGGCAGCAGCACGCCGGGAAAGCCGAGCCGGTCGACCGCTTGCGCGATCTCCTTGAAGTAACCGAATTCAGGCGGCCGCTGCTGCTCCTCGGGGCCGAGATAGGAGCCATCGCCATGCGTCGGGATGAACCAGAAGAAATCGAGCGGTGCGGTGCTGGCAGGCGCGGTCATGTCTGGCACAGTCACGGGCGGATCTCCTGGAGATATGGGTGCAAACGCAAATGGCGCCGGGCGTTCTCACCCGGCGCCGTCAGGGGACAAGTTAGTTGCCGGGTGCTGTCCACACCGCGTCGGAGATGCGGACCGCTTTCGGGATCAGCCCGAGCTTATAGAAGCGGTCGGCGGTGGCCTGCTGGCCGGCGATGATCTCGTCGGTGATCGGAAAGATGCCGAACTTGGTGCGGTTGGCGGCGATGATCTGCGCGTCGAGCGGCACGCCGGTCACCTCATGCAGCGCCGCGGCCACCTCGTCGCGGTTCTGGTCGGCCCATTTCGCCGCCTCGCCAAGGGCCGATATCGTCGTGGTGATGGTTTCGGGGTGCGCCTTAGCGAAATCCTTGTTGGCGAGGAAGTAGGTGTTGACCTTGAGCACCTCGCTGGAGCGGGCCAGCACACGCGGCTGGTAGCGGGTTTCGGCGATGGCGAAGAACGGATCCCAAACGCTCCAGGCATCGATCTGGTCGCTGGCGAAAGCTGCGGCTGCATCCGCGGGGCTGAGATAGACCGGCGTGATCTGGTCGAACGGAATACCGGCCTTTTCCAGTGCGGCGACAAGCAGATTATGCGCGCTGGTGCCCTTCCCGACACCGACGCGCTTGCCCTTGAGATCGGCGACCGACTGAATCGGCGACGCCGGCTTGACGAAGATCGCCTCGCCGTCGCTGTTCGACGGCAGCGCCGCCGCATAGACGATGTTAGCGCCGGCCGACTGGCCGAAGATCGGCGGTGCGTCGCCGGTCCAGCCGACATTGATGGCGCCGACATTGAGCGCCTCGACCAGCGGCGGCCCGGCGGTGAACTCGACCCATTTGACCGCCACGCCCTTGTCTTCAAGTGCCTTTTCGATCACCTGCTGCTGCCTGGCGATCACCGGCAGGCCGGTCTTCTGATAGCCGATGCTGAGCTGCTTCAGCTCCTGCGCCGCGGCGCCGGACGACACGGCGACCGTCGCCGCCAGCGGCCGATGCCGAAAACACGTCTCGTCAGATTGAAAGGCTTGGTCAGATTGAACATTGATCCCTCTCCTTCGCTGCGGATCGGCGCCGGGAAATGGCCTCGCCGGTTGGAAGATGGATCAGGCTAGGTAGTTCTATAAATTTAGTAGAGGAATAATTTTGCGAGATGGACTTGAAGAGCGGATTTGTTTTCTGCGAGCAGCCCCAGCTTTCGTCATCCTAGGGCGAAGCAAGGAGCGAAGCGACGCGGCGCAGACCCTGGGATACATGCCGTGACGGTGATGCTATGCTCCGGCGGTGCAAGGAACCGAGCGCCTATCAGCCGGTTCCACGAAAGCTCGAACCACTCCGGATTGGCCCTCTCGATCAGCTCGATCTTCCATTGTCGTGGCCAGCGCTTCAGTGATTTCTCACGTTGGATGGCGTCGGTAATGTCGAAATACTCTTCGTACCAGACAAGGCGTTGCACGCCGTAGCGACTGGTAAAGCCTGAGCCTTGGCCGGACTTGTGCTCGGGTACGCGGCGGCCGAGGTCGTTGGTGACGCCGATGTAGATCGTACCGCGCTTCTGACTCGCGGTCATGTAAGCATAGCCGGTCATGGTTGAAGGGTAGCCCGCGTGAGTTGGCGTGCAAAGCGACATTTCTGATCCGCCGCATTCTACGACCACCGTCACGGCATGGATCCTAGGGTCTGCACCGCGTCGCTTCGCTCCTTGCTTCGCCCTAGGATGACGAAGCTTAAGTTAAGCCGTCTTCGTGACACAAGTCGTGCCCACGCCCTCACTGCGACCAATACTGCCAGGCCCAGTAAAAACTCTCGTCGCGTGGCGGCAGGCGGTCGCGCTCGGCGTCCCAGCGGACCGGCGTTGGCGATTTCGGTTGCTGTTCTAGCGGCTGGCTTTCCCTGGTCCAGGCGAGAAGCCAGTTACCGGCTTGGGCGAACAGCACGGCGGTGGAATGGGTCATCGTCATTCTCCTGCTCCTCTGGGCTTCGATCATTCGCGTCCCGCCCACGGGACGAGCACGCGCTCGATCCTGCGGATGGTGAATTCGAGCACGAAGGCGATGGCCGCGATCACCAATATGCCCATCACCACCACGTCGGTGACGAGGAACTGGGCGGCCGACTGGATCATGAAGCCAAGCCCGCGTGTCGCCGCCACCAGTTCGGCGGCGACCAGCGTCGACCAGCCGGCGCCGAGCGCGATGCGCAGTCCGGTCAGGATCGACGGCAGCGCGCTGGGCAGAATGACGTGGCGGACCACCTGGCGCTGGGTAGCACCCAGCGAGCGCGCCGCGTTGATGCGCTCCTGCGAGACGCCGCGAACGCCGGACGCGGTCGACAGCGCCACCGGCGCCAGCATGGCGGTGGCGATCACCAGGATCTTCGACGGCTCGCCGATGCCGAACCAGATGATGACCAGCGGCAGGTAGGCGAGCGGCGGGATCGGCCGCAGGAATTCCAGCAGCGGATCGAAGATGCCGCGTCCGATCGTGCTGATGCCGATGGCGAGCCCAACCGGCACGCCGATGAGGATGGCGGCGACCAGCGCGGCGAATACCCGCCACAGGCTGGCGACGGCATGCTGCAGCAGCGTCGCATCGACGAAGCCGTCACGGGCGACGGTGATGAACTTGTTCCACACGGCGGCAGGCGATGGCAGAAACACTGGCGACACCAGTTGCAGGCGGGCCGACAGCGCCCACAGCGCCAGCACCACCAGGATGGTGACAGCGCTGACCGCGCGGGCCGAAACGCCTTTACGCTTGGGGCTGGGTCGCGACCATGGCACCGACAGGCCGTCGGCCTCGTCGATCTTGTGTCCCGGTCGCTCCGTGTAGGAAGTAACGGTCATGCCGCCTCTCCTTCGAAGATCGCGTCGGTCAAGTCCGCGCGGGCTTCGGAAAAAATCGGGTCGGCCTTGATGGTGCGGATGGCCTCGCCCGATGCGTAGCGCCTGGAGAAGCCGGGCTCGAAACTCCGCACCACACGGCCTGGGCCGGGTGCCAGCACGACGATGCGGGTGGCCAGCACCAGCGCCTCCTCGATGCCGTGCGTTACCATCAGCACGCCGACATCGCTTGCCGTCCATAGATCGAGCAGCGTCGTCTGCATGCGCTCGCGCGTCAGCGCATCGAGAGCGCCGAGCGGTTCGTCGAGCAGCAGGAATTCGGGTTCGGCGGCGAGCGCCCGGGCCAGGCCGACGCGCTGGCGCATGCCGCCGGAAAGCTCCCAGATGCGCTTGTCGCCGGCGTCGGTGAGCTTCACCAGCGCCAGCAACTCATCTGCGCGCTGGGCCCGCTCGGCTGGCCTGACACCGCGCAGCCTGAGCGCGAAGGCAACGTTTTCGCGCGCGGTCAGCCATGGGAACAAAGCATCGTTCTGGAACACCACCGCCCGGTCCGACCCCGGCGCGGTGATCGGCTTGCCGTTGATGGAAGCCGTACCTCGCGCCGGCGCGACAAGACCGGCGGCGACGTTGAGCAGCGAGGTCTTGCCGCAACCGGAACGGCCCACCAGCACGACGAAATCGCCCTTGGCAACATCGATCGACACCCGTTCGACGGCAGGCTCCGCCTGGCCGTCATAATGGATCGAGACCTTGTCCAGTACGAGATGGGGGTCCAGTACAAGATGCGGCATGGATGCCTCGCGATTCGTTGAATCCGACTGCCCCGGCCCTCGTCAGCGGTTCCGGGGCAATCAGCACGCGGCGTCAGGGAAGAAGCGCGCGGGCCCGGGTTCAGAGCAATTCCAGGAAAAGTGTAATGCGGTTTTCCGTCCGGAATTGCGTTAAGCGGGTACTAGTTCGAGGCGAGCGCCTCTGTGACGTATTTCGCCGACACGTATTTCGAATAGTCGGGAAGCACGGCGTCGATCTTGCCTTGCTCCTTGAGGAAGGTGGACGTCGCTTCCACCGCCTTGACCGTGCCGCCGCCGAGGAATTTGTCGGAGGCCTGTTCTTCGAGCGTCGGGAAGACATAGCCCTTGAGCAGCTGCGGCACTTCTTCCAGCTTGGCGCCGGTGATCTTGGCGATCGCGGCCGCCTGCGGCGACGACACCGACCAGGCGTCGGGCTTGGCGAGGAACTCGGCATAGGCGGCGCCCGTCACCTTGACGAAGTCGCGCACTGCCTCAGGGTTCTTTTCGGCGAAGTCGGTGCGCACGATCCAGGCGTCGAAGGTCGGCGCGCCCCAGGCGGCGACCTGCGAGGAATCCAGCACCACCTTGCCGGTCGTCTTGATCTGGCCGAGCGCCGGATCCCAGACATAGGCCGCGTCGATATCGCCGCGGGAAAAGGCCGCCGCGATTTCCGGTGGCCGCAGATTGAGGATCTCGACCGACTTCGGATCGACGCCCTCGTGCTTCAGTGCGGCGAGCAGGCTGTAATGCGTCGTCGAGACGAAGGGCACGGCGACCTTCTTGCCGGCGAGGTCGGCGACCTCAGCGATGCCGGCGCCGTTGCGGGCAACCAGCGCTTCGGATTCGCCGATCAGGCCGACGATGAAGATGGTCTGGATCGGCAACTCGCGGCTCGCCGCCGCCGCCAGCGGGCTCGAGCCGACATAGCCGATATCGACCGAACCGGAAGCGACCGCGGCGATGACATCGGCGCCGGAATCGAATTTGCGCCAGTCGATGGCGGCCTTCGTCGCCTTTTCATAGGCGCCGTCGGCCTGCGGCACTTTCGAAGGCTCGACTACCGTTTGATAGCCGATGGTGATCTTCAGGTCGTCGGCAAGGGCCGGACCGAGGAAGGCGGCACCGGCCAGTGCCGCCGACGAGAGCAGAATAATGCGTCGCGAAATGGTGGACATGAAGGGCTCCTGAAAAGAGAAAAACCGGAATGCCTTATGATAGTCAGCTAATTCTATCGCTCTTGTAGAGTTAAATCGTTCCAACCAAGGCGGGGTTGTTAGAAAAAAGCTGTCGGTGGTGGGTGGCGAAGCGGATGTGGCGGCTGCGAGCGATCTACTGGCTTGATCCAAGCCGTGACGTTGGGGGCTCGGCTACTGTCCGAAGTCTTCCGATGTCGGCGGGACAGCACCCCCCTCTGGCCTGCCGGCCATCTCCCCCGCAAGGAGGGAGATCGCTGTCATCCCGGCTTTCGCCAATCGCCATCGTTGCAGGTGTTGAACCTACGGTGGATCTGCCAATCTCCCCCCTTGCGGGGGAGATGCCCGGCAGGGCAGAGGGGGGTGCTGTCCTGCCAGCGTCCGGCAAGGTTCTGCACGCACCAACGCTCGAAGGAATGGCATGACCTCGATCGCGAACAAGAATTCCCCCTTCAGGCCCGTGCCAGGCAAATCCATACCCAAACAGCTCTCGATTCGAAAACGCATTCCGCGTGCTCCAACGTAAGTATAGTATTATTATCGACATGAGAGAGTTGGAGTCGGCGATGAGCGGCCACCACATCACCATGATCGCTCGCGGCATGGATCGGCTTTCGCCGTCGCGTCAGTCGATGCCGACCACATCCGGCCCTGGAGGACCATTTTGCCATCCCACTGCTCTTCAAGGGCATTTTTGTGCTTTCGAGGGCACAAGGTCGGGCTAAAATGGCTACGGCAGCTTGAAAACGAAGCAAAATCAACAGTTCTCGGCTTGTACATCATGTCACTAGAATTTATGTGTCATGCGGGCTTGGACGCGGCGGCAACGCACGCCAGGCGTTTTGCAACCGATGGTTCCACGCCGTCGCATGACAGAGAAATTTTGATCTCATGCTCACGAAAAAGGGCAAGTACGGCCTCAAGGCGCTCGTCCACCTCGCGCGATTGCCGGCCGGGCAACTCGCCTTCGTCAACGACGTCGCCACCGGCAACAACATCCCGAAGAAATTTCTCGACGCCATCCTGGGCGAGTTGCGCAATGCCGGCTTCGTCCAGAGCCGCAAGGGCAAGGATGGCGGCTATCGCCTGGCGCGCCCCGCCGACGAGATCAAGGTCGGCCATGTCGTGCGCGTCCTCGACGGTCCGCTGGCGCCGATCCCCTGCGCAAGCCGCACCCAGTACCAGCGCTGTGAAGATTGCAACGAGGCGACATGCCAAGTCCGACATCTGATGCTCGAGGTCCGGCAGGCGATCGCCGAGGTGCTCGATCAGCGCAGCCTCGCGGAAATGCGCGATATCGTCCTCGACGACCTATCGGTCGCGAAGGGCATCGACGATCTGCCGGTTGCGAGGGACATCGGCGATCTGCCGGTCGCGGTGAAGGTCCAGGCCTGACACTGGCGCTGCGCAGAGCGAAGGCATGCCTATGACCGGGCGTGCCAACTCCATCATCATTGTCGGCGGCGGCGCCAGCGGCGTCGTGCTGGCCGCGCATCTCCTGAAGTCGCCCAATCCCGACCTGCGCGTCACGCTGATCGAAAGGCGCCCGCATTTCGGCCAGGGCATCGCCTATTCGACGCTGCTCTCGGCGCATGTCTTGAATGTCAGCGCCGCCGGCATGAGCGCCTATGCCGACGATCCCGGCAATTTCTGGCGCTGGCTGCAGGAGCGCGGCCTGGCAACGGCCGAGCAGGCGCCCTTCTATGCGCCGCGCAGCATCTATGCCCGTTACCTCGGCGAATTGCTCGACGAGCTGCAGGCGCGCGAAAAGCAGACCGGGCGGCTTCGGCTGATCCGCGAGGAAAGCCTCTCGATCACGCCCACCGCATCCGGTGTCGAAGTGGCGCTGGCCAACGGCACTAGCGTCGTTGCGCATCTCGCCGTGCTGGCCACCGGCCACGACGAGGAGCCGGCGCAAGGCCATGCCGTCAGGATGGGGTCGGAAGCCGACACAGCACTTCCCCCCGACGCCGGCGTCATGGTGCTGGGCACCGGCCTCAGCATGGTCGATGCCTTCCTGGCGCTCGAGCAGCGCGGCCATCGCGGCGACATCATAGCTGTGTCGCGGCGCGGCCTGCTGCCCTCGCCGCATCGTAAGGGCAATCCGATCAAGCTCGACGTCGCCGACATTCCACTCGGCACGCAGCTCTCCTATTTCGTCGGCTGGTTCCGCGACCTGATCAAGGAAAACCAGAAGGCCGGCATCGACTGGCGCGACGTCGTCGACGGCCTGCGGCCGTTCAACCAGAAAATCTGGCAGAACTGGCCGGCTTCCGCCAAGCGCCGCTTCGTCGAGCACACCAAGGCCTGGTGGGACATCCACCGTCATCGCATGGCGCCCGAGGTCTACGCCCGCGTCACCGAAGCCGTGCGGTCCGGCCGCATCCGCCTGGTCGCCGGCCGCGTCGTCGACATCGCGCGCAACGGCGAATTCACCGTCCAGGTCCAGTCGCGCCACACGCAGCGCCTCGAGACCTTCGAGGTCGCCCGCATCTACGATTGCTCTGGCATCGTCAGGGACATCTCGACCTCGTCGAACAGCGTGGTGCGCTCGCTGGTCGACCGCGGCCTGGCACGGCCGGATCCGCTGCGCATCGGCCTCGATGTATCGGCCAGATGCGAGATCATCGCCGGCGACGGAACCGTCTCGGCCAAGATCCTCGCCGTCGGCCCGCTGACGCGCGGCACCTTCTTCGAGATCGACGCCATTCCGGATATCCGCGTGCAATGTGCCAGGCTGAGCAAGCAGCTTCTGGGGTAGAGACTCCACGCAAAGCCCCACGCCATCGTCATCCTAGGGCGGAGCAGGAGCGAAGCGACGTCGCGGAGACCCTAGGATCCATGCCGCGACCTGCGAGCTTTGCGTGGGTGAAAACCCATCATTGGGTAAGGGATGCTTCCAAATTATTTCTGCACCGCTGCATTCTTCGACCAATGTCGCGGCATGGATCCTAGGGTCTGCGCTCCGCTTCGCGTCGCTTCGCCCTAGGATGACGAACACGCGGAGGGATCGCCTGACTTCGAGGCGACGATGACCCGTGCCAACCAAACCCGGAATTTCATTCCGCATCTGGCCGGTTGATTGGCACGATCTATCTTCTTTCCGACTGCAAAGGGCTGGAAAAGAGGATACGCTGCCGCTCTGCCTCGAGGCGGTCGCTTGGTCATGGAGCATCGATATGAGCGAGCACGAGATCGCCGCAGCCGACGAATTGTCCCGCCTGCGTCCGCCCTATGCGTCGGTTCTCGACCTGATCGGCCAGACGCCGGTGGTCGAGCTGACCAAATTCGACACCGGCAAGTGCCGGCTGTTCATCAAGCTCGAAAGCCAGAACCCCGGCGGCTCGATCAAGGACCGCATCGCGCTGTCGATGATCGCCGCGGCTGAAAAGCAGGGCAGGCTCAGGCGCGGCGGCACCATCGTCGAGGCGACCGCCGGCAACACCGGGCTTGGCCTTGCCCAGGTCGGCATCCCAAAGGGCTATCGCATCGTGCTGGTGGTGCCCGACAAGATGTCGCGCGAAAAGATCCAGCATCTGCGCGCGCTCGGCGCCGAAGTGCGCATGACGCGGTCCGATGTCGGCAAGGGCCATGCCGAATATTACCAGGACATGGCCGAGAAGATCGCAGCGGAGACGCCCGGCGCCTTCTATGCCAACCAGTTCGCCAACCCAGCCAATCCGCTGGCGCATGAAACCACCACCGGCCCGGAGATATTTTCGCAGCTCGACGGTGACGTCGATGCCGTGGTGGTCGGTGTCGGCTCGGGCGGCACGCTGACCGGGCTCGGCCGTTACTTTGAAAAGGTGTCGCCGCAGACCGAAATGGTGCTGGCCGATCCGGTCGGCTCGGTGCTGGCGCCGCTGATCAAGACCGGCAAGATGGAAGAGGCCGGCAGCTGGACGGTGGAAGGCATCGGCGAGGATTTCGTGCCGCCCAATGCCGATCTGTCGCTGGTCAAGAAGGCCTATTCCATCCCCGACAAGCAGAGCATGCTGGCGGTGCGCGACCTCTTGTCGAAGGAAGGCATCCTGGCCGGCTCATCCTCAGGCACGCTGCTGTCCGCCGCCCTGCGCTATTGCCGCGAGCAGACGGTGCCGAAACGCGTCGTCACCTTCGTCTGCGACAGCGGCAACAAATATCTGTCGAAGGTGTTCGATGATTTCTGGCTGGCCGAGCAGGGTCTGGCCGAGCACGAGCAGCATGGCGATCTGCGCGATCTGGTGATGCGCTCGCACCGCACCGGCGACACCGTCTATGTCGGCCCGGACGAAAGCCTGCTCAACGCCTATGGCCGCATGCGCCGTTCCGATGTCTCGCAGCTGCCGGTGCTCGACAATGGCAAGCTCGTCGGCATCGTCGACGAAAGCGACATCCTGGCCAAGGTCGACGGCCCCTATGACGGTCGCTGGGAGCGCTTCAACGGCCCGGTGCGCACGGCCATGACCTCCAATCTGCACACGCTGCAGGCCAGCCAGACGCTGGATGCGCTGCTGCCGGTCTTCGACCGCAACGAGGTCGCCATCATCTTCGACGGCGAAGAGTTCGTCGGCCTGATTACCCGCATCGACCTGATCAACCATCTGAGGCGCGCACGATGACCAGCAATACTCCGCCAGCCGGCCCATCATCATCGGGCAAGAACCGTCTGGCTTTCTCGACGCGCACCATCCATGGCGGCCAGAGCCACGACCCGCTGACCGGCGCGGTGATGGTGCCGATCTACGCCACCTCGACCTTTGCCCAGCAGTCTCCCGGCGTGCACAAGGGCTTTGAATATGCCCGCAGCCAGAACCCGACGCGCTTTGCCTTCGAGCGCGCCGTGGCTGATCTCGAAAGCGGCTCGGCCGCCTTTGCCTTCGCGTCCGGCCTGGCGGCGATCGCCACCGTGCTGGAACTGCTCGATTCCGGCGCCCACATCGTCGCCACCGACGACATCTATGGCGGCTCGTTCCGGCTGATGGAGCGGGTGCGCAAACGCTCGGCCAATCTGCAGGTCTCGTTCGTCGACTTCACCGACCTCGCTGCCGTCGAGGCGGCGATCCGGCCCGAGACAAAAATGCTGTGGGTCGAGACGCCGACCAATCCGCTGCTGCGCATCGTCGACCTCGAAGGCGTTGCGGCACTCGCCAAGCGCAAGGGGATTCTGACGGTCGCCGACAACACGTTTTGCAGCCCCTATATCCAGCGGCCGCTGGAGCTCGGCATCGACATCGTCGTGCATTCGACGACCAAATATCTCAACGGCCATTCCGACATGGTCGGCGGCGTGGCGATAGTCGGCGACAACAAGGACCTCGCCGCCCAGCTGAAATTCCTGCAGAACGCCATCGGCGCCATTTCGGGTCCGTTCGACAGCTTTCTGGCGCTGCGCGGGCTGAAGACGCTGGCGCTGCGTATGGAGCGTCATTCCGCCAACGGCCTCAAGATCGCGCAGTGGCTGGAAGCGCGCCGCGACGTGCGCCGCGTCATCTATCCCGGCCTCGCCAGCCATCCGCAGCACGCCGTCGCCGTCCAGCAGATGCACGCCTTCGGCGGCATGATCACAGCCGTGCTCGACCGCGACCTTGCCGGCACCAAACGCTTCCTCGAACGCACGCAACTGTTCACGCTCGCCGAAAGCCTCGGCGGGGTGGAAAGCCTGATCGAGCATCCGGCGCTGATGACGCATGGGTCCATACCGGCCGAGAAACGGGCCGAGATCGGAATTTCGGATTCGCTGGTAAGGTTGTCGGCGGGGATCGAGGAAGGCGACGATCTGATCGCCGATCTGGATCAGGCGTTGGGGGGTTAGACCCTCAAATCGCCAAAATCGGCGCCGCCCCTCATTGCCCTGCCGGGCATTTCGATAGCGACGGGGAGAAGTGCCCGGTGTCCGAACCGTATAGATAGGTAACAGAATGGACCGATAGCATGGGTAACAGTTTTCTTGTCCGCCGGAGGACCGGCGATGGTTTGGCGAGAGACTGGCATCATGGACGAACGGCTTCGGTTTGTTG
>NZ_RZRT01000088.1:0-16292 GCF_003998295.1 Mesorhizobium sp. M7A.F.Ca.US.011.01.1.1
GCACGGGCCGTCGCGCACGATGCGGTAGCCGGCCCGGTCGGCAAGACAGGCATTGGCGAAGGTCTGGCGGTCGCCGCCGCGGCGGGCACAGACCGGCTCGTACTGCTTGCTGCAATATTGCGGTTCGGGCCGTGGCGGACGCGGGCGCGGCCCTGGTCCCTCATCGACGACGACGGTGCAGGCGGCAAGAATTGCCGACAGCAACAGGATGGCAAAACCCTGCCGCGAAAAGACTGCCGCCAGAAATTTCATGATGATCTCCCACGATCGCGTCCCCGGTTATCGATCCTCGCCATTCCCTTGCCAAATGCAACCCCCGTTTGGGCCCGGCAACGACAACGGCGCCTGGCCCACAAGGGGGGTCAGCGCGCCCGCCGATGTCTGGCCCATCCGTGGATCGGCTCTGGCCGATGACCCGACCGGCAAGCAAGCCTATGCCGAGCCCATCGATGCCCAAGTCAGTCGATCCTTGCGTCGGGATGCGCCCAGTGTGGCGGCCCGCGGCAGTATCTTGCAACCATCACGTTTCCGTGCGATAAATTCCGTGTTCGGGCATTTGCGACCCGGAGAGCGGAACGTTTTGGACGACCTTTCCCCGATACTGTGAATCTCTGACGGCCCCGTTTTCGGCGGGGGGTTTGACCATGCGCCAATGCATGACTGCCGAAGCAACCACCGGGAACTGCCCTTTGCGCCAGGCGGCGGGCGGGACCACCAAAGACTGAACGGGTGAAGGAGTTTCCCCAATGGCCCAGACCGGCACCGTTAAATTCTTCAACGCGACCAAAGGCTTCGGTTTCATCACGCCCGATGGTGGCGCCAAGGATGTGTTCGTCCATATCTCCGCGATCGAAGCCTCCGGCTTGCGCACGCTCGTTGACGGCCAGAAGGTCACCTTCGACGTCGAGCCGGACCGCATGGGCAAGGGCCCCAAGGCCGTCAACCTCCGCGCAGCCTGAGCCATCGGCGCGCCGCATGTCACTCGGACGTGCGACGGAGGCTCCATGCCTGCACCTGGCCTGGAGAGGGATCTGAATTTTGAAAGGCGCGGCGATCTTCGTCGCGCCTTTTCCTTATCGAAGGCGCGGGCCGGTGATGTCGCCAAGCCGCCAGGTTCTGGGCAACGACTTGCATAAAAACAAAGACCCAAAGCGCGCCGCAACGTGCTTTAGACGCCCGCAAAACTTTCCCTTGCCGATGACGCTAAAATAAAGGACAAATTTCCACTCGGGCATTTGCCGGCCCGAGACTGGAGTTTATGGGACAAAGGAGCTTCCCATGCCGCAGACCGGCACCGTCAAATTCTTCAACCACGCCAAGGGCTTCGGCTTCATCACGCCCGATGATGGAGCGAAGGATGTTTTCGTCCATATTTCAGCCGTGCAGGCGTCCGGTCTTCCCGGTCTCGAGGATGGCCAGAAAGTATCGTTCGACACCGAGCCGGACAAGCGCGGCAAGGGTCCCAAGGCCGTCAACCTGTCGGTCGGCTGAGCCGGCTTCAAACCGGCGATCCCAGGCAGATCGCTCCCTTGAGAGCCTATGATTTTTGACGTCTGTTTTGAATAGACACGTAAAAATCCGTTCAGCCCCCGTTCAGCCACGGTCGCATATTAGTCTTCGGTAAAGCCGGACCGCATCCCCGAAACTACACGGGCCGGCACGAAGGAGATCGACATGAACCGAATTTTCAAAACCGCCGTCCTGGCCGCTGCCGTGGTCGCTACCACGCTCACGGCCTTGCCCGCCGCCAATGCGCGCGACTGGCGCCGTCATCATGGCCATCATGGCAACGGCGATGCCATTGCCGCCGGCGTGCTCGGCCTCGCGGCCGGCGCGCTGATCGGTGGTGCATTGGCCAATGACCGGCCGCCGCCCGGCGCTGACCGCTACTACGATGACGGTTACGATCGTAACGTGGTGATACGCCCGGCCCCGGTGCGCCGCTACTATGCGGAGCCGCGGGTGGTCTACGCCGATCGTTATGCCGAGCCGTGGACGCGTGACTGGTACGAATACTGCTCGGACCGCTACCGCAGCTTCAATTCCCGTACCGGGACGTTCACCGGCAATGACGGCGAACAGCATTTCTGCACTGCCAATTAAATCAAGGGCTTCCCTGCCCCAAAACAGAAAAGCGCTGACCGCAAGGCCAGCGCTTTTTTGTTGTGGTCTCTACAATGTCGACGGTCGCTTGAGGCTGATGAAAACAGCTACGGTTCCGGGCCTGGTTCAAGTCAAAAAAGGGTTGGTCCGCCTCTCCTCGCCAAAACGTCCGCCGGGACCGTGGCCACAGATGAAGCCGATGTCGTCGCCGAGCGGCAGGAGCTTGTCCTTGATCGAAGCGATCAGCGCCGCGTGGTCGCCGCCCGGCAGGTCGGTGCGGCCGACCGAGCCGCGGAACAGCACGTCGCCGACATGGGCGAACTTGGCCGCGCGGTTGTAATAAACAACGTGACCTGGTGCATGGCCGGGGCAGTGCAGCACCTCGAACACATGGCCGCCGAACGACACGGTCTCGCCTTCGGCCAGGAACCGGTCGGGCACGCAGTTACGCGCTCCGGCGATGCCGTAGTGCTTGCCCTGGTTTTCCAGATTGTCGAGCAGCGACTTGTCGGCCTCATGCGGACCGATGATCTCGACGCCGAGCGCCTCCTTCAACTCCATTGCGCCGCCAGCATGGTCGATGTGGCCATGCGTTATCCAGATAGCCCCGGCTGAGATCGCATTGTCCTTCAGCACCGCCAGCACCTTGTCGATATCGCCGCCAGGATCGACGACGACGCCATGCTTGTCATCCATGTCGAACAGGATGGTGCAATTCTGCTGGAACGGTGTGACCGGCACGATGCCGGCATTGAGCTGACCCATGATCGTCCTTTCGATGTTCACGAGTGATGTAGAGGCGCGGACAAAGGGCGTCCACCCTCGAAAGACGAACATCGGTAGCTCCGAAAACGGAAATGGGCGGCCGAAGCCGCCCATTTGAAAAGACCGAAACGGCCTGCCTACTTCTTCATGGCGCCCATGACCGCGCCGAGAATGGCGGTCAGAATCGCGCCGCCGCCAGCGCCGCCGACGATGTTCTGCAGGTTCAGCGCGCTGCCGAGACCGCTCGTTGCTGCTGCCGCAGCCGCCGGACCGACCGCACCGCCACCCAGCAGGCTGCCGAGGATCGCCGCACCGCCGACGCCGCCAATGGCTCCGCCCAGGATTTTGGGAAGCTGACCCATCGCCGCCGTCTTGAGCGCCGCACCGACCGCCTGACCACCGATGACGCCAGTAATCACCTGTATGATGATCGGAAGAAGCGTGTTCATGTCCATATGATTAGTCCCTCCATAGCTGTCAGCCTCCCGGGCCGACACCATCATGAGACGCCGAATTGGACGAAAGTCAAATGCAGAAACGCTGAAATAAAAGGGGCGGCCCGAAAACCGCCCCTACTTCCTAAAAAAGCTGTGACTTTCGTTATTCTGCGGCAATCGCGTGCTTGGGCTGAACGGCCGCAGAATAGTCATTCATAAGATTCTTGGCTATTTCGCCGACCTCGAATCGGTAAGGCCCGATCTCGGAAACCGGCGTCACTTCCGCTGCCGTCCCGGTCAGGAAGCACTGCTCGAAGCTTTCCAGCTCTTCCGGCAGGATGGCGCGTTCAATCACCTCCAAGCCGCGATCCTTGGCCAGCCCAATGACCGTGCGGCGGGTGATGCCGTCGAGGAAGCAGTCGGGCTTGGGTGTGTGGATCTTGCCCTCCTTGACGAAGAAGATGTTGGCTCCGGTCGCTTCGGCGACCTGGCCACGCCAGTCGAGCATCATGGCGTCGGCATAGCCCTTGGCCTCGGCGGCGTGCTTGGACATGGTGCAGATCATGTAGAGGCCGGCGGCCTTCGACTTGGAAGGCGCGGTGCGCGGGTCGGGCCGGCGCCATTCCGCCACATCGAGACGGATGCCTTTCAGCTTCTGCGCAGGATCGAAATAGCTCGGCCATTGCCAGATGGCGATGGCGCAGTTGATGCGGTTGTTCTGCGCCGAGACGCCCATCTGCTCACTGCCGCGCCAGGCAATCGGCCGGACATAGGCGTCCTGGAAACCCTGCTTCTTGAGAAGCGTGGAAGAGGCGTCGTTGAGCTCGGCCACCGAATAGGGGATATTGAAACCGAGCAGGCGTGCCGATTCATGCAGGCGCTCGGTGTGTTCGTTGAGCTTGAAGATCTCGCCGCCATAGGCACGCTCTCCCTCGAAAACAGCGCTGGCGTAATGCAGCCCGTGCGTCAGCACATGGATCTTGGCGTCACCCCATTGGACGAATTCGCCGTTCATCCAGATGAAGCCATCGAGTTGATCGAAGGGAACGGATGCCATGGTAACCTCCCACGGGCGGCAGCCCGGATAGTTGTATCGTTGTGTGTTTCGTGTCGGCCGCCCAAAGCGGCTTTTATGGTGGAGCGTAGGCGGATAATTGCGCTCTGGCAAACTTAGGAAATTCCGGAAAAACCGGCCTCCCTTGCCTTTTCGTTCGCAATCCGCCCAAAAGCTTGTCAAAAATTACCATTGCAGGGAAATTACGTCAATAGTACTGACATAATCTCTCTTTCCCACGGAGAAATAATGACGGATCGAAGCCCAGCCGCCGGAAAACCGATCAGGACCGCGATGTCGGTCGAGGACGGCATCGACTTCGCCATCATCGAGCTGCTCTTCTTCGCCTACCGTGACTTCACCTCCGATCCGGACCAGATCCTGGCCGACTACGGCTTCGGCCGGGCCCACCACCGGGTGCTGCATTTCGTCAACCGCAGGCCGGGCCTGACGGTCGCCGAACTGCTCGACGTGCTGAAGATCACCAAACAGAGCCTGGCCCGTGTGCTCAAGCAGTTGATTGACACCGACCATGTCGTGCAGTTGCAAGGTCCGCGCGACCGCCGCCAGCGCGAACTTTATCCGACGGCCAAGGGCCGTGCGCTGGCGCTGGCGCTGGCGCGGCCACAGTCGCGCCGCATCCATGCTGCATTGGGGGATTCCGGAGTAACCGAACGGACCTTGGTGGAACGGTTCCTCGAAGCGATGGTCAATCCGGAACTGAGGGCGCAGATCGACGTTGGGTCCGCAAAAATGTCAGGGAAAAGCCATGGAGAGCACTGAACGGGTCGATCATGGGGCCGCGCCGGACGACGACGCGCCGCATCTGCTTGTCGTCGACGACGACACCCGCATCCGCAATCTTCTCAAGCAGTATCTGACCGAAAACGGCTTTCGCGTCACCGTTGCCGGCAATGCCGGCGAAGCCAGGCGCAAGCTTGCCGGCCTCGACTTCGACCTTCTGGTGCTGGACGTCATGATGCCGGGTGAGACGGGCGTCGACCTGACCAAGTCGCTGCGGGCCGAAAAGAACGTACCGATCCTGATGCTGACGGCCCTGTCGGAGACCGACAGCCGCATCTCAGGGCTTGAGGCCGGCGCCGACGACTACCTGCCGAAGCCGTTCGATCCGCGCGAGCTGATCCTGCGCATCAACAACATCCTTCGCCGTGGTGGCCCGGCGACCACGCCCAAGGTCGAGCAGTTGGTCTTCGGCCCCTACACCTTCCAGATCGCCCGGCGCGAATTGAAGCGTGGCGGCGAGGCGCTGAAGCTGACCGACCGCGAACAGGAGATCCTGGCGATCTTCGCGGCAAGGGCCGGCGAGACGATACCCCGCCACGAGCTTGTCGGTGACGATTCGGAGGTCGGCGAGCGCACCATCGACGTCCAGATTAATCGGCTGCGCCGCAAGATCGAGCGCGATCCGTCCAACCCGGTCTGGCTGCAGACCGTGCGCGGTATTGGGTATCGGCTCAGCGTGGAATAGAATGCCGCCTGCGGCCTGCTGAGCGGCTGCGGGCAAGCGAAATGAGCGAATGGCAACCACGGAACTGGAACAGCCGGGCAATGGCGGCTTGAGCGCACGCGCCGCGCGGACGCTGAAGGCGGTGCCGCGCGCCTGGAACCGCTTCTGGCGCCTCGTCTCGCTCTATATGCCCAAGCGGCTCTATGCCCGCTCGCTGATCATCGTCATCGCGCCGATGATCCTGCTGCAATCGGTCGTCGCCTTCGTCTTCATGGAACGTCATTGGGCAACCGTGACGCAGCGCCTGTCGCAGGCCACCGTGCGCGACATCGCCGCCATCATCGACCTGATCGAGACCTATCCGCGCGATGCCGACTACACCAACATCATCCGCATCGCCCAGGACCGCATGCAGCTGAAGGTCGACCTCTTGCCGCCCGACCCACTGCCCGCGCCCGGTCCAAAGCCGTTTTTCTCGATTTTGGATGATGTTCTCTCGTCGGAGATCACCCGCCAGATCAACCGCCCGTTCTGGATCGACACGGTCGGCAACTCCAACATCGTCGAGGTGCGCGTGCAGCTCGAGGGCAAGGTGCTGCGCGTCTTCGTACGCCGCAGCCAGGCCTATGCCTCCAACACCCACATCTTCCTGATCTGGATGGTCGGCACCTCGCTGGTGCTCCTGATGATCGCCATTCCCTTCCTGCGCAACCAGATCCGGCCGATCCTGATGCTCGCCGAAGCCGCCGAAAGCTTCGGCAAGGGCCGGCCGATGCCGCGCGACTTCCGGCCGCGCGGCGCCGAGGAGGTTCGCCGCGCCGGCTTTGCCTTCATGCAGATGCGCGAGCGCATCGAGCGCCAGATCGAGCAACGCACCGCCATGCTGACCGGCGTCAGCCATGACCTGCGAACCATCCTCACCCGCTTCAAGCTGCAGTTGGCGCTTTCCGGCGGCAAGGCCGAGACCAAGGCCGCGCTCGACCAGGACATCGACGACATGCAGTCGATGCTCGAAGGCTATCTCGCCTTTGCCCGTGGCGAGGCTTCGGAAGACGCCGGACGGTTCGATCTCGAGGCCTATTTCGAGAAGCTCGACGAGGAGGCCAGGCTGCGCAAGCGCAAGCTGTCGACGACGCTTGCCGGAGACCCCGATGTGCATGTGCGGCCGAACGCCTTTGCCCGGCTGATGTCCAACGTGATCGGCAACGCCTTCCGCTATGCCAAGACGGTGGAAGTCAACGCCACCCATGGCCGCGGCTCGCTGCTGGTCACCATCGACGACGATGGTCCGGGCATCCCCGCTGACCGGCGCGAAGACGTGTTCAAACCCTTCGTGCGGCTCGACGAGGCCCGCAACCTCGATGCCAGCGGCACCGGGCTCGGCCTGTCGATCGCCCGCGACATCGCCCGTTCCCATGGCGGCGACATCACCCTTGAAGACAGCCCGCTCGGCGGACTGCGCGCTGTCATCAAGGTTCCCGCATAACGGGGCACGATTCCGAAAAGTGGAAACCGGCTTCATCCGCCCGTCATGAAACCATGATCAAGAGCGTGCATGAAGCGCGCGACCTCAATCGATTCGGTCTTGCCGCCTCACTTCGACCCTGTGCCCGTCCGGGTGCGCTGGAGCGAAGCGAGAGCAGCGGGCTGGTCGCCGTTCCGGCATCGTCTCAAGGCAACCGTCGACCTTTCCTGCAAAGGGCCGCCATGCGCATATTGATGGTCACCGATGCCTGGCGGCCGCAGGTTAACGGCGTTGTCCACACGCTGGAGCGGCTCACCGAGACGCTGAAATCCTTCGATGTCGCCGTGGATTTCCTGACGCCGAACATCTTTCGCACCCTGCCCTTGCCGACCTATCCCGACATCAGGCTGGCGCTGACCACGCCCGGCCATGTCGCGCGCCTGATCGACGCCGGCAAGGCCGACCACATCCACATCGTCACCGAAGGACCGCTCGGCATCATGGCGCGGCGCTATTGCCGCAATGCCGGCCGTCCGTTCACCACCAGCTATCACACGCGCTTTCCCGAATATCTCAGCGCCCGCCTGCCGGTGCCGGAAAGCTGGGCCTATCGCTGGCTGCGCGATTTCCACAATTCCGGCCAGGGCACGCTGGTCGCCACCCAGTCACTCGCCGACGACCTCTCGGCGCGCGGCTTCACCAAGCTGCGGCCGTGGACGCGCGGCGTCGACACCGATCATTTCCGGCCCGACAAGAAGAAGGATCTCGGCTTCCCGGGTCCGGTCTTCCTCTGCGTCGGCCGCGTCGCCATCGAAAAGAACCTGAGTGCTTTCCTCGACCTCGACCTGCCGGGCAGCAAGGTGATCGTCGGCGAAGGCCCCGAGCTTGCCAGGCTGAAGGCGAAATACCCGCAAGCGAATTTCCTCGGCCATCGCCCCAACGACGAACTGGCCGAGATCTATGCCTCGGCCGACGTCTTCGTCTTCCCGAGCCGCACCGACACGTTCGGCAACGTCATCATCGAGGCACTGGCCAGCGGCACGCCGGTTGCCGCCTATCCGGTGACCGGGCCGATCGACATCGTCGGCGACGGCTTTGGCGGCGCGGTCTCCAACGATCTGCGCGAGGCCTCGCTTGCGGCGCTCAATGTAGACCGTGCCGAAGCCCGCGAACGTGCCATGCGCTATAGCTGGAAAGCCTGTGCGGAGATGTTTCTCGATACGGTCGAGGAAGCACTGGGCACAACGCGCAAGCTGGCGGCCTGACCCAAGGCTGGCGGCACCGTACTGTTCGACATCAGCAGGACGGAGGGAGCGCGAAGGAACGCGACGGTCTTTCCTCTAGCCTAAAACAACCGCCCGCCATCCGGCACCTTACGCTCGATCGCGCCGAGCACCACGGCGCCCTCTTCGTCGGGAAAGCCGAGCGTGAGCACTTCCGACATGAATGGACCGATCTGGCGCGGCGGGAAATTGACCACCGCGAACACCTGCCGGCCGATCAGCGTCTCCGGTGTATAGTATTTGGTGATCTGCGCCGACGATTTCTTGATGCCGATGCCGGCGCCGAAATCGATCTTCAGCTTGAATGCGGGCTTGCGCGCCTCGGGAAACGGTTCGGCCTCGACGATCGTGCCGGCGCGGATGTCGACACGATCGAAATCGGCAAAACTGGTCTCGGGCTTGCGCTCGCTGTTCGAACTCATCTTGGTTCTTGTCTGCCTTACGGGGTCTCAGGCGTTGCCGTAGGTCTCGAACAGCACGCCGGCCAGGGCGTCCTTGGCCGAGGTTCCCGACCAGACGACGAACTGGAACGCCTGGAAATAGCATTCGCAGGCTTCCAGCGCCGACGACAGCAACACTTCGACCTGCTGGCTCGACGGCTCGACCCCGCCGGCCAGCAGCAGCGACTGGCGGAACATAATCGCGCCCTCCTGCTCCCAGAGGTCGAAATGGCCAAACAGCATCTGCTCGTTGATCAACGACAAGAGCCGCATCACTTCCAGCGCGCGGGTCTCCGGCACCTTGATGTCGAAGGCACAGGCCAGGTGCAGCGCTTCGAAATCCTCCATCCACGAAAAGGAGACGTGATAGTCGGTCCAGCTTCCGGCAACCGAGATCGAAATCTCGTCGTCGCCTGCCCGCTCAAAGGACCAGTCGTTGTTGTGGGCCACCTGCTCGATAACATCCACCGGATGGATTTCGCGGGAGAATTCGAGTTCGAGAAGTTCCATGGAATGCTTCCTGTCGTTCTGTACGAGCGCCGCCACACGCTCCGCGGGAGGGCACACACAACGAACAATCTTGTCTAGAACTCGGACGGCCAGGACTTTCCTGCGCAAAAGACTACTTCTCGACGCAAAGACCCCAGACCGGACCCCACCGCCCGGTCGCATGACCCTGCTCCGAATCATGCAACAAATTCAGTCTATTGATCGGGAGTCGCGTGAACAGCCCAATTTTTCGCACTGCGTCATTCGCATGTGGAAAGCCGCTGTCACAAAGATTCATGCAATGCCGTTAAGCGATTCACGGCAAAGCGCTTTTCAGGATCGGGCTATGTGGAAAAGTTTAACGATTATTTTTTTGCGCGGGGCTTGGCCGCCGCCGCCGGTGCGGCGTCACCGGCCAGTTCCGCAAGCTTCGCCTCGAGCGCCTCGATACGGGCGGCAAGGCGGGTGTTTTCTTCCCGGGCCTTGGCGGCCATCTCGCGCGCGCCCTCGAACTCTTCGCGCTGCACCACGTCCATGGTATTGAGGATGCGTTCGGCCTGGCCTTTGAAGGCGGTCTCCACCTCCCGGCGCACGCCCTGGGCAGCGCCGGCGGCATCGGTCATCAGCTTGGCGAATTCATCGAGAATGCGGTTCGGTCCGGTCGACATGGCAAATCCTCGCTTGATTGAAATGACGTAGTGGCGCTGCGCGCGGAATGCAAGAACGTTGAAGCCTGCTGCGGCATCAAGTCGGGAGCGCCCACCTTGCCTTGACCCTGCCAAAACCCTGCCGCATGGTCCGGCGCCCAAACACGTTCGCAACCGAGAGTTCCCCGTTGAACGAATATTTCCTGCTGCCGCTGGCCTCCCTACCCTTCCCCAACATCAACCCGATCCTCATCCAGATCGGGCCGCTGGCGGTGCATTGGTATGGCGTCGGCTATATCGTCGGCATCCTGTTCGCCTGGTGGTATGCCAAGCGGCTCGCCTCTAGTGCCAAGCTATGGCCGAACGGCGTCCTGCCGATGAAGCCGGAGGATCTCGACGACTTCATCGTCTGGGCGGCCATCGGCGTCGTACTGGGCGGCCGCACCGGCTATGTGCTGTTCTATGATCTGCCGCGCTACATCGCCCACCCGCTCGACATCTTGGCGGTCTGGCAAGGCGGTATGTCGTTCCATGGCGGCCTGCTTGGCGTCATCCTCGCCATGACGCTGTTTTCCATCAAGCGCGGCATCCGCACATGGTCGCTGTTTGACGTCGTGGCCGCCGGCGTGCCGGTCGGCCTTGGCCTGGTGCGCGTCGCCAATTTCATCAATTCCGAGCTGTGGGGCCGGCCAACCGACGTGCCCTGGGCTTTCGAGTTTCCCAATGGCGGGCCGTTTGCCCGTCACCCGAGCCAGCTCTACGAGGCGCTTCTCGAAGGCGTGGTGCTGTTCCTCGTGCTGCGCATCCTCACCCATTCGCGCCTCAAGCTGAAGACGCCGCGCTTCGTCGGCGGCGCCTTCATCTGCGGCTACGGCCTGTCGCGCATTTTCGTCGAGTTCTTCCGAGAGCCCGACCAGCAGCTCGGCTACCTCCTCGGCACCAACTGGCTGACCATGGGCATGATCCTGTCGACGCCGATGGTGCTGGCCGGTATCTGGGCGATGCTGACCGCCAAGCCGGTGGCGCAGCCGCAGCCGGCATGACACGGCTGAAAACCCGCATCGTCGACCTGATCGAGGCATTGGGGCCGATCCCGGTCAACGAATACATGGCGCTGTGCCTGTTCGACCCGGCGGACGGCTACTACACGACGCGCGAGCCTTTTGGTGCGGGCGGCGACTTCATCACCGCGCCGGAAATCAGCCAGATGTTCGGCGAACTGGTCGCCGTGTGGATGTACCAGGCGTGGCAGGCGAGCGGCCGGCCGCTGCCGGCCACCATCGCCGAGATCGGCCCCGGCCGCGGCACGCTGATGAAGGACATGTTGCGTACGCTGTCGCGGCTCGATCCTGATCTGGCCAGCGGCGCCACCTTCGCCATGATCGAGACCAGCCCGCGCCTGACCGAGGTGCAGAAGCAGACGCTTGGCGCCACACCCTTCGCGGTTGGCTGGCATGAAACCATCGAGACCTTGCCGCAGCAACCGCTGTTCATCGTCGGCAACGAACTGTTCGACGCCGTGCCCATCCGCCAGTTCGTCCGAGCCGGCACCGGCTGGCGCGAGCGCATGGTCGGCCTCGACGAGACCAACGACCTTTGCTTCTTCGCCGGCGCCGGTTCGGTCGACCCGACGCTGCTGCCCGCCGATGCCACTCAAGCGCCGCAAGGTGCGATTGCCGAAGTGGCGCCTGCCCGCACCGCGCTCATGGCAACGATCGCCGAGCGCATATCCAGGCATGGCGGCGTTGGCCTGTTTCTCGACTACGGCCATCTCCAGCCGGGTGTCGGGGACACGCTTCAGGCCTTGCGCAGCCACGATCACGAAGATGTGCTGGCCAATCCCGGTGAGGCCGACCTCACCTCCCATGTCGATTTCGCCGCCCTTGCCGCGATCGTGCGTGCACATGGCCTCGAAGCCCATCTGACGACACAGGGCGACTTCCTCCTCGGCATGGGTATCCTCGAGCGCGCCGGCCGGCTTGGCGCCGATGCCGGCCAGGCGGCGCGCGAAAGGATCGCCGGGGACGTCGAGCGCCTCGCAGGGCCGCAAGCCATGGGCGAGCTGTTCAAGGTGCTTGCGGTACTGCCCCGCGGCGTGGCGGTTCGGCCCTTCGCCGGGGCGGATTGACTTTTTACCGCCGCCCCTCCCAATCTCCCGTCCGCGCTTTGCAGCGCCTGTTCTCGACCAAGCACCTTCTTCTTGACGAAACCGCCCACACGGACAACAACGCCCGCATGTTGAATCAGACCAAACCGGATCCTGTTCGGTCGCCGCTGCTGGACAAGGCGCAGGCACAAGGCATCCGCCACGGCTATTTCACCCGCATCGGCGGTGTCTCCAGCGGCATCTATCAGGGCCTCAACATCGGCACCGGATCGAACGACGACCAGACGCTGGTCGCCGAGAACCGCGCCCGCGTCGCCGCCTGGATGGGCGTGCCGGCGAGCCATCTGTTGACCGCCTGGCAGATCCATTCGCCCGACGTCATCAGCGTCAGCGAACCCTTTGCCGGCGAGCGGCCCAAGGCAGACGCCATCGTCACCGACCGGCCGGGCATCGCCATCGGCGCCTCGACCGCCGATTGCGGTCCCGTGCTGTTCGCCGATGCGCAGGCGCGCGTCATCGGCGCCGCGCATGCCGGCTGGAAAGGCGCGTTCACCGGCGTGCTCGAAAACACCATCCTGGCGATGGAAAGCCTCGGCGCCCGGCGCCAAAACATCGTCGCCGTGCTGGGCCCCTCCATTGGCCCGCAAAACTACGAGGTCGGCCCGGAATTCGTCGCCCGCTTTGTCGATGCCGACGCCGAAAACATCCTCTATTTCACGCCGTCCGCCAATGCCGGCCATGCCATGTTCGACCTCAACCGCTACACGGTTGACCGGTTGGCCAAGGCCGGCGTGACGGCTGAGGGCCTCGACCGCTGCACTTACGCCGAGGAGGGCCTGTTCTACTCCTACCGGCGCACCACGCATCGCAAGGAGCCCGATTACGGCCGGCAGGTTTCGGCAATTGTCTTGGAGAGGGAATAATGGCGCTGCATTTTGAACGATCCGAATTTGACGCGCGGCGCGACCGGTTGATGATCGAGATGGCCGAGAAGAAGCTCGACGCCATCCTGCTGTTCGCACAGGAAAGCATGTACTGGCTGACCGGCTACGACACGTTCGGCTTCTGCTTCTTCCAGTGCCTGGTGGTGAAGGCCGACGGTTCGATGGTGCTTCTGACCCGCTCGGCCGATCTGCGCCAGGCGCGCCAGACCTCGATCATCGACAACATCGTTCTGTGGACCGACCGCAACGGCGCCAATCCGGCGGTCGACCTGCGCAATCTGCTCAACGAACTCGACCTGCTCGGCGCCCGCATCGGTGTCGAATACGACACCCACGGCCTGACCGCCTTCAATGGCCGACGGCTCGACGAACAGTTGCAGACCTTCGGCCAGATCGCCGATGCGTCCGGCATTGTCGGCCGGTTGCGCCTGTTCAAGAGCCCGGCCGAAATCGCCAAGGCTGAGAAGGCCGCCAATCTCTCCGACGATGCGCTCGACGCGGCCCTGCCGCTGATCAAGCAGGGCGGCGACGAAGCCCTGATCCTGGCCGCCATGCAGGGCGCGATCTTTGCCGGCGGCGGCGACTATCCGGCCAACGAGTTCATCATCGGCTCCGGCGTCGACGCGCTGCTATGCCGCTACAAGGCCGGCCGCCGCAAGCTCACCAAGAACGACCAGTTGACGCTCGAATGGGCCGGCGTCTTCAACCACTACCACGCACCGATGATGCGCACGGTGCTGACCGGCAAGGTCTCGAAGCGCCATCAGGAGCTGTTCGATGCCGCCCGTGCAGCACTTCTGGCCGTCGAGAAGGCGATGACGCCGGGCAACAGCTTCGGCGACGTGTTCGATGCCCACGCCCGCACCATGGAGGCGCACGGCCTGACCAAACACCGGCTGAATGCCTGCGGCTACTCGGTCGGCGCCCGCTTCACACCGTCCTGGATGGACATGCCGATGTTCTACCAGGGCAACCCCGAACCGATCGCGCCCAACATGACGCTGTTCGCCCACATGATCATCATGGATTCCGACACCGAGACGGCAATGACGCTTGGCCGCACCTACCTGACCACCGAATCCCAGCCCAAGCCGCTGTCCCGCCATGATCTCGACTTGATTCTTCAGTGAATCCACAATGGGAGGCGTTCTTCGCCAAGGAGTTAGAAGGCAAATGAGACGATCGCATGTGACGACCGTGTCATTGCTTGTGGCATTGGCTCTTGCCGCCTGCACCAACGCAAAGGACGTGCTCGAACCGTCGGCGATCACGCCGCCGGCGACGTCGACCCAGACGCTGCCCGCAACGTCAGGCAGCACGGTTCCGGCCGGGCCCGCCACCAGCACGGCGGGCGCTTCCGCAACCACCGCCGCACCGGTCACATCAGCCCAAAGCGCTGCCATCCTGTCGAAGACCCGCCTGCAGATCGCGCCGATCGTCGGCGCATCGGTCGAGACCGCGACACCTCTGACGGCGGAGTTGCAGACGCGCGCCAGGCAGCGCGGTATCACGCTCGCCGGCAGCGCCGACCAGACCGTGACACATGTGCTGAAGGGCTATTTCTCGACGATGTCGGAAGGCGCCGACACCACCGTCATCTACGTCTGGGATGTCTATGACCCCGCCGGCAACCGGCTGCACCGCATCAATGGTCAGCAGAAGGCCCCGTCGGTCAATTCCGGCGCCAGCGCGGGCGGCGACAGCTGGAAGGGGGTCTCGCCGGCCACCATGCAGGCGATCGCCGACCAGACCATCGACCAATTCGCGGCCTGGCTCGGCGGCAAGGCGGGCTAGAGGCATCAGACCCAAAAGTGGAGACGGTTTTGGGAAAATCCGATGCCCAACGAGAAGAAGGAGCAGCGCAAGTCCGCTGCTCCCTGTTGCAGCCCGGCGATGGCGCGGAGCTTTCTTGAGTTTAGCCGGCGGATTCCCGATCTCGGCGCTTGCAATACCGGCGCGGGCCGCTAAAAGCCCGGTTAAAGGGCGCAAGCGAGTCCGTCAGGTCTCATCATCCTCCACCAGGAACCGTGCATGAAACTCTTCGCGGGCAATTCCAACAGGGTGCTGGCCGAAGCGGTCGCCCGGTACCTCAACGTCCCGCTGGGCAAAGCCACGGTCAGGCGCTTCGCCGACCAGGAAATCTTCGTCGAAATCCAGGAAAACGTGCGCGGCGAGGATGTCTTCATCCTGCAATCGACCTCGTTCCCAACCAACGATCATTTGATGGAATTGCTCATCATGATCGATGCCTTCATGCGTTCCTCGGCCAAGCGCATCACGGCGGTCATCCCCTATTTCGGCTACGCCAGGCAGGACCGCCGCGCCTCCGGCCGCACGCCGATCTCGGCCAAGCTGGTCGCCAACATGATCACCCGCGCCGGTGTCGACCGCGTTCTGACGCTTGACCTGCATGCCGGCCAGATCCAGGGCTTCTTCGACATTCCGACCGACAATCTGTTTTCCGTGCCGGTGATGGCCCGCGACGTGAAGGCCAAATACAAGCAACTCGGCAACGTCGTGGTGGTTTCGCCCGACATTGGCGGCGTGGTCCGCGCCCGTGCGCTGGCCAAGCGCTTCGATGCGCAACTGGCCATCGTCGACAAACGCCGCGAACGGCCCGGTGAATCGGAAGTCATGAACATCATCGGCGCGGTCGCCGGCAAGGATTGCCTGCTGATCGACGACATCGTCGATTCCGGCGGCACGCTGTGCAACGCCGCCGATGCGCTGCTGGCCAACGGCGCCACCAGTGTCACCGCCTATATCACCCACGGTGTGCTGTCGGGCGGTGCGGTTGCCCGCATCAGCGGCTCGAAGCTGCAGGAACTGGTGATCACCGATTCCATCCAGCCCACCCAGGGCGTGCTCGACGCGCCCAACATCCGCGTCATCTCGATCGCCGACCTGATGGGCGAAGCCATTTCGCGCACCGCGACCGAGGAATCGGTGTCGAGCCTGTTCGACTAGAGCGGGATGAATTTAGGTTGGGCATAGCCTGCCTCTGTGAAGTAATTTCGGCATTCGGTTGACGTGACGGTGCCGAGGATTTGGCCGATGGCGTCACAGACGGTTTCGACTGTTCGCTTGGCA
>NZ_RZRT01000089.1:0-15731 GCF_003998295.1 Mesorhizobium sp. M7A.F.Ca.US.011.01.1.1
CACCAGCATCCGGAGCGCAACTGGACAATCGAGAGCCTTGCTGACGCAATGGGTGCGTCTCGTGCGTCATTTGCCGCCAAATTCGTGGCTGTCGTCGAAATCACGCCGGCTGACTATCTCAGGCGCGTCCGGATGTTCGCCTCGGTTATGGATCGGAGACATCATTCAGCAGGGCTTTCAAGAAAACCATGGGCGCGCCGCCAAGCCACTATGTTGGTAAAGACGACGCGACCTAGCAGAGGATGTAGGTCGATCCCGCGACCAGATCGAGTCGATGCTGTGTGATCCGGAACAGAGGCGGCGTCGCGATCCCGTGAACGGCTCCTAACGCAGGCCAGCGAGGGCAGGAGTGCGTTTCATTTCCGGAACTCGGTAATGACTGCTGTCGCGATCGGCAACCCGTGATCGCCATTGGCTGCCGCGTCGATTGCAGCCACAAGGGCGGCACGGCGATCGTCTCGAGATGCAGCCCGGAGACGGAGGTAAGCCATCAACGACCGGCTGTGATCGAAACGCGTCTGTACTCGATGTGCACAGAAGGCGTAGAGGCGCGCGTCTATTCCGAGCTGATCCGCACGACAGTTGATCACAGCCGCGGGTGGCTGCTCGTTGTCCCACAAGAGCCGCCCCGTTTGTCGCATCGTGCAGAGGTGAACGGCGAAGCCAAGCTTGTTCTGCGGTCGCCGGCGGAGTTCGCATTCCAATCTATCTGCCGGGTCCAGTGTAAAGTGACGGATCAGGCTATCCTCGTCCGTCACCATGCCCAGAAGTATCGCCGCTTCCTTGAACTGACAAGCCGTCTTCTACCCACTCGCCTTCTCCCTCGGCACACTAAATTCCAAGGGGTAGTGGTTCGTCATTGACCGGAGGCTTTCAACCAGCCCGGTCGCTTCATCTACAGATCTATGCGCGTGTTCGAGCTTCGTTCGACATTAGCGTGTCTGCGCGAACAATTCTTGTTCCGACCCGGTGTTGGGAGTGAATCGCTAGGCAAGTGCGAAAATGGAGAGGGCGGCTTTCGGGTCGCCCTTTTGCTGGCTACGACTTCACGGCCAAGCTGAAGCCGTCCAACTCCTCGCCGATCTCAACCAGAGCGTTTCTGACTGTCTCCTCAACCTCCTGTCGTTTTTTCGGCGGCATCAGGCCCAGCCCCTTCAGCATCGCCTCGCGCCAGTGTTGTCCCCTGCCCCACGCTTCAGAGAAAGCTGTTGCAAGGTCGTCCTGGCGACGGGTGGCCTCCAGTGCCTCGACAAGCAGGCTGGCCTGATAGACGTCTTTTTCGCGCTTGGCGACGCCGTTTTTATCTGATTGCCTACGGGAGGCGACGATGAGCTTGTGAACTGCATAGCGTTCCGGCGACGGCACGGTTACAGGCACCCCTGACCGATGCAGCATCACCGTCCGGATGGGTTCGTGGATCAGGAAATCTAGGAAACGCAAAGGCTGCGCCGAAGCACCGCCAAGTGCTGGCATCGGACTGGCGTGGTCGGTGTAGTCATCGGATCCCCGGTTCGGCGTAAGGAACTCGACCTTGTATCTCGTTGCATTCTCGAATTGCGTCGCGTGCCCGGGACGAGATCTGTGGGGGATCTCCCTGAAGGTTGGGTCAATCTCTCTCAAGATTTCCAGGATCGGAGGCAGGCTGTCTGCGACTGACGACGAGATCGAGTAGTGCTGCGCGAAATCGGCATCGCCAGTTTGCAATGAAGCACCGGGCAATCTTACGCCGAGATGTCCCGCATACGTCTGGAAGGCAACCGTACCGACGAGCACGCCTCTTAGGCGGAAGATTCCTGCTGCTCCCATGACTTCAACGACATCGCCAGTGAACCGATCCGGTGCAGTCAGCCCTGCTTCGCGGGTCAGCGTGGAGACGAGTTTCCGACGGCTGCGAAGATCTTCCTTGATCTCCTGGAAGGCTTCAACGCGTTTCGAAATCTCAGGATCGTCGGACGGGCCGACATACTTCCGCGTTTTCTTAGGCTGGGTTTCCTCAAAATACCAGTAATCCCGCCCCTTCACCGGAACCCGGACGAAATTACCCCCGGTTGAGAAGTCGGTTTTGAACGATGCATCAAGGGAGCGCTGGACGAGTTCCGCATACATCGTGCGATAAACGAGATCGACCGTCTTCATGTGGCGGCTCCGTTATAAGAAAAATGCGTCTCTCTTATAACGGCATGAGCTTGAGCGACGCAATCGGCGTTATAAGAAAATTGCAGAAATCTTATAACACCGCTGCAATATCCAGGATTGAGCAGACTCCCTGGCCGACACAACGAGAGCCTGATCCGCGACCTCGCCGCCGGCGCCTTCGTCGCCGATCGGCGCAATGTCGTCCGAGCGCTGCGGCCTAAAAAAGCGCCGCCCGATGCCGTGACCGAGCAATTGATCCTAGTTCGTCTTCAATTGACCAACACGGTTCTCGGCAATCCAGCGGGCGGCAAGCACCAAAGCGCCCATGCTGAAATCCTTGCCGTGCTTGGCAACCATTTCTTCCGCCAATTTGGCGAGTCGTTCGAAAAACTCGTCCTTGCTCTCGTCTTCGGCGGTGAGTTCGGTCTGCATTTCATCCTCCTGTTTCATACCGACTGCGTCCTTTATTTGAACATCTGCGCTGGAAAGGTGACGATCGCGGCGGTGCCGCCGACGGCGCCCACCGCCAGATGCCGTCCGTCGCCGGACCAGGCAAGCGCGGTGACCGCGCTGCCCAGAGGCCTGACGAGGTGTTCGTCACGGGCGCCGATCTGGGCGATGGTGATCCGGCCGTTGGCGTAGCCGGCCGCAATGAGTTTCTTCTCGGGGTGCGCCGCCACCGTTTCGACCAGCACCAGTCCGGCACGACCCGTCTCCAGCGCGCCGGAGGTTTCGCCGCCAACCGGCGGCGCGGTCATCGACCAGCCGGCGATCCGGAACGCGCCCGGGGCAAACAGCGCATTCGCCGGCTCGCTCCAGCACACGGTCCGCACCGGCGATGGAAATCCTGCGACGATGTCAGCGTGGCCATCGGCCATGCTGACCAGGGCAAGGCCTCCGGTTTCGAGCCCGCAGGCCAGCCAGGTGCCGTCGCTGCTCCAGCGGATCGACACCGGGCGCGCTGGAAACGAGACATCGCGTATCAAGGCGGCGTCGCCATCGACAGACCAGATCGATAGTCCCTCATCTAGGCCGCAGGCGAGGCGACGCCCGCCAGGTGAGAAAGCGAGGGCATCCATGGACGATGTCGCGGCATGTTTCAGTTGCACTGCCCCGCCTTGGCCGCGCGACAGGAAGACAGCATGGCCATTGCTGATGGCTGTCATGTCCGTCCGGGGGCTGTGGTCGATGGCGACGATCGGTCCGTCGATCTTGACCAAAGGGGCCGCTGCTTCACCGTCGGCAGCCAGATGCACCACTTCACCGCTGGCCGCGCCAACCAGAAAGCCGGAATGCGCATAGGCGGTGATCGGGACATCGCCATCTCCGAATGCCGCCGTGGCGATCAGCGGGACGGGTGGCTTTTCCCTTGGGCGGATCGTCGTCTGCCCGAGATCGTTGCTCACCCTGATCCGTGTTTCCGGCGGCTCGTGATCCGCGACCATGGCGATGGCGATTGTTCCATCCACACAGGTGAAGGCAACAGCCGAACCATCGGTGCTGAAGCGCAGATCGGCGATCCCCGACGGGCGACGCCAACTCCGCGCCAGAAGGTCGAACAAGGTCAGGTTCTGCATCGTCTGCTGGTTCATACTGTCTCTCCCGTCAATCCTTGTTCGCTGTCGCGGCAAGCCGGCGATCAACGTCCTCGACTTCACCTTCCGCAGCTATGATGCGGTCCTCGCACGCCGCGGATGTCTGCATGACCGCCGCCGCGCTCTGCTCTGCCTCATGCAAGTCCCGCACCAGTTGCTCGCTGGCGCCGCTTCTGCCGATTTCCAGCTCGAGGCGCAGCACATCCATCTCGATGCCGGCGCGTTTCTGATTGAGCCGCAGCGCCTCGGCGGTGAGCGCGGAGACATTAGCGACCAGATCGAGCCGGCGGGCGAGCAGCGCGTCACGCCTGGCGATATCGGGCCCACCTGTCATTTTTCGCTCCCCAAAGGCTTGGGCGGCTTTTCGAAGGCCGACAGCAATTTTGGCAACGTGCCGGCCTGCGACTGGAACTGTTTTTCGGCCGTTTCGATGTGGCTCTTGAGTTGATCCCAGATGTCGACGCGGATCATGGATGTCGTGTCGCCGGTCAGGCGCTCAATCTCGTCGACGCGGAACTGGCGCGTCAGCGAAACCCCGGAAAACACGAAGTCCCGCAACAGGATCGCGTGGTTTTCGATGAACAGATGGATCATCGGATGCGTTTCCGTGGTGACGCCGCCGGCGGCAAGCTCGGCCCGGATGAAGTCCTGGAAGTGGCTCTGTAGGCGATGTTGGCTCTCGCCCATGAAGCGCATGACAAAGACCAGATCGCGAGGCATCAGCCTGACAAGATCGCCGGTGACGCCGTCGGGCTGGCGGGACATTGGCTCGGGCGGCCCCCGACTGTCTCTATCGCTCGGCATTGTCTCTCTCCAGCGCGAGGCCCGTCTATGAGCGTCGCCTTCAAATAGTAGAGAAAGACGTAGAATTGAATAGATGATATTTGTTCTCGGTTTTGTTGCATGTGCTAACTAACCATATTGCACCTGCGAATAGATCATAAATATTACAAGCGTATGTTACGATTGTAAAAGAACGTTACAGTTGGCCACCCGCTTAGTGTGGCAAGGGCGGCGATTTTGTTTTGAGTCACAGCCATGGGCGCTCTTTTCAAACTGGCACGGCGCTTGCTTTGTACCTTTCCACAAGAAGCCCATCGCATTTCTGACGCGGTGCCAAAAGAACGAAGGAACGGAGGAAGCAGAGACCGCTTCGATACGCCCATCGCATATGCGGTTGGCGCCGCGGGTCTCTGCCAAAACACCTCAAGAACCTTTGCCGCGATCCACTTGAACGGCCTGACCATGAGTCGCGCCTCGATGCGCAACCCTTTGTCGTGCCGCTCGCACTCTCACTGGCGGTGCTGTGTGCCGCTTCATGCCGGGGTCAAGGGACCTGCGGCTCAAACCTGGTGGAGGCTTATGACCATGACGTCTCTGACGCTCAACAAGATTACCTCACAACGCGGAATCTCCGTCGGCGAGGCGACCAAGAAGATTGCCGATCTCGGCTGGAATCCTTCCTACGTCCAGGAAGCGATGACGTTTCCGACCGACTACAAGATCAACAAGACGCCGCGCGACCCGATGAAGCAGGTCCTGCGGTCGTATTTCCCGATGCAGGAAGAAAAGGACAACCGGGTCTACGGTGCGCTCGATGCGGCGCTGCGCGGCGACATGTTCCGCAACGTCGAACCGCGCTGGGTCGAGTGGATGAAGCTCTTCTTGGCCATCATTCCTTTTCCGGAAATCTCGGCTGCCCGCTCGATGGCGATGGTCGCCCGTATCGCGCCCGGCGAGGAACTCAGAACCGGCTTCACCATGCAGATGATCGACGAGTTTCGTCACTCCACGATCCAGATGAATTTGAAGAAATGGTACATGGAGAACTATATCGATCCGGCCGGCTTCGACATCACCGAGGAAGCCTTCGGAAAATGCTACGCCACGACCATCGGCCGGCAGTTCGCCGAAGGCTTCATTACCGGCGACACCATGACCGCCGCCTGCATGTACCTGACCGTGGTGGCCGAAACCGCCTTCACCAACACGCTGTTTGTCGCCATGCCCTCGGAGGCTGCCCGCAACGGCGACTACGCATTGCCGACCGTGTTCCTGTCGGTGCAGTCCGACGAGAGCCGGCATATCGGCAATGGCCACTCGCTGCTGATGGCGGCGCTCAAGGAGCCGGAAAACCACCTCTTGCTCGAGCGCGACCTGCGCTACGCCTTCTGGCAGAACCACGCCATCGTCGATGCCGCCATCGGCACCTTCATCGAATACGGCACCACCAACCGCGACAAGAACAAGGAGTCCTATGCGGAAATGTGGCACCGCTGGATCTATGAGGACTACTATCGCACCTACATGCTGCCGCTCGAAAAATACGGCATCAAGGTCCATCACGACGACGTCCAGGCAGCCTGGGAACGCATCACCAAGAAGAACTATGTCCACAAGGTCGGGCAGTTCTTCGCGGTCGGCTGGCCGGTCAATTTCTGGCGCATCGAAGCCCAGACCGACAAGGACTTCGAGTGGTTCGAGCACAAATATCCAGGCTGGTATGCCGAGTTCGGCGACTTCTGGAAATGGTATGCCAAGCTCAGCCACAAGGGCGAGAAGGTGCTGCTGTTCAACAGCGACGTGGGCTACGTCTATCCGCATCGCTGCTGGTCCTGCCTCGTGCCCTGCCTGATCCGCGAGGACATGGTGGTCGGCGAGATCGACGGTCAGCTGCATACCTTCGCCCACGAACTCGACAAGTGGACCGCAACGGTCGCCTTCGCCGACGAGTATCAGGGCCGGCCGACGCCCGCGATGGGCCGCTTCAGCGGCAAGCGCGAGTGGGAGACGCTCTATGACGGCTGGGATCTGGCCGATGCGATCAAGGACCTGAACTTCGTCCGTTCCGACGGCAAGACGTTGGTTCCGCAGCCGCATCTGCGCTTCGACGACAAGGACATGTGGACGCTCGACGACGTGCGCGGCAACACGCTCGGATCGCCGCTCAACGCCCTGCGTGCCATGTCGCCCGCGGACCGCGAGAAGCACCTGGCGGAATACGCCAAGGGCTTCACCATTAACCCCTGCAACTGATCAGGCCAAAGGGGGGCGGGTTGGTCCCGCCCCTTCCTTTCACTGGAGGTCCGTATGTCGGAAACCCACACGGTCAGGCTCAGCCCGGTCGGCGTCGAATTCGACGTCGAGCATGGCGAAACGGTGCTCAACGCCGCGTTCCGCCAGGGCATCGCCCTACCACACGGCTGCAAGGAAGGGCAATGCTCGGCCTGCAAAAGCGTGTTGCTCGAAGGCGAAGTCGACATGCTCAAATACTCGACCTTCGCGCTGAACGACATGGAGAAGGAGAGTGGGCACATCCTGTTGTGCCGCTGCATCGCCTTCTCCGACCTGGAAGTCGAGCTTCTCAACTACGACGAGGAGATTTTGGCGAAAGCGATCGCCGTGAAAACGTACAAGGGCCGGATTGCTCGCATCGAGCAGCTGACCCATGACATTCGCGGCATCGAGATCGAACTCGGCTCCCCAATGAAGTTCTGGGCGGGGCAATATGTCGACATCACGGTTACCACGCAAAAAGGGGAGACGATTACGCGCTCGTTCTCCATGGCAAATACGCCGGACCAAACCGAAAAACTCTCCTTCATCATCAAAAAATACCCTGAGGGAAAGTTCTCGGGAGAGCTCGATTCCGGAGGCATCAGAGCCGGAGCCGAAGTCACCGTCGTCGGACCCTACGGGACCTGTTTCCGCCGCGACGAACGACAAGGACCCCTGATCCTGGTCGGCGCCGGCTCTGGCATGTCGCCGATCTGGTCGATCCTCAACGACCACCTGAAGAGCGGCGAGAAACGTCCGGTCTATTTCTTCTACGGCGCCCGCACCCGCAACGACCTGTTCTATCTCGACAGGATCGCCGAGCTGGTCGGCAATCATTCGGACGTCACCTTCATTCCCGTGCTGTCGCACGCCAATGACGACGCCGATTGGCAAGGCGAACGCGGTTTCGTGCACCAGAGCGTTGACGCCGTGCTCAAGCAACTGGCGGTCGACGGGCAGGGCGATGTCCATGCCTGTGGCCCACCGCCGATGATCGATGCGCTGCAGCCGGTCCTGTTCATGAACGGCTTCGAAACCGAGCGGATCTTCTTCGACAAGTTCACCACATCGGCAGGTGCAACGCCTGCCCATTGAGGGGCGGCCGACGCACAGCCAACCACAACTGCAACAAGGGAGAGAGACTATGCCTGCAACCTCGAGTTCAGTCGGATCAGGAGCCGCCGGCGCGGCCATCTTCGCCGACTCCGACAGCCGGAAATACCGGTACTTCGACCCGAAAGGCCAGCGCGCCACCCACTACGAGGACATGACGGTCGACGTTCAACCCGACCCGGAACGCTATCTGATCCAGGACTGGATCATCTCCTTCGCCGATGGCAAGGGCGCCTATGTCAAGCAGAACACCGCCGCGCAGAGCTCCAACTGGCATGCCTTCCGCGCTCCCGACCAGGAGTGGGAGCGCACCCACTACCAGCGCCAGTCGAAGATCGAGACCATGGTGCAGAGCGTCATCAACAATGCGCGCAAATCGGGCACCCCGAAGACCTTCGACAAGGCCTGGGTCAAGATCCTGCAGACGCAGCTCGGCGCCTGGAAGCACGCCGAATTCGGGCTCGGCACCTCGCTGATGCAGGCGCAGCGTTACGGCTACACCCAGATGATCAACAATGCGACGCTGACCAACTCGTCCTACAAGCTGAGGCTTGCCCAGGACGTCACCCTCTACCTCGCCGAGATCGGCATGGACTTGCCTGATTGGGACGACGAACTCGGCAAGAAGGCCTGGCTCGAGGACAAGAACTGGCAAGGCACGCGCGAAGCGGTCGAGACCATCATGGGCGCGACCGACTATCTCGAGCAGTATTTCGCCATCAACATCGTCTTCGAGCCGCTGGTGGGCGAAGTGTTCCGCTCCGGCTTCCTGATGCAGATCGCCGCCGCCAACCATGACTTCATCACGCCGGCGGTGATTTCGGCCGCCGAGGCCGACTATGAGCGCAACCTCGCCAACACGATCGACCTCATGCATCTGCTCGCCAATGACGAGAAGCATGGCGGCGCCAACAAGAAGCTCTTCCAGGGCTGGGTCAAGAAGCACGGCGCACTCGCCGACAAGGCAGCCGCCGGCCTGCAGCCGATCTGGTCGATGCCGCATTCCAAGCCGGTCGCGTTCACCGACGTTCGGGCCAAATCCGAAGAGCGGATTGGCCAGATCCTCGGCGAACTCGGCCTCAAGCGCTGAAACAGGAGAAATCGTCATGTCACTATCTGCACGCGACGCAACGCATTCCAACATCTTCAAGGCGATGAAGGACATCACCTTCGAACAGACGATTTCGCATCAGTGCGGCGTCACCATGAACGACTCGGTCGAGGCCAGGGCCATCGCCGAATTCATGGGCCTGAAACCGAACGTAACCGTCACCTATCAACCGGCGATGATCCGCATCGACGGCGACGGCAAGCTGATCTTCAAGATGGACGAGATCAGCGAATATCTCGGCCGAGAGATGACGGCGGAAACCTTCGAGGTCAACAGCTCCACCCATTACGGGCGGATGGTACGCATCGACGACAACACCGTGATCCTGTTCGGCAACATGGACGAGATGTTCGAGTACATCGAATAGCCGCCCAAACTAAGCTGGCGCGCCGCCGAGTGCGGCGCGCGGAAACCGATCAACGCGATTGCTGCGGAGGCAACCATGTACAGAACACCGGAAGGCAAGGACATTTTTGTGGTCGACGGCCACACCCATTTCTGGGACGGCAGCCCGGAAAACCAGAAGAATATCCACGGCAAGCAGTTCATCGAATGCTTCTACGCCTATCACACGGGCTTGAGCCCGAAGGAGCAGCTGTGGGAGAAGAGCAAGTTCGAGAAATACAGCGCCGACGATCTCTATCGCGACCTGTTCATCGATGGTCCCGATGATGTGGCGATCGTCCAGTCGACCTATCTCAAGGACTTCTACAAGAACGGCTTCAATACGATCGAGCGGAACGCGGAGGTGGCCAAGCTCTATCCGGAGCGGTTCATCGTCAACGGCGCCTTCGATCCGCGCGACGGCGAGAAGGCGCTGGAATACATCCACTTCCTCAAGGAGACCTACGACGTCAAGGGCGTTAAGATGTACACGGCCGAATGGAATGGCGCCTCCAAGGGCTGGAAGCTCACCGATCCCGATGCCTACAAGTGCTTCGAACTCTGCGACAGGCTCGGCATCAAGAACATCCACGTCCACAAGGGCCCGACGATCCTGCCGCTCTCGAAGGATGCGTTCGACGTCCATGACGTCGATCACGCGGCGACGGATTTCCAGGGCCTCAACTGGATCATCGAGCATTGCGGCCTGCCGCGCCTCGACGATTTCTGCTGGATCGCGACGCAGGAAACCAATGTCTATGGCGGCTTGGCGGTGGCGCTGCCATTCATCCATGCGCGCCCTCGCTATTTCGGCGAGGTGATCGCCGAGCTTTTGTTCTGGCTCGGCCCGGAGAAGATCCTGTTCGGCTCCGATTACGCGATCTGGACGCCGCGCTGGCTGGTCGAGAAATTCTGGGCCTATCAGATCCCCGAGGATATCGCAGCAGAACGTGGTGTGCAGCTGACCGACGAGATCAAGGAGAAGATCCTCGGCCTCAACGCCGCGCGTCTCTACAACATCGACATCGAAGCCAAGAAGAAGGCGCTCGCCGGTTCGCCCTTCAGCATCGCGGCGGAGTAGGGGCCATGGCAACCGCCAGCGTTTCCGGCGACTGCCAGAAGGAACTCTGGCGGCGTCTTGCTGAGGTCAACGACCCCGAACTCGACGAACCTGTCACCGAGATGGGCTTCATCGAGCGGGCGCAGGTGACAGGCGATGGCAGCGTGGAAATCGACTTCCGCCTGCCAACCTACTGGTGCTCGCCAAACTTTGCGTTCCTGATGCTGGACGGGGTGCGCAAGGCGCTCGACCAGCTCTCCTGGAAGCCGGCCTATCGCGTCAAGCTGCACGACCACATGTTCGCCGACGAGGTCAATCGCGGTATGGAAGAAGGCAAGAGCTTCGGCGACATCTTCGCCCTGCTTGCCGAGGATCAGGATCTCGGCGGCTTGCGTGCAACCTTTGCGATGAAAGCCTTCAAGCGGCGCCAGGAGGCGGTCTTGCGCGGCCTCAAGGCGCATGGCCTGACGGATCGCGAAATCCTCGGCATGGACCTGCCGGCCTACGATGTCGCGCGGTTCGAGCCGGGCGAGGCGGCCAAACAGAAGCCGCGATACCGGGCGGCGCTACTCGAGCGGTTTCCCGACCGCCGGGCGGACCATCCCGTCTTCGTGACCTGGGGAGGGCAGCGCATCCCGCCCGGTGCACTCAGCGCCCATCTCGCCGAACTGCGCGGTGTGCGCATCAACATGGAGTTCAACGGCGCGCTGTGCCGTGGACTCAAGCAGACCAGATACAAGGAACTGGATGTGATCGACGGCGAACCGACGCTGGTCGATTTCATTCTGGATCGCGTGCCGCCTGGGACGGCACCGGCCGCCTGAAGCAGCGCTGACAGCAACGGCCTCCCTCGCACGAGGCCCCCAACCAACAACCCGCCCGTAAGGCGGAAGGAGGAATCATGCCCAAAATAATGCTTCACAATTCCGAGGCTCGCCGGGCTCTCGCCCGTGGCGTTTTCAGGCTTGCAGCCGCCGTCGAGCCGACGCTCGGCCCCAAAGGCATGAACGCCATGATCGACCGGCCGATCGGCACGCCGATGGTGACTCGCGACGGTGTCAGCATCGCCTCCGAGATCGAGCTGCACGATCGTTTCGAAAACATGGGCGCGCAAGTCGTGCGTGAAGTGTCGATGCAGACCAACGAGATCGCCGGCGACGGCACCACGACGGCTATCGTGCTCGCCAACGCGCTGATCCAGGGCGGTGTCGAGGCGAATGAGCGCGGCGTGAAGTCCGTCGATCTGTGCAAGGGCATCGACCTTGCCGTGGCGGCGGTGGTGGCGGCACTCAAGGCCTCGGCCAAGCCGGCCAAGGGCAACGGCATCCTGGCGTCGGTCGCCAACATCGCCGCGACCAACACCAAGCTTGGCGCGCTGGTGGCGGAAGCCCATCAACGGGTGGGCGCCGAAGGCGTCATCACCACCGACTTCAGCGTCACCACCGAGACCACGCTCGATGTCGTCGAGGGCATGTCCTTCGAACGCGGCTATCTCTCGCATCACATGGTAACTGATCAGGAAAAGATGGAGGCCGTGCTCGAACGGCCCTACATCCTGATGACCGATCTCAAGATCAAGGAGCCCGGGCAGCTCGATGCGGTTCGCCGCATTGCCGATGAGGATGGCCGGCCACTGCTGATCGTCTCCGAGGAAATGTCGCCGGAAGTGGTGGTGACACTGCTCGGCAAGCAGGGGCCGGGAAGATACCTCGTTGTCCATCCGCCGGAATATGGCCATTGGCGCAAGGCGATGATGGAGGATCTGGCCATCATCACCGGCGGCAAGGTGATCGCGCGCGATCTCGGCGGCCGGCTGGAGGATGTCACCGCCGAGGATCTCGGCACGGCCGACCGGGTGAAGACCAGCGCGTCCTACACCTCCATCATTCGTGGCGGCGGCGACCATGCGTCAATCGCCTCGCGTCGCGCCCAGGTGCAGCGGCAATATGAAGCTTCGCCGCCGAACATCGATCAGGACAAGCTGCGCGAACGCCTGGCCAAGCTCTCCGGCGGCACCGCGATCCTCTATGCCGGTGGCGTTACACCGGTCGAGCAGAAGCGGACCATCCAGCTGATCGAGGATTCCTTGAATGCGGTGCGCGCCGCATCCGAGGAGGGCGTCGTCGCTGGCGGCGGCTCGGCGCTCGCCCAGATCGCTCCGCTGCTCGACAAGGCTGCGGCTGGCGTCGAGGGCGATGTCGCCGAGGGCGTGCGCCTGGTACGCTCGGTTCTGTCGCGGCCGCTGTGGCGCATCGCCGCCAACGCCGGCGCCGATCCCGAAGCGGTGGTGACCGAGGTCACCCGCATCAATGGCGGCTACGGTTACAACGCATCGACCGGCACGTATCAGAACATGTTCGAGGCAGGCATCATCGACCCCGTCCGCGTCACCTACACGGCGCTCGCCAACGCGGCTTCGGTGGCGACCCTGATCCTGACCACCGAAACGCTGATTGGCGATCTTGCCGAGGACGAGGATCCGACGGCCGGCCCGGCACGAGGCGGCGGCTCCGAAAAACTCGGCCGCGCCTGAGGCAACAATTCCGACGGAACGATTTCGACGTTGAAAGGACACAGCCATGAAAGCTGCCAGACTTTACGAGTACGACCCGAAGATGAATGTCCAGCTCAAGATCGAGGAGGTCAAGGCGCCGACGATCACCGCGCCTGACGAAGTGATCGTGCGGGTGGGTGCTGCCGGCCTCTGCCGCACCGACCTGCACATCATCGAGGGGGTGTGGAAGCCGACCATGGATCCCGAAGGCACACTATTGCCTTACATAATGGGCCACGAGAATGCCGGTTGGGTCGAGGAAGTCGGCAGCGGCGTCAAATCGGTCAAGCGCGGCGACGCCGTGATCTGCCATCCCTTCCGCTCATGCGGCATCTGCCTCAACTGCCGCCATGGCGAGGACATGTATTGCGACAACGGCCAATTCCCCGGCCTTGGCATGAATGGCGGCTTCGCCGAGTATTTCATCACCAGCGAGCGTTCGCTGATCAAGCTGAACGCCAACATCACGCCGATCGAGGTGGCGCCGCTGGCCGATGCCGGCATCACTGCTTACCGCGCCGCCAAACGCGCCGCCAAGCTGCTGCGGCCAGGCAGTTATTGCGTGCTGCTCGGCATAGGCGGGCTTGGCCATATCGCACTGCAATCGCTGCACGCGATCTCGGGCTGCCGCATCATCGCCGTCGACCGCGAGCCGGCGGCGCAAGTGCTGGCCAGGGATCTGGGCGCCGACTTCGTGCTCGATGGCGGGCCAAACGTCGTCGAGGAGGTCGCTCAGATCACCGGTGGTGGCGCGCATGTGGTGATCGACTTCGTCGGCGAACTCGGTGTCGAGAACATCTGCTGGAAGATGGTACGCAAGGGCGGGCAACTGTTCGTCGTCGGCTATGGCGGCAACATCAACGTGCCGACAGCGCATCTCGTCATTGAGGAGATCAACATTGGCGGCAGCCTGGTCGGCAATTTTACCGAGCTTGTCGAACTGATGGAGCTCAACGCCGACGGCAAAGTGAAGATGCACTACACCGAATACAATCTCGCCAGCATCAACACCGCCCTCGACGATTTCAAGAACCGCCGGTTCACCGGCCGCGGCGTCATCGTGCCCTAAAGCATCTGGACCGGATCCGCATCGAACGACCGCATCGGCTCCCGTCCCGTCATCTGCAAGGAGAGGAAGAAATGAACAAGTACATCTGTGAATTCATCGGAACCTTCGCGTTGGTCTTCTTTGGCTGCGCGACAGTCCTATTCATGCGCTCCGAGGTCGGCCTGCTGGGCGTCGCCATGGCCTTCGGCCTGTCGGTGGTGGCGATGGCCTATTCGGTCGGACCTATTTCGGGCGCCCATCTCAATCCGGCGGTAAGCCTTGGCTTCTTCGTCTCAGGTCGAATGAAAGCAAACGACCTTATCGGCTATGTCTTTGCGCAGTGCGTCGGTGCGATCGTTGCGTCAGCGGTGCTCTACGTGATCGTGCAAGGTAAAGGCGGCGGCTACGACGTGGCGACGAATGGCTTCGCCCAGAACGGCTGGTCGGCCTATTCCGCAACGTCGGCCTTCCTGTTCGAGGCGATCGCCACGTTCCTGTTTCTACTCGTCATCCTTCGCGCCACGGCCGAAGGCGGTGCGGGACCCCTGGCCGGCCTGGCGACCGGACTGACGCTGGTCATGATCCATCTCGCCGGCATTGCCGTCTCCGGATCATCGGTCAATCCGGCCCGCTCGCTCGGCCCGGCGTTGTTCGCCGGCGGAGCTGCACTGTCGCAACTCTGGCTCTATATCGTGGCGCCGTGCCTTGGCGCGGCCGCTGCCGGACTGGCATTGCGCGCCGGGGTCGGGGCGAGCGAACCGGCGGCTCAGCCTGCCTGATTGCTTGCCGGACCCGGCAAGCTTCCTGAACCCTGTGGCTGATGCCATGGCGTTTTCCGTGTCGGGACGTCAGCGAAGCGCGATCCCGAATCGAGATTCTTCGCTTCGAGCTTTGGGAAAACGGGAGGACAATATGGATCTTATCACAGGATTGGCCGTCGTCATCGGCATTATGGGCGGCATTGCAACGTGGGTAGCGATCACCATCGGCAACCCCTATTTGCTGATCTGGGCGGTATTTGTCGGCTGGGGAAGTTTCTATCACTGTGGCGGCAAGGAAGCCGGTTTCAAGAGTTCGGCGGTTGCAAACCTATGGGGAACGGTCTGCGCCGCCGGCGCACTAATAGCACTGACGTCTATTGGTGTTACCGCGATCATGGCCGGCGTTTGCGTGGGTATTTCAATCATAGTCCTGATCCTCGCCGCCAAGTTGCCATTGCTGAGCGCCATTCCGTCAGCGGTTTATGGCTATGCAACGACTGCCGCGCTTTTTCTGCTTGGTGCCGCCGCCTATGGCGAGGGCATCGGCGCCATCACCAGGGTCGCGGCCGCTGTGGTCGTCTCGCTGATCATCGGCAACATCCTCGGCTACGTCTCGGAGAAAGTGACCGGTGCTGTCGTAAAGGCCTGATTATTTCCGCGGCCGCCGCCTGAAGGCAATCTCGGTCGACGAATTTTCCCAGCCCCGCGGCGCGAATGCCGCGGGGTTTTTTGTTGCTGAGGTGAAAGGAGCTGCACCTAAAGGAAGCCGCGCCGGATCCCGTATTGGCCGAGCTTGCGATAGAGCGTCGGCCGCGAAATGCCGAGCCTGAGCGCAACCTTGCTGAGATTGCCGCTCTCCGCGGCAAGTGCATTCTTGATCGCCTGGCGTTCCGCATCCTCGAATGTACATAC
>NZ_RZRT01000008.1:0-161398 GCF_003998295.1 Mesorhizobium sp. M7A.F.Ca.US.011.01.1.1
GTGTTGGTGCCGACCAGCCCCGCCGCTCTCGCGGCGGCGATATCGATGTGGTTGAAGCCGACGCCGAAATTGCCAAGCATTCTTGCCCTGACGCCACCCGCGAAGAGACCGGCGCCAAATCGGTCGGTCACGGTCGGCAGCACCGCATCGGCTTGCAGCAAGGCCTCGCGAAGTTCCTGTTGCTCATAGGGACGATCGGCTTCATTCAGCGTGACATCGAACTGGTCGGCGAGGCGCTGTTCGACCTCACGCGGCCATTGCCGGGTGACGATTACCTTCGGTCTGTTCATGATCGCCATCCTCAAGCCGCCCGTTCGTGCACTGGCTGCAAGGCCCGGCCGATCTCGGTGCGGTACCATTCCTGGGCAGCGGCGACGCCGGAACCGGCCTCGATTTTGGCCCCGGCGTCGCGCAACGACATTTCCGCCGAGGCTAGGGCGGCGAGGCACATGACCTCGTTGAGGTCGCCGAGATGGCCGATGCGGAACACGCGGCCGGCCACCTTGCTCAGGCCGGCGCCGAAGGAAGTGCGATATCTGGAGTAGCCGTTGGCGATGACTTGGCTGGCATCGACATCGTCGGGAACGACGATCGCCGAAACCGTATCCGACCACCATTTTTCCTCCTTGGCACAGAGCCTCAGTCCCCACGCATGCACACCGCGGCGAACACCTTCGGCGAGGCGGTGGTGACGGGCAAAGATCTGCTCGAGTCCTTCGGCGAAGATGAGGTCAAGCGAAGCCCTCAGCCCAAGCAGCAACTGCGTTGGCGGCGTGTAGGGGAAGAAGCCGGTTTTGGACGGCGCCTGCATATCCTCGAAGCTGAAATAGCAACGCTCCATGCGTGACTGCTTGTGCACTTCCAAGGCCTTGGCGCTCACCGCCAGGATGCCAAGCCCAGCCGGCAGCATCAGCCCCTTCTGCGAGCCGGTGACGGCGAGGTCGACACCCCATTCGTCCATCCGGAAATCGATCGAGCCGATCGAGCTGACGCCGTCGACGAACAGCAGCGCGTCATGAGCTGTTTCGTCGAGCGCGGCACGCACGCCGGCGACATCGGATGTCACGCCGGTTGCGGTCTCGTTGTGGGTGGCGAATACCGCCTTGATCTCGCCGCCCTTGTCGTCGCTCAACCGTTGCCGATAGGCGTCGAGCGGAACCCCCTCGCCCCATTCGACATCGATGCAATCGACCTCCAGCCCCAGCCGCTCTGCCATATCGACCCACAGATGCGAGAACTGGCCGAAGCGCGACATCAGCACGCGATCGCCACGGTTGAGCGTGTTGGAGATCGCCGCCTCCCAGGCACCGGTGCCTGAGCCCGGAAATATGAAGACGCTGCCGGTCTCGGTCTTGAAGATCCGCTTCAGGTCGCGAAACAAAGGCAGCACCAGTTCCGGAAAATCCGGGGCGCGCATATCCTGCATCGGCACGTTCATGGCCCGCCGCACCGTGTCGGGAATGTTGGTCGGGCCGGGAATGAAAAGATGCGCCGTTCCATTCTTCATGACGTGTTCCTCCTGTTGGTGTGTGGTGCGGTTCATCGTTCGTTGACCCGCGAAAGGCTGAGCTCCCGGTAGTCGCTGAGCCAGGCCAGCGTCTTTTCCCAGCCGCCGAATGGGAAGAAATGAAGATGCAGAGGGCCAAGCGGCGCCGGGTAGTTGGCCGCCATCGTTTCCAGGATTTCGGCCGGGTTCCGGTCTGCTATGACGTTGAAGAGGCCACTTGCCGAACGCCGGAGCGCGGCGAGCGAAGGGCCGACGCCGCACATCATGGCGAACCTGATGAGTTTCGTCAGGCTGGTCACGCCGGCCAGCCCGACATGGACCGACAATCCGGAATGGAGCGTATGCAGGTTCCTTGCCCAATCGCCGATCATATCGCCGTCGAAAGCGAACTGCGACACGACCCTAGCCTCGAGTGATCGATCCGCGCAGATTTCGAGCTTGCGGCGCAACGCATCCGCCAGTGCGGCTTCGACGATGGCCGGATGCCCTTCCGGATAGCCGGCAACGAAGGCGGTCCTTATCGCGCTGTCGCTCAACACGGGATGGGCGAGCAGCTGAGCGGCCTCGGCCATTGGTCCCGGGAAAAGGGCTGGATTGCCACCGAGAAACAGCGCTTCACCGATCCCGTTGCGGCTGTGCGCCTGAACGAGATCGACGTAGTCCTGTGCGGTTCTGAAATTCCTCGCCGCCAGATGCGGCACCGGCACGTAGCCCATCTCCTTGATGCGCAAGGCCGCGTCGATCTGCAGCGCTTCGGGCTTGCCGGCGAGATGGGTAAGAAAGACGCGTGAGCCAGGCGCGAAGCAATCGGCGCGCGGTGCAAAGCCACGCGCCTGCTCCGGGGCGAGCTCGATCGACACGGCTGGACCGAACGCATATGCGGACCCGCCAGGCGCTCGAAGAAAGTCTCGGCGAATATCGTTCATGATCTTTCCAGGTTTCTGCCGGCGAGCTCGATGGTTTCGAGCTTAAAAATGGCCACACGTTCGGGTAGCCGGGCGACCCTGCCGCCCGGCCTGTCGTCGCGGGAGGATGCGACGGACGACTTTCCGTTGCGAAGCTGTGGCTTCAGCCGTTGGCGGCGCGTTTGAGCGACAGGAACGGCAGCGCCACGACACGTGCGCTCACGTCGACCGCCACGCCATCCTTGTTCCACTTCAGCGTGAGTTCGGTGCCAATCTCGGCGGCCTCGCGCCGCAGATGGCCGAAGCCGATCATCTTGCTCGTCGAAGGTGACCAGGCGACGCTGCTGGCGTGCCCTACTTCCTTCCCACCGCGGAGTGCTTTCAGCGGGTACCACTGCACGCGCCGCAGATTTCCAGGCGCATCGTTCTCCAGCCCTTTGCCGTCGAGAGCCTGCGCCCAGTCGATGTCGAGCCCGACGAGCTGGCGATGTTCGCCTGTGTTCGAGATACGCTGCAGCGCCGCCTTGCCGATGAAGTCGCCCTTGCGGAAATCGATCAGCCGGCCGAGCCCGAGATCGAAAGGAGACGCCCGGTATTTTCCCGCTGCCTGGATGCCCGCTCCGCCATGGTCCGGTCCGGCGCTGGTGTAGTCATAGCCGACGATCAGCAGCCCAGCCTCGAGGCGCGCCAGATCGAGCGCCCAGGCACCGGCGGGAAGAATGCCATAGGGCTTGCCGGCTTCCTCGATCGCATCCCAGACGGCGACGCCGTCATCAGCCTTGATCCAGAGCTCGTAGCCGTGCTCGCCTGTAAAGCCCTGGCGCAGCACCTCGACCTGCCTGCCGGCGATGGTGACTATGGCAAGACGGGAGAACGGCAATTCCTCAAACGCGGATTGGGTGGCCGCCTGGAGAACCTCGCGGGAACGCGGCCCCTGCAGGGTAAGGAGACCGTAGCTGTCGGAGATATCGGTTACGCGGACATCGAAACCTTCTGCATGTTGTTTCCACCATCCGAAGCCCGGATCGGCCGAAACCCGGAATGTCGTTTCATCCATGCGGAACACCAGGCCGTCGCCGACGACGTGCCCATTCTCGTCGCACCACGGAGCATAATAGATCTGCCCGACCTGTAGCTTGGTGATGTCGCGCGGGATGAGCCTGTCCATCAACTTTTCCGCATCCGGACCGGCGATGACATACTTTGACAATGGCGACATGTCGCCCATGGCAACCCTGGTGCGGATCGCCGCCAGCTCCTCGACCATGTCGGAATACGAATCGACGACCATGTTCCTGTCCCAGCGCATCCACAATGCATTCTGGTTCAACGGCGCGGTACGCTCGACAAAAGGCGTGCCGCGAAACGCGACCCGGGAATCTGCTACCGTGCTCAGCCCCGTCGTAAATTTGATGCCGTCCATTCCAAGTCTCCTCCCGGCCGCAAGGCACTTCGCCGCGACAATCAATAACGGGTGAGGACCGGCGCATCCCGCGCCATGGAAACGAGTCTATCAAAGAGCTGACCGCAGGGGATTTCCTACCGGCAGGAACCAGCTCAGTCAGATGTCTCTTGCCTCATCCGTATCTTGGGCGAGACTTTCATTTCACGGAGTTTTTCGGAATGCCCCCGGTTGCCGACGACATACCCGCAGTTCAACCTGAGTATTTGTAGCCGTTGTTTGAGCAGCCGTCCAAAGCACTTGCGCGCTTTGACCACGAAACCGCTCGGTGTCCAGCCAGGGTCATAAGCCCAGTTCGGTTCAACGTCCGTTTCCAGGATGTGGGTGCCCGGAAAGAACTGGCAGTTCGGTTGCTTTCACAGTTTTGCGCGGCAACCGACCGGCAGTCCTCGGAAACCCACCTTGACTATCCGGCTCTGACCGATGACGACTTTCTGCGAGAGCATGCGGCTTGCCTCGGCGGCCATGCTACGTTTGATGACCTTAAGCACGTCAGAACCTACGCTGCCGTCGTTCGCAAATTGCTCTGCGCAGAACTCGATGCGTATACCTGCCATCCGACACCAAAACCGTCAAAAAATTACGCTGTTGATTTCAAAAGAAAAGACACCACAAAAAATCCTGAGGTTTCATCAGCTATCGGGACCAATCGAACGTCTTTTTGAAGTTTTGTGGCTTCCGCAGACTGTCTCCGCCAGCACAAAAGTACCGTCACCACCGCTCAAAATTGCGATCGCCGGGATCATCAGATCTCCAGCACCAAAGAAACCGAGGGGTTGTCGGCACGGAACATGGCAGACCCGCAATTGCCGGACCGAGAGGACTGGTCCTGCCTCTTTTAGAGTAGCGAGATTGTCCGGTCCTTTGCCTGCCGATGATCTCCAACTGCTCTGCGTTAGAATCACCTCAAAAGCGAAGTCACTTGGCTAATCCGTCATTTCTGGCGAAAGGCGGAGTGGAACGACACAACCAGCGGACCCAGAATGTAGTCGAGTGCCGTGCGTTCCTCGGTAACGATCATGACTGACGCTGGCATGCCCGGATAAAGCGCAATCTGTGGGGCTGCTGCCAATTCCACCGGATCGACCGCTACGTCGGCAAGATAGTAGGGAAACCCGGTCTTGCTGTCGGTAATGCGATCCGCCGAAATGCGGGTGACGCGGCCATGAATTATGGGTATCGAGCGCTGCTTGTAGGATGTGAAACGAACTTCGGCGGCCATATCGGGTCGCAGGTTCGATATGTCCTCGACGCGAATCTGGGCCTGGACGATCAGCGAATTTTCGGTCGGAACGATATCGAGGATGGTCTGGCCCGGCGAAACGATCGCGCCGATCGAGAAGACGCTGAGATCCATCACCTGGCCGTCATAAGGCGCGCGCACTTCGGCTCGGTCCATCGCAGCCTGGGCGGCAAACATCTTGGGCACGAGGTCGGCAAGGTTCGATTGCGTATCGATCAGCATGGCCGACAGCTTGGCTCGGCGCTCATAGGTCAATTGCGCGATCTGGCCCTTGAGTTCGGCCTTGCTCTGTTGGCTGCCGGCTATGGCGCCGAGGTTCTCGTCGATCAGGCCCTGCAGATCCGAGGCCGATCTTTCCAGTTCCAGAATGCGCGGGCGGGTCGTCAATCCGGCCTTGAGCAGCTTTGACAGGCTGGCCTTCTCGTCGATCGTCGATTGCATCTGGGCCTGGTAGGATTGGACCCGAGCCTGCTTGCCCTGGATCTGCTCCTCGAGCTCGGCGATGCGCCGCTTGAGTATCTGCCTGGCGCCGGCCATCGAGGCGCGCTGGCTTTCCAGGTCGGCGATCTGGTTTGCCATCGCATCCCTAAGGTAGTCTTCGTGCTCCTTGAGAATGTCCTTGGGAAAGGCAACAGCCTCGCTGCCATCCAGTTCGGCCCGAATCCTGGCATCGGTTGCACGCAAAAGCGCATATTGCTGGGCATAGAGATTGAACTCGGACCGGATCCTGGTGTCGTCCAGCTTCAGCATGATGTCGCCCTTCCTGACGACGTCGCCATCCTTGACGCGTATCTCCTTCACCGTACCGCCGTCGAAATGCTGTACGCTCTTTCGATTGCCTTCCACCTTGACGATGGCGTCGGCGAGCACGGCGCCGTTCAGCGGGGCAAAGGCCGCCCAGCCGCCGAAAATACCGAAGAAGGCAGCGATGATCAGCAGGCCGATATAGGCCGGCACCCGGATCGAATCCGGGGCCAGAATGCCGGTGTCGCCAGGCAGGCTCCGGTAGGTAAGGGCGCCGTCGCTCATCGCTCTCTCCAAACACGGCTCATTGCGTTGCCACCGCCATTGGAGCCGCGCGCTGGTTGAGCAGCGCCACGATCTCGTTTCTCATGCCGAAGGCCTCGACGGCGCCATCGCGCAGCAGAAGGATCTTGTCGACATTCGCCAGAGTCGAAGGCCGATGCGAGACGATGATCACCGTGCTGCCGCGGCGCTTGAGCTCGATCGCGCAATCGCTCAGCGCGCGGTCGCCATCGGCGTCGAGATTGGAGCTCGGCTCGTCGAGAATGATCAGGTTCGGCGTTCCGAACACCGCACGGGCAAGAGCAATCCGTTGCCGATATCCTCCTGACAGCACTGCGCCGCCTTCGCCGATCTGCGTCTCATAGCCTTGCGGCAGGCGGATGATCATCTCATGCACGCCGGCGAGCCGCGCGGCCTCGATCACCTCCTGGTCGACATTGGTCTTGAAGCGACCGATGTTGGCGGCGACCGTATCGGAGAAGAGTTCGATATCCTGCGGCAGGTAGCCGATGTGGTCGCCGAGCGCGTCGTGCCCCCATTGCGACAGGTCGGCGCCGTCCAGCCTGACGGTGCCGCGACTGGGTTGCATGACGCCGGCGAGATGACGCGCCAGCGTCGACTTGCCGGCGCCGGAAGGGCCGACGATTCCCAGCGTCTCGCCTGCTTCCAGCCGGAACGATACGTCCCGCAAAAGCACTTTCTGCTGGCTGGCAATTGCAAAGCTGACCTGCTCGACCGAAATCTTGCCGGTGGGCTTCGGCAGGTTGAAAGATCTTTCGCTCTGCGCACCGCCGTCGAGCAGCTTCTCGACCCTTGCCAACGCCGCCCGCCCCAGGATGAGGCTGCGCCAAAGGCCGACGATCTGCTCGACCGGCTGCAGCCCCCGGCCCAGCAAGAGGCTCGCCGCGAACATGGTGCCGCCGGTGATCTGCCGCTCGATCACCAGATAGGCGCCGAGGCCGAGGATCAGCGACTGCATGGTGAGCCGCAGGAAACGGATCAGGCCCGACATCAGGGCGGCGCGGTCGCTTGCCTCCGCCTGGCGCCGCAGCGCCAGGTTGCGGTCGCGCCCCCAGCGGCGGATGAGACCGTCGATCATCCCCATGGCGCGAACGACTTCCGCGTTTCTGAGGCTCATCTCGGTAAAGTTGTAGTTGGTCGTCGCCAGCTCGTTGGCCTGCTTCAGCGGCGAGCGCACGATATACTCGTTGAGCACCGCCATGGCGATCAGGAGCAGCGAGCAGCCCAGTGCGAAGAAGCCGAGCCACGGATGCAGCAGGAAGATGATGCCGATGTAGATGGGCGACCACGGCAGGTCGAACAGGGCATGGATACCGCTGCCGGTGATCACCTGCCGGAACGTGTCGAAATCGCGGATCGGCTGACTTTGCGAGGAGCCCGACGATGGGGTCTCGACCGACGCTGCGAGGACTTTTGCCGAGAGCAACCGGTCGAGCCGCGCGCTGGCACGCGTCAGGATGGAGGCGCGCACCAGGTCGAGGCCGGCCAACGAAAGGAAGGCGGCCAGCAACACCAGGGTCAGCATCACCAGCGTGGTTTCGCTGCCGCTGGTGACGACCCTGTCGTAGATCTGCAGCATGTAGAGTGGGGACGCGAGGTAGAGCAGATTGATCGCCAGGCTGAATCCTGCCGCAACCACGAAATAGCGGCGGCATGCCCGAAGCGCATCCTTCACAATTCGAAACTTGCTATCCACTTCCAAAACCCCACTCGATACGCGTCAGGCCAAGTGAGCCGCCGCTGACAACGACCCTTTTGATTCACACCCCGAAGTCGCTTGAAATTCCTCCATTGCCGACGCCTGTCAGCGTGAATTCGGCCGGAATGTACGAAACGGCGGTATGACCTTGGCCGTCATCGGCAAGCTTGAAGCCGTTCGCATCATAGGAGCCCACCAGATGCAGCGCGGTGCCGTGCGTGCCGTCCGAAACGGTCAGCGTTCCGCCGCTGCCATCCTGGTTTGCCTGGTAGACGGCCGTCGTTCCCGCACCGAACAGGATATCCTCGAGCTCGAGCCTGTCGTCATTGGTGATGCCGCCGATCCGCCCGCTGAAATCGAAGGAGTCATCGAGCTGCAGCGTGCCGGCCGCATCGTGCGCGAAGGTGACGTCCGTCGAGGAGGCGCCGCCGAACTCGAGCTTCGACAGGTTGCCGATCGTGGCATCGCCGTCGCCGGTAACCTGGCCGTGGATGACGATGTCGCCGCCATTGGCCAACAGCATGCCGGAATTCGCCAACCCGCCGGTGATCGTCAGGCCGCCTGAACCGGTCGCCTCCAATGTTCCGGAGTTGGTGATGACGCTGCCCCCGGTATCGATGACCAGCGCATTCGCGCCGGAGGCGATGATGGTGCCTTGGTTGTCGAGGCTCAGCATCCCGCCGCCCAACTGGCCGGCGCCCGATATCGTGTTGTCGATATTGACCAGAGTGACGTCCGGCCCGGTGCCGGAGATCACGTTGGCGGCGCTGTCGGACAGCAGGATCTGTCCACCGCCCTGCAGCGTCACGCCATGCTGGATGATTTGCAGCAGCGTTTCGCTGCCCGTCGAGTCCAGCGAGATAAGGCCGCTATTGTTGATCGTGCCGCTCAGCGGCAGCAGAGCGCCGTCGCCGATCGTCATGGTGCCGGCATTGTTGACCACCGGCGTCTGGTCGAAGACAAAATTGCTTGCCGTCAGTGCGCTGGAGTGGACGCCGTCCAGCGTGATCGACTGTCCGTCGCCGAGCGTGATCACCGCGTTTCCGTGGGCATCGTCGGCTATATGCGTCTGGAGATCGGCAAAATCTGCCAATCCGTTGTAGCCGATAAGGTCGATCTGGTCGGCTGCGGCGTCGAAATTATGCACCGTATCGGCGCCGATCGGCTGCGAGAAGACGAAGAGGTCGTTACCGCTCGACCCGGTCAGCACGTCGTCGCCGGACCAGGCGAAGATCGGCGAACCCGGAGCGTAGGCCTCGACATTGTCAGCGATCGACGCGCTGCCCAAGGTGCCGTCGGCATTGATCCAGGTCAGTTGCACGTCGAGCACTGCGGCGCCGGTGAATTCGACCGGTGTGGTCACGGTCAGCTGGCGCAGGTCGTTGGTCTGCACCGTCCAGGATCCGTCGGCGTTGTGCGTCGCGCCGTCGATCGTCCAGCCCGAAGGCACGTCCTTCACCGTGACGGTGATGAGCGCACCTTCATGCGAGGGGTCGGTCAAGGCGAGATTGATGGGCTCGCCGGAGGTGCCGGCGGGAGCCGTGAACTTTGTGCTGCTCCCACCGCCACCGTTGGTCTTGAACGTAACACTATCCACGGCGGTGGCAGAATTATGTACCGCGCTGTTGTCGGTGACGACTGCACTTATCTGATGGACAGAGTTGCTGACTGGGAACGGAGCCGGTCCGTCATCAAAAGTATGAACATAGTTGCCGCTCGCCGATCCGGCGGCCAGCTCTGCAGCAGTCATGGTATAGATGAGAACGGGCGCGGCTCCTCCGATGCTGTCATACAATTGGACGCTCTGGACGCCGCTGGCATCTGTTGCATGGACAGTGAAGGTGGATTGTTGCTGGCTTGAACTCAGCACGTGACTGATCGAAACGCTCGGAGGCGTGATATCGCTACCCGTTACGTTGATCGTCGCCGTGGCCGAGCCGGTGTCCGTCCCCCCATTGGCGGTGCCATCACCATCCACCAATGTATAGGTCACGGTCTTGGCGGTGGTGGCGCTAGTCGCGTTTGAATAGAGGATATGATCGGCCAGCGCCTGCGTCGCAACCTGCGTGGCACTGGCATTGAAGGTGACGACGAGGCTCGTCCCGCCTGTGCCGCCGGTGAACGTTCCTATGAGGGTGCCGCCATAGCTCACATCGCTGCCGCTGACGGTGATCTGGCCGGCCCCGGGGGCCTGGTTCTGGATCGTCAACTGGTCCGCAGACGTGCCGTTTGCCGTGAACGCAACGGTCAGCGAGCCTCCGCCGAAATTGGCGGAGTCGATGTCTGTTACCGTCCCCGAAGGCGCGATCGCCGTGGCGGCGGACCCGGTTGTATAGTTCAAGGTTGTCGGTCCCAGCGACGGACCATTGAGGTCTATGACCGGCGCGTCGTTGGTGCCGGTGATGGTGACGGCGACGACCTGGGTCGCGGTCGAGCCATGGCCGTCGTCGACGGTCACGGTGTAGTGCTCGACGACGCTCTGGCCGGCGGCAAGGTATTGGGCGGCGGCGTTGTCGAGGGCGTAATGCCACTGGACGGAGCCGGCGGCGGCGCCGGCCGCCTCGCTGACGGGATCGAGCGAGAAGGTGCCGAGCGCCGTCTCGCCGGCGGTCGCCGCGAACGAGGCGGTGTGGCCGTCGATGAGATCGACGTCGTTGAAGGCGATGGTGCCGGCGGCGTTGAGGGAATCGGTGAGGTCCGGCGTCGTCGGGGCATCCTCGACGACGGAGCCTGCCTGCGGCCCTGAGGTTATCACCGGCACGTCGTTGGTGCCGGTGAACCGAATGGTGGCCGTGGCCCAGCTCAGCGTGCCATTGCCGAGCTGGATGGCGTAGGTCACTTTATCGGTGAGAACCTCTCCCGCCCCAAGTGCTTGAATTGTACTGTCGATATTCGCCGTGTCGTAGTGGATCGTACCATCAGTGCCTATCCAGATATGGGCACCCAGATAACTCGTGTCGGTCCCTCCTCCGACATTACCGGAGTATGTTGCGTCACGCGTGAGCAGGTCCGCCGGAGCAAATATCTTTGTTGATGTTGGATCACTAATCGAGTTGTCGATGGAATAGAGCTGTTTGGCCGCTCCTCCCAGATCATTCGCCAAAACATTCAGGATTAGGACGCCGGTGGCATCTTCCGAATAGAGGAACGTGTCGTCCTTCGCCTGCGGTGTGTTCGAGAACGACGTCGTGGTGCCGCCGGCACCGGTGACCTGAGTAGCCATTTCCAACCCCCCTTAGTAGTTTAAAGAACCGACGTCCAACCGTCTGCTTCATTGAGTACTGAACGACCGGCTGCTTCCAGCCGAAGAAAAACCGCGCGAATCCGGGCAGGCATGAATTGTCGCCAGGCACACCGCCGCGCTTGGAACAGCCGCTTCAAGCTGGCCATTCACGGACGGATATTGACCCAATGCTGGACACGACGACTAGTCGTCGCGCTAGCTTTCCTACCCAAATTACATCGTCAAACCCGTGGTACCGACCACAAACTTTAGATGTCTCTTATATTAGGAGATTATTAACTCTTATAGAGAGGAAGCGTCAACGCCCAACTTGGCCGAACAGTTAATAGTCGAACATAAGGGGAGCCACAGTCACTAGAATCGAGTTGTGAGATCGAACAGGCGCACGCCCGATATGAGCCAGGCGGCAGAACGTGCGGCTCAGCCTGACGAGAGCCCGCCAGCGTACCACCATACCAACGCCGCACCTTGATCGCTGCGTACTTCTCGTGCAGCGCGCCAACCCGGCAGCCGGCCAGTTCGCTTGAACGCTGGGGGATTCAACTGGATCACTTCACGCGCCGGACAGCAGCACGGTTGGCCCGACCTCGGCGATGTCTGCGCTGGAGGCGCTACGTGCCGAAATTACGCCATTGCCGCCATTCCCCTACTCCCACTCGATTGTTCCAGGAGGCTTCGACGTCACGTCGTAGACGACGCGGTTGATGCCGCGGACTTCGTTGATGATGCGGGTGGCGGCGGCGCCGAGGAAGGCCATGTCGTAGTGGTAGAAATCCGCCGTCATGCCGTCGATCGAGGTGACGGCACGCAGCGCGCAAACGAACTCGTAGGTGCGACCATCGCCCATCACGCCGACCGTCTGCACCGGCAACAGCACGGCGAAGGCCTGCCAGATGGCGTCGTAGAGGCCGGCCTTGCGGATCTCGTCGAGATAGATGGCGTCGGCCTCGCGCAGGATCTCCAGCTTTTCGCGGGTGATGCCGCCGGGGCAACGGATGGCGAGACCCGGACCTGGGAACGGGTGACGGCCGATGAAGCTTTCGGGCAGGCCGAGTTCCCTGCCGAGCGCCCTGACCTCGTCCTTGAACAATTCGCGCAGCGGCTCGACCAGTTGCATGTTCATGCGCGCGGGCAGGCCGCCGACATTGTGATGCGACTTGATCGTCACCGACGGGCCGCCGGTGAAGGAAACGCTTTCGATGACGTCGGGATAGAGTGTGCCCTGCGCCAGGAATTCGGCGCCGCCGAGTTTCTTGGCCTCTTCCTCGAACACCTCGATGAACAGCCGGCCGATGGTCTTGCGTTTTTTCTCCGGGTCCGACTCGCCCTCGAGGGCGTCGATGAAACGGTCCGACGCGTTCACCAGAATGAGCGGTAAATTGTAGTGTTCGCGGAACATCGCCACCACGCCCGCGGCCTCGTCCTTGCGCATCAGGCCGTGGTCGACAAGGATGCAGGTCAGCTGGTCGCCGACCGCTTCGTGGATCAACAGCGCCGCAACGGAGGAATCGACGCCGCCCGACAGCGCGCAGATGACCTTGCCCTTGCCGACCTGCTTGCGGATCGTCTCGACCGCGTGCTCGCGGTAGGCGCGCATGGTCCAGTCGCCCTCGATGCCAGCGATGTTGTGGACGAAGTTGCGCAGCAGCCGGGCGCCGTCGGGCGTATGCACCACCTCGGGGTGGAACATGATGCCGTACATCTTCCGCTCGATGTTGCCGAAGATGGCGAAGGGCGAGCCTTCCGACTTGCCGAACACTTCGAAGCCCTTGGGCAAGGAGATGACGCGGTCGCCATGGCTCATCCACACCTGGTGGCGCTGGCCGGGTGCCCACAGGCCCTCGAACAGCGGGCTGTCCTTTTGGATCTCGACGAAGGCGCGGCCGAACTCGCGATGGTCGGAGCTTTCGGCAACGCCGCCCATCTGCACGCACATGGCCATCTGGCCGTAACAGATGCCAAGCACCGGCACGCCGGCGTCGAAGACGATCTGCGGCGCGCGCGGGCTGCCGATATCGCCGGTAGAAGCCGGGCCGCCGGAGAGGATCACGGCTTTCGGATTGATGCGCTTGAATGCCGCTTCGGCCGACTGGAACGGCACGATCTCGGAAAACACGCCGGCCTCGCGGATGCGGCGGGCGATGAGCTGGGTGAACTGGCTGCCGAAATCGACAATCAGGACGGTGTCGGGATGATTGGCTGTTTTCATGGCGAGCGTTTAGAGAAAGAAACGAGTCGGCGCAATGGGTTGCGTAGCCCGACTTTCAGGCTGGTCTGGCATCTTCATGGGATGGTTCCGTCCGAAGGGCGCCGTCTCCGATTGCCTGTTCAAGCCGCATGACGGCGTCCGCCAGCTTCTCGTCGATGACTTCAAGATATTCGGTCCAGTCGCCGACATGCCTGAGATCCGCCGCCCCGTCGGAAATGCCGCGCAGACCGATCAGCGGAATGTCGAACAGTTGGCAGGCGCGCAGGCAGGCGAAGGTCTCCATGTCGACCATGTCGGCGCTAACAGCATCATAGGCCGCACCGGTGATGATCGCTGCGCCGGTCGACAGGGTCGCCTGCCTGATGTCCGGTATCTTGAAGGGCAATGGCACGGTTACCGGCAGGTCGAGGAAGGGTGTGGCGCCCTTTTCGAAGCCAAGCGGCGAAGCGTCGATGTCACGGTAGCTGACCGAAACCGCCTGGTAGATCTCCGTCTGCTCCAGCGTCCGGCTGCCGGCTGAGCCGAGCGAAACAACGAGATCCGGCAATGCTTTTTGCGATTTCAGCCAGGAGAGTTCGGCACCCAGCCTGACGCCGGCCTCGACGGGACCGACACCGGTCATCAATGGCGTGAACAGTTGCTTGAGGTGCGGACCGTATTCGGCCTGCGCCGCCATGACGAAGAGGACGTCCTTGCCCGCCAGGCGCGACACTTTACCGGTCATGATCTATTCCTCTTCTACCCAATCACCTACACCGGAAGGTAAGAACGGCGACGTGCCCTCACCGGCGCCCAGCCCTCCGCTATGGCTCCGGGCGTTTGTGCTCGGAAAGCCCATTTGGGAGCTTTCCGTCCGCTTCGCGGACCGCTCCTCAACCTTCTATGCCATCACGCCCGACCACCGTCATCATGGTGCCGGTCATGGTGGCGATCAGCTTGGCCTCGCCGTCGGCGGCAAAGGCGTAGGCCTGGCCGTCGGCGACGATGATGGTGCGGCCTGGCTTGGTCACCGAGCCGCGGAACAGGAAGCGCTCGCCCCTGCCCGGCGCCAGGAGGTTGACCTTGAACTCGATGGTCAGCACGCCGGAATTTTCCGGCATCAGCGAAAAGGCGGCATAGCCGCAGGCCGAGTCCAGCGCCGTCGAAATGACGCCGGCATGGAGGAAGCCATGCTGCTGGGTGAGTGCCGCCGAATAGGGCATCTCGATCTCGATGATGCCGGGCGTCACCAGCGTCAGTTCGGCGCCGATCGTGGCCATCGCCTTCTGGCGCGCGAAGGAGGTCCTGACGCGATCCTCATAGTCCGGGGCGGGTACGATCTTTGCTGCCATTGCCGCTGCCTTCCTTTGTGCGGATAAGCTTATTGCAGAGACATGGACGGCAGGCAAATGCTTTTGCTGCACTGCACAATCGACCTGGCCTGCCGGCCGGCCCCGCGCATCCGTCAGGAATTGGATTCAGGCCGATCTGCGTAACGCACAGAGGTAAAACCCATCGGTGCCGCTGAGCGCCGGCGACAGCGAGATGTCGCCTTTGGCGCCGATGCGTGCGGCTGCCTCATGGCCGGGAAAACGGCTGTCCCAGAGCTGGCGGTGGTCGACGGGAACATAACCGCTGTTACGGTCCCGAAAGGCCGCGATCTGCTCACCGTTTTCCTCATCAAACACCGAGCAGGTGATGTAGACCAGCAGGCCGCCCGGTTTGACATAGGCTTTGGCCGCATCGAGGATCGCCGACTGCTCGCCCTTGCGGGCATCGAGCTGTCTCTGCGTCAGCCGCCATTTGGCGTCGGGACGGCGGCGCCAGGTGCCGCTGCCGGTGCATGGGGCGTCGACCAGCACGATGTCCATGTGATTGCCGAGCGGCGCGAGTTCTGTGGGCTTGGTGACCACTTGCACATTGCGGTTTTCCGAACGACGGATGCGGTCGAAGATCGGCGCCAGCCGTGCTTTCTCCGCATCATGGGCAAAGATCTGGCCACGATTTTCCATCGAAGCCGACAGTGCCAGCGTCTTGCCGCCGGCGCCGGCGCAGAAATCCAGCACCTGCATGCCGGCTTCGGCCCCGGCAAGGGCGGCCGCGATCTGCGAGCCTTCGTCCTGGACCTCGAACCAGCCCTTCTGGAAAGCCGGCTCGGCCTGCACGTTCGGGTGCCGGCCGTCGCCGTCGATCGGCGGGATGCGGATGCCGTGTGGCGCGATTGCCGAGGGTTTCGCGCCGGTTCCCGTCAGTTCGGCCAGCACCTTGTCGCGATTGGCCTGCAAGGTGTTGACCCTGAGGTCGAGCGGCGGGCGCGTCGCCAGCGCCGCGCCCTCGTCGGCCCAGGTCGAGCCATAGGCTCGCTCGAAAAGCGGCGCGCACCAGTCCGGAACATCCGCCCGCACCGCGTCCGGCGCGTCGGCGAGCCGATGGTCGGCGATGGCCTGAAGCTCGGCGGCGGTCAGCAGCGGCGGTGCGAACTTGTCGCCATCAAGCGCCTCGTTGAGCGATTGTGCCGTCTGGCCCCATTCGAGCAGCAGCGCGCCGAAGCCGATGGCGCGCGGCGTGTCCTGCCCCAGCAGCCAGCCCGCGGAACGCTTGTGGCGCAAGGCGTCATAGACGATGTTGCCGATCGCCGCACGGTCGCCGCCGCCGGCGAAGCGATGCGACAGGCCCCAATCCTTCAGCGCGTCCGCCACCGGCCGGTGGCGCCGGCCGATGTCTTCCAGCACTTCGATGGCCGCAGCCAGCCGTCCGCCCAGTCGCATGGTCTTGTTCCGTCACGCAGAAAATTATTCCGGCCCTGCTCTAGAGCGCGCAACCGGCGCGCACAAGCAGGTCGGCCTGCACAACCGCTCTGCTTTCCAACTTTTCTGGTTGCGAATACTCTTCCGGTTGTGATTCGCGGCGCAAAAAAGGCGGACCGGCGGATCGACACGAGGAGAGGGCAATGAAGACTTATCTGGCGGAAGTTCTAGGCACATTTCTATTGGTGTTCATCGGTACGGCTTCTGTGGTGACGGGCGGCTTCGGCGGCGCGCTGCCGCTCGGCCAGGAAGGCATCGGTCTGGCGTTCGGCATCGGCCTCATCGCGGCGGCCTATGCGATCGGCCCGATTTCGGGCGCGCATCTCAATCCGGCGGTGACGCTCGGCGTCTTCCTTGCCGGCCGGCTGCCGGCCAAGGACGTCATCCCCTACTGGATCGCGCAGGTCATCGGCGGCGTCCTTGCTTCGCTGGCGTTGTGGATCATCGTTTCCGGCCAGGTTGGCGGACACACGACCGGCTTCGGCGCCAATGGCTGGGATGTGACGAAATGGGGCGTCAGCTCGGCATTCCTGTGGGAAGTGATCGGCACCTTCACCTTCGTCACCGTGATCCTTGGCGTCACGGCTGAAAAGCACTCGACGGCGTTCGCCGGACTGGTCATCGGCCTGACGCTGGCAGGATTGCACTTCGCCATCATCCCGGTGACCGGAACGTCGCTCAACCCGGCCCGCTCGATCGGCCCGGCGCTGTTTTCGGGAACTGCCGCGATCGGCCAGCTCTGGCTGTTCATCGTTGCACCGCTGATCGGCGGCGCCATCGCCGGCGTGGTTGCGAAGGCGCGGGTGTTTGAGAAGGATTGAGCTTTGGAGGGTTGAATACGAAAGCGCGGGCCATGGCCCGCGCCTGAGTGATTGGCACAATAGACCCGCCAGGCCTCCCCAATCACGGCTTGGATAGGCACGGCCTTAGATGGGAGCTTTGCGCCCCATCTCGGTCGTTGAGGTTAGTGTTGCCAATGCCTGAGAGCCGACACCGCAGACAGTAGGCTGCAGGTGCGTGCGCGCGTAAGAACGGTGCTCTCAACGTGACACTGCTAAAAAAGGGGGGGACGAAACGCCAAGCGCATTGTCAACGCGACAAATGACTGTCGCGAAGGAAGGTCGAGGCTCGCTGAGGTTCGGTGGGGCGGGCGACCTAAATACGACTAACAGAAGCTATCGAGCACGCCAGTTCTTTTTCCGTGAACGGCTTGCTGAGAACGTTCATCTCGCGAGCGCCCGGTAGTTCGGCATAGCCCGTCGCTATAATGACGGGGATTTTCGGCCACTTGGTTTTCATTGCGTCCGATAGCTGCAGGCCGGTCATCTTTGGCATCGCATGGTCCGTTATGACGAGGTCGAACGGCTGCTCCTCCAGCAGGTCAAGGGCTGCTGCGGCCGAATGCGCCTCGGTAACGGCATGCCCAAGATCCTCAAGCATCGCAGCGGTGTTCAACAGCACTAGAACGTCGTCATCCACTGCCAGAATCCGGAGAGAGGCAGCCTCGGCGGTTTTCGGGCTGAGGGCCTCCTGCTCCCGCGCGCGGTCTGATGTCGCGGCAGCCACTGGCAGCCACATTTCCGCAGTCGTGCCTGCTCCCTTGTGGCTGATGAGAACCAGGCGCCCGCCCATCTGTTCCGTCATCCCGTGCACCATCGACAGACCCAGTCCCGTCCCTTTGCCAACTCCTTTTGTGGTGAAGAACGGTTCTGTCGCGCGGGCAAGCGTTTCCTCGTCCATTCCTTCGCCACTGTCCATTATTGAAAGGCAGACATATTCGCCTGGCGTTAAGCCAGCGCCATGCCTTTCACCAATCCGTTCCTGCCGGGCGGAAATCAAGATCGTTCCCCCGTCAGGCATGGCATCCCTGGCGTTGACGCATAGATTCAGCAATGCGAGTTCGATTTGGCTCTCATCAATCATGACCTGATTGAGGGAAAGGGGAAATTTTGTCTGTATACTCGCCCTTGAGCCTAGCGATCGCTCTAGCAACTCCTTCATTCCCTGTATCAAGCTAATTATGTCAACGGGTCTTGGATCGAGTTGCTGTCGCCGCGCAAAAGCCAGCATGCGCTGCGTCAACGAGGCACCCCGTTGCGCACCGAGCACGGCATTGTCGAGGAGACGCAACAGCTGTGGATCGTCGGGCAGCCGTTTGCGAAGGAGTTCAAGACTGCCCAAAACCGCCATCAGCAGATTGTTGAAGTCGTGAGCCACGCCGCCCGTCAGCTTGCCGATCGCATCCATTTTCTGTGAATGAAAAAGGGCCTCACGTGCCTGATCCAGTGACTCCTGCGCCTTCTTTCGCTCTGTGATGTCGCGGGTAATCTTCGCAAAACCCAGAAGCTCGCCATTGTCGTGCCGTATCGAGTCGATGACCACGTGGGACCAGAACGCGGTGCCATCCTTGCGGATGCGCCAACCTTCCCGCTCAACTCGACCCTCACGCGCGGCGGTCTCCAGCGCGCTTTGCGGACCGCCTCGCTCGCGATCCTCGGGCGTATAGAATTGAGAAAAATGCTTCCCGATGATTTCGTTCGCCGAATAGCCTTTGATACGCTCGGCGCCTGAGTTCCAGCTCGTAATTATCCCTTGTGGATCGAGCATATAGATCGCGTAGTCCGTGACGCCTTGGACCAGACGTTGGAACTGCTCCTGGCTTTTGCGGAGTTCCTCCTCCGCTTTCTTTTGTTCGGTCAGATCACGGGTGACTTTGGCAAAGCCGGCCAGGTTGCCGCCTGGATCGCGGATGGGATCGATCACAATGTGAGCCCAGAAACGATTCCCGTCGCTTCGGACCTGCCAGCCTTCGCTCTCGAACTTGCCCTCACGGGCTGCTGTCTCCAGAGCACGCGCGGGCAGGCCGGAGTCCCGATCCTGCGGTGTGTAAAACCGGGAAAAATGCTGGCCAATGATCTCGCGGGAAGCATAGCCTTTGAACCGCTCGGCGCCCGCGTTCCAGCTCGTCACGATCCCGGAAGGATCCAGCATGTAGATCGCGTAATTGGTAACGGCCTGGACGAGAACGCGGTAGCGATCCTCATCGGCTGGATTGACGGTCCCTTGAATCATTCCCCCATCCATTTACTTCGCTGCAACGGGAGAAAACCGCCGCCGGCCCCTTATGGTTCCACGCTAAATCAAATGAACTGGTGCCGACGGGCATGTGGTGGACCTCGCACCAGTGTGCATCCCAACTTCGTCCTCCATTTCAAGGAGATTTACTTGCCTCCCAGCAGCGCGCCGATTACTAGAATTAGCTCCAGGAAATCGATGTTTCCCTGGGCCAGGTGGCCAAGCGGTGCAACCGTTCTACATTATTGATGCCCAATGACGGGCTGACAGTTTCTGGTGGAGACTAGGGGCGGAATGGCCGAGCGAAAAAAGCAGCCCGTTGTAAGTTCCGGTATCGCCGGCTTGGACGAAATTCTTCGTGGTGGTCTGCCCGCTTCGAACTTTTATATCGTGCAGGGCGATCCCGGCGCAGGCAAAACCACGGCAGCCTTGCAGTTTCTGCGTGCCGGCGTGGCGGCCGGTGAACGCTGCATCTACGTCAGCCTTTCGCAAACCGCTTCCGAACTGCAGGCGATTGCCTCTTCACACGGCTGGACGCTCGATGGAATTCGCGTCGAAGAGCTTTCGGCCTCCGAAGCCGTGAGTGGCGCAGCCGATCAGACGATTTTCCAGACCGCCGACCTTCGCTTGGATGAGACGCGCAAGGCGATCGAACGCGCGATCGAAGAATATAAACCACACAGACTGGTGTACGACTCCTTGCTCGAAATCCGGCTGATCACCGGCGATACGCCAAGGTTTAGGCGGGAACTGATCGGCTTCAAAGCCTTCCTGGCCAGGCGGGGCATTGTGGCTGTTTTGCTCGATACCCAAACCAGTGGCGGCGATCACAATGGCGAGGAAATCGAGGGCATCGCCCACGGCGTCATCCGCCTTGATAAATCGCTCGAGGACTATGGTGCGGTGCGCCGGCGGATCGAAGTCAGCAAGATGCGTGGCGTGCCTTATGCCGACGGTTATCATGACATGGCCATTCGCGAGGGTGAAGGCGTCGTTGTGTTTCCAAGGATTGTGCCGGGCTCGCCTCCCGAGGTGACCAAGCCGCAACTGATCAAATCGGGAGTCGAGGCTCTCGACGAGATGTTTGGCGGCGGTCAGGAGTCAGGAACAATAACACTGGTTATCGGTCAGTCCGGAACCGGCAAGTCAACTATGTCGTCTCTTTACGCGACGGCTTCTCTCAAGCGAGGCGAGAGCGTTGCCCTCTTCCTGTTCGAGGAGCGGTTGGAGACCTTCTTTCGCCGCTCCGAAGGGCTCGGGATGGACCTGCGGCAGTTCCACAAGGATGGCCAACTGGTCATCTACGATTTTAGCCCGAACGAAATCTCGCCAGGCGAGTTCGGCCAGATCGTGCAGCAAGTCGTCAGCCGCAACAATACACGTGTGGTGGTGATTGACAGCTTCACGGGCTATCTGAATTCACTTCCCCACCGCGAAAAGGCGGTGCTCGACATCCAATCTCTCCTGAAACATCTCGCGCGTGCGGACGTGCTGACAATGCTCATCGTCGCGCAGCATGGATTGCTCGGGCAGAATGTCGGGATTGACGTCGATGTCAGCTTTCTCGGGGATACCGTGCTTCTACTTCGTATGGCCGAGCACGAGGGCCGGTTGAGGCGCAACATTACAGTCGTCAAAAAGCGCCACGGTCCGCACGACCTCGATGTCCGGGAACTCTTCATTGCAAGCTCCGGGGTTTCGGTCGTTGCCTACAATCCTCTGCCTGAGACGTGAGCGGCACCGATTCCAACGGTCTGGGAACGCTCGATTGGGTGCTCATTTTGGCGCCCTACCGTAAGGACGCTGCTTACACGACCTCCCTGCTGCAGGAGCGCGGTGTTCGGGCTCAAGCGGCCGACCCCGCGGATTTGAACAACCTGCTTGCGTTATCTCCCGGGGTGCTGGTCGTTACGCATGAAGCCTTGGACCCCACGGCCATCGCAACTGTTGCCAGTTTCCTTCAGCATCAGCCGAACTGGTCGGAAATACCCATCGTGATCCTACTCGACCGCGCGGCGCCCCAAGTGCGCGTCCAGGCCGCCCTGAACGCTGCCTGGCCACGTTCACGCCAGATTTTTTACCAACGTCCCGTGGCCGCGTTGGAACTGATCAGCGGGATACAGTCGGCACTCCTCACCAGAGCCCGCCAGCGCGACGTACGCGATTACCTTGAGCGGGAAACCGAGCTGCGCCTCGAACTCAATCATCGGGTAAAAAACATCCTCGCAACAGTCGTATCAATCTTTGACATGACACGGCGCGGCGCAACCTCGGCAGCCAGCCTGTCCGAAGACTTCAAGGGCCGCTTGAGAGCCTTGGCGGATGTTCATTCCGCTGTATTTGCGGCCGGCGGCGAGGCCGTACCTTTGACAGATGTCGTGAATTCGGTCCTCGCGCCGTACATTTCCAGCGGACAACACGGCATTACGATTGAGGGGCCCGAGGTGTTGCTTTCGCGCGAGGCCGGCACGACGCTCGCTCTCTCGCTCCACGAGCTTGCAACGAATGCGATCAAATATGGCGGATTGTCCTATCCCGAAGGAAGGATAGATTTGGAATGGAAGATCGCTTCGAGTTCGGAACCAGTTCTGGCGCTGAGATGGACAGAATCGGGAGGACCGCCGGTCGTTCAGCCCTCGCGAGTAGGATACGGCACACGCTATATGCGCGCCGCACTGACCAGCCTGTTTGGAGAGCCTCCTGATCTCGTCTTCGCATCGGATGGCCTGCGTTTCTCGATTCACGGACTACTCTCCCGCCTTAGCCCGCAATCAACCGAGTAGTGTAGCGGCACCTTGGCTGCTCACCCAAAAGCACGGCATCTCGAGAAACATCGAGATTGCTATCAATTGAAGCTGGCTCAAATGTCGACGTGGACGGCCCACCGGTGTTGGATGCCAATCGGGGTTCACAGTCGACGCCGGCCGTTGCCCAGCCGCAGCGCGAGCCAGCCCTCAAGCCGTCTTCTGCGCCAGCAGCCCCAATTCCTCGACCATGCCTTGCGCATCAAGAACTTCTGCGGCTTGCCGGTCACGTCCTCGGCAATTCGGCGCGGAAGCGCCATCTCAGGCAAAGGGCGGTCGTCTGCAGTTCGCTATCGGCTTCCAGGCTGATGAACCCAAGCAGTCCGTTGGCGGCTGTCTCGTGCCGCATCTAATTGCCAACTGAGCCAGAGTTCATGGTACAAATATAAGAAATATATATGTAAGAAATACCACGATATGGACCGCACCCGTCAAGAATGTTGTTCTTTCAGTACTAAAACTTACGTTGCATATGAACAGCGCTAAAATCAAAAGCACTGTGTCAGTCGCCGGCAGCCCCAGGGTTAACCCTCTTCCCGTCAGCAGGCTGGCGGCTGCGACCGCCGGTATTGTCAAACCAATTGTGGCGCAAGCGGAACCCATCGCGACATTCAAGCCGCGTTGCAGTTCATTGTTGAGTGAAGCGCGAACCGCCGAAATGGCCTCTGGCATCAAAACCAGCCCGGCGATCAATGCCCCCACAATGCTGTCAGCCTGTGTCACCTGATAGGCAACGAGCGTGTTTTCAACACTTGCGGCGACCTGCTCGGCGAGCATGACTATGCCGATCAGCCCGATCAAGAGCAGCAATGTGCCGGCAAAGACGCTTTCGTCAGGGGCAGTCCGCAGCGCAACGCCGTGGGCCTGCCCTTCGACAAAGTCTTCTCGGTGGCGGACAGTCTGCGCGAACACAAAACTCGCATAAAGCAGCACCGAAAGCACGCTCACAAAGCCAAGTTGAGCTGCCGAAAATGTGCCCGGCCCCGTAGCTTGTGTGTAGGTCGGCAAAATAAGCGTCATGATGGTCAGTGCGATCAGAACCGCCAAATATGCGCTGGTCCCTTGTCGAACAATTGCCTGCTTGCGATGACGCCAGCCGCCAAGCGCGAGACACGTGCCGACGACGCCGGTGGATGCAATCATCACCGTTGAAAAGACGGACTCACGTGCAAGCGTCGGGTTGTTCTCTCCATGCAGCATCATGGAAACGATGATCGACACCTCGATTGCCGTCACGGCAAAAGTCAGCACCAATGTGCCGTAGGGCTCTCCTACACGCCGAGCCACCGACTCGGCGTGGTCGAGCACCACGAAAATGGTGGTGAACATGATCGCACTCGAAAGCGCTCCGACGAGTATCCTGGCGCTCAGCGAACCTTCGTCCGCCGACAGCCCGCCTGCCCTGACTGCAACAGCCATCACCAAGGCGGCCAAGGGCATCGCATAAGAAACCACCGATCGTTTGAAACCACTCATTCGAGCCCCTGTCGCTTCTGCGAACCTTGCCGAAAACCCATGTGGAGTGGAGCACCTTAGATAATGTCGGGCAGGCCCGACGGCCGGCGTTCGCCCCCTCACAAACAACGCGCTCCAAATGATGCAGCAGGATCGCGACCTGACCGCACCCAGCGCCGCGAACAAATCGAAGCGCCGCCTTCGCTCACGCCGTCTTCTGCGTCACCAGCCCCAGTTCCTCCACCATCGCCTCGCGCATCAAGAACTTCTGCGGCTTGCCGGTCACCGTCATCGGCAATTCGGTGCGGAAGCGTATGTGGCGGGGGATCTTGTAATGGGCGATCTGGCCGGCGCAGAAGTTCTTGACCTCCTGCTCGGTGGCGATCTGGCCGGGCTTGAGCACGATCCAGGCGCACAGCTCCTCGCCATATTTGGCGTCGGGAATGCCGAACACCTGCACCTCCTTGACCTTTGGATGGCGGTAGAGGAATTCCTCGACCTCCCTGGGATAGACGTTCTCGCCACCGCGGATGACCATATCCTTGACCCGGCCGACGATGTTGCAATAACCCTCGGCATCGATGGTGGCGAGGTCGCCGGTGTGCATCCAGCCGTCGCTGTCGATCGCCTCGCGGGTCTTGTCTTCGTCGTCCCAGTAACCCTTCATCACCGAATATCCGCGCGTGCAAAGCTCACCCGGTACGCCGACCGCAACGGTAGCGCCATCGGCGTCGACCGCCTTGACCTCGACATGGGGGTGGACGCGCCCGACCGTCGACACGCGCTTTTCCAGCGGGTCGTCGACGCCGCTCTGGAACGAGACCGGGCTGGTCTCGGTCATGCCGTAGGCGATGGTCACCTCTTCCATGTGCATCAGCGACACCACCTTCTTCATCACCTCGATCGGGCATGGCGAGCCGGCCATGATGCCGGTGCGCAGGCTGGAGAGATCGAAGGACGAAAAGTCGGGGTGATCGAGGAGTGCTACGAACATGGTCGGCACGCCATAGAGACCGGTGCAGCGTTCCTGCGCCACCGCCTTCAGCGTGGCGCCGGGGTCGAACCCCTCGCCCGGGAATACCATGGTGGCGCCTTTCGACACGCAGCCCATCGTCCCCATCGACATGCCGAAGCAGTGATAGAGCGGCACCGGAATGCACAGCCGGTCGTCGACGGTCAGTTTGATCGCCGAGGTGACGAAATTGCCGTTGTTGACGATGTTGTTGTGGGTCAGCGTCGCGCCCTTGGGCGCCCCTGTCGTGCCTGACGTGAACTGGATGTTGATGGCGTCGCCGGGCTTCAGCCCCTCGGAAATGCGGTCGAGGCTGTCATGCTCGTCGCGGCCGGCCATGGCCAGCACATCACCGAAATTGAACATGCCGGGCGAATTCTCGTCGCCCATGCGGATGACCATCTTCAGCGCCGGCAGTTTCTGTGCCTTGAGCTTGCCGGGCGTTGCGGTCGCGATCTCCGGCGCCAGCGTCTCGATCATGCCGAGGTAGTCTGAGGTCTTGAACCTGGCCGCGGTGACCAGCGCCTTGCAGCCGACTTTGTTCAGCGCATAGTCGAGCTCGGTCAACCGATAGGCGGGGTTGATGTTGACCAGGATCAGGCCGATGCGGGCGGTGGCGAACTGCGTCACCAGCCATTCCCAGCGGTTGGGCGACCAGATGCCGACGCGATCGCCCTTTGCCAAGCCCAGTGCCAGGAAGCCGGCAGCCAGCGCGTCCACCGTGTCCGACAGTTCGCTCCAGGTGAAGCGCTTGTCCTGGTCGACGAAAACGGCGGCGTCGAGCGTGCCGTATTTGCTGACGGTGTCGGAAAACAGCGCGGGGATGGTCTTGTCGAGCAGCGGCACGCTGCGTTCACCAGAGACATGCGCCCTGTTGTCGACGGGTGCGACGAAGACACCGCCAGCACGCGCGCCGCGTCCGCGCAAATTGCTGGCATTTTTCAGCTCGTCGAGATTGACCGGCATCGCTCTCTCCTCCCGGGACTAAAGCGCGTCGCGCTGAAACGGAATCATGCGACGCGCTTTAGGTCCTTGTTTTTATGCGTGTCGTTCTCCCAAAACCGAGATCACCTTTGGGCGACATGCATTGGCCGAACCTATCAGCCCGAGGGGGTGGTGAAAATCCCGCCGATGGTCGTGGCAGGTCAACGATGCTTCGGAGCTTCGCGTTGGTTGACGAAGCCCCAAAACGCAAAAACCCGCCTGGGCGGCGGATCACTGGCGCAAATCAGCACCATGGGCAAAAATGTAGCATAGCTGCCCTCACGGGTCAAGAAAAAATTCCTATCAACATGAAAACCTCGGCGCAAAGTACCGACACCGCTGGGCGGCCGTCAGGGTTTTTAAGCTGGGTCGGGGCCCTAAGGGTAGTGGGCCCCGCCGCTATCCGGCCGCAGCCGCCATCTTCGCGGCAATGTCGCGCAAGAGCGCCTCATCCGCCGCCGCCCGTGTCTTCCTCGACGCCACCAGACAGGCCTGCGAGCGCAGGACGAGGCCATCGCCCAGCACCTTGAGATGATTGGCGCGCAGCGTCGAGCCGGTGGTTGTGATGTCGACGATGACATCGGCCAGACCGGCCGCCGGCGCGCCTTCGGTAGCCCCCAGGCTCTCGACGATGCGATAGACCTGGATGCCGTGCTTCTGCGAGAAGAATTGCTGGGTCAGCCGCCAGTATTTGGTGGCGATACGCAGCCGCCGGCCATGGCGCTGGCGAAAATCGGCGGCGACGTCGTCGAGATCGGCCATGGTGTCGACGTCGAGCCAGATGTCCGGCACAGCCACCACGACATCGGCATTGCCGAAGCCGAGACGGGCGACGATTTCGGCGCGGGTCTCCCAGTCGGCGAGGTTTTCACGCACCAGGTCCTCGCCGGTGATGCCGAGATCGACGGCGCCCTGGCCGATCTCGCCTGATATTTCGGAAGCCGACAGGAACACCACTTCGACATCGTCCAGACCCTCGACGCGGGCGTGGTATTTGCGCTCGTCGCCGGGCAGGCTGACGGCGAGGCCGGCTTTGGCCAGCACGTCCAGCGCCTGTTCTTTCAGGCGGCCTTTCGACGGGATCGCCAGCGTGATCATGGCGCCGTCTCCCGCAATGCCTCGATGCGGTCGAGCCAGACCGAAAAGCCGACGCCGGGGATAGGCGTCTTCGCGCCAAGCAAGGTCAGCAGCCGGTCATAGCGGCCGCCGCCGACCAGCGGCCGGTCGCCATTGTCGGCTGCGATTTCGAAAACCAGGCCGGTGTAGTAATCGAGCGGGCGGCCGAAGGCGGCGTCGTAGCGGATTTTTCCGGCCGGCAAGCCATGCGCTTCGATCGCCTTGGCGCGGGCAGCGAACTTTTCCAGCGCGACATCGAGCGACAGACCGGCATCGCTGGCGAAGGTCTCCAGTGCCTGGGCCGCACTATTGAGCGGCACGTCGACGGCCAGAAAACTCTTGAGCGCGGAAAAAGCCTCGCTCGACAGCCGAACGCTGCGCAATTCGGCTTTCTCGATCAGCCGCCGGGCAATGTCGGACGGCGCGCGTCCGGCGGACGCCGACAGGCCCGCCTCTTCCATGCCGCTGGCAATATGGGCGGAAAGACCGTCCAGATCGCCGTCGAGGACGAGGGCGGCGACCGGCCCGGAAAGCTGGCCGTTACGCGGCGGATTGGCGAGATCGGCGAGAGCCGCCTCGAGCATCGGCGCCGAGCCGAACGCACGGGCAAGGCGCATGCGCCAGCCGCGCGGCAGGCCAAGGGCAGCCAGAACCGCCTCGAAAATAGTCTGGTCGCCGAGCGTGATCGCCAATGCCTGGCCGGGCAGCACCAGCGACAGCAGCGCATGCGCATCGGCCACCGAGCGGGCATCGGCTCCAGCGGTATCGCGGTCGCCGAGATCCTCGATGCCGGCCTGGAAGAACTCGTTGCCGCCTTCGCGGCGCTGGCGAAACACCTCGCCCAGATAGGAATAACGGCGCGGCGTGCCGGCCTGCGAGCTTATGTGGTCGAGGCAGACCGGAATGGTGAATTCCGGCCGCAGGCACAATGTCTGCCCGGTTTCGCTTTCGGTAAGGAAAATCCGGCGGCGCAGATCCTCGCCGGCCATGTCGAGGAAGGGGTCGGCCGGCTGCAGTATGGCAACCTCGACCGCATGCGTGTCGCGGGTGGCGAAGAGGTTGGTGATGTCGGTTGATATTGCGGGGTAGCGGGAGGTCATCGATCGGATGGGCGCGAGGCACCCCCCTCTGGCCTGCCGGCCATCTCCCCCACAAGGGGGGAGATTGGCAGCTTCGAGCTTGGCGCGCCATCTTCAACACCGGAGATTGGCGAAAGCCTCGACGGCATCCAATCTCCCCCCTTGCGGGGGAGATGGCCGGCAGGCCAGAGGGGGGTATTCAAGCGCCACCTTTCGCGCGATCAGCGGCCTGCGCCGCCAATATCTTCTTCACCTCACCAACCAGCTCGCTTTCCGCCACCGTCACCTGCGCCGGGCGCGCGGCGCGCCATTCGGCGTTGTCGGTGATCTCGGCCGACATGCGCGCGCCTTCGATCAGATCCTTGATCTGCAGCTCGCCCTTGGCGCGCTCGTCGCCACCCTGGATGATGGCGACCGGGCAGTTGCGGCGGTCGGCATATTTGAGCTGCGCCTTCATGCCGGCGCCGCCGAGATACATTTCGGAACGGATGCCGGCGGCGCGCAGCTCCGCCACCATCTTCTGGTAGCGGCCGAGGCTGTCGGTGTCCTTGTCCATCACCAGCACGACGACAGGTGCGATCACGTCCGAGGCATCGAGCTTGCCGAGGTTCTTCAGCGCGGTCATCAGCCTGGAGACGCCGATGGAAAAGCCGGTCGCCGGCACAGGCTCGCCGCGGAAGCGGGAAACAAGGCCATCATAGCGGCCGCCGCCACCAACCGAGCCGAAGCGCACGATCTGGCCGTCTTCGTTGGGGATTTCGGCCAGAAGCTCGGCTTCGAAGACGGGGCCGGTGTAGTATTCGAGGCCGCGCACGACGGAGCGGTCCATGGCGATACGGTCCTCGCCATATCCTGCCGCCCTGACCAGCGCTTCAATCGTGGCGAGTTCGCCGACGCCTTCCTGGTAGATGGCGTTCGAACTGACCATGGAATCCTGGCCGGTCTGTATAGTCCTCGCAGTCGCGAGAAGAACCGCCTCGGCTTGCCCGTTGTTCAATCCGGCGCCCTTGGCGAAGTCGCCTTCGCCCTCCTTGCCGCCGTCCCAGCGGCCCGGGCCAAGCAAAAGCTTCACGCCTTCCGGCCCGAGCTTGTCCAGCTTGTCGATCGCGCGCAGCACCGTCAGCCTTCGTCCGGCATTCTCGTCGCCGCCAAGGCCGATCGCCTCCAGCACGCCGTCCAGCACCTTGCGGTTGTTGACGCGGATGACGTAGTCGCCGCGCTTGATGCCGAGCGCTTCCATGACGTCGGCCATCATCATCGCCATCTCGGCGTCAGCGGCCACGCCCGGCGTGCCGATCGTGTCGGCGTCGAACTGCATGAACTGGCGGAAGCGGCCCGGACCCGGCTTCTCGTTGCGGAACACCCAGCCGGAGCGATAGCTGCGATAGGGTTTGGGCAACCGCTCGTAATTCTCGGCGACGAAACGCGCCGTCGGCGCGGTCAGGTCGTAGCGCAGCGACAGCCACTGGTCGTCGTCATCCTGGAAGGAGAACACGCCTTCGTTCGGCCGGTCCTGATCGGGCAGGAATTTTCCGAGCGCGTCGGTGTATTCGATCAGCGGCTGGTCTGCCGGTTCAAAGCCGTAAAGCTCATAGACCGAGCGGATCGTCGCCATCATCTTCTCGACGGCGCGGATATCCTCGGCGCTGCGGTCGGCAAAACCGCGCGGCAGTCGCGCTTTCGTCTTTTCCGATTTGTCGGCCATGAGTGAGCATCCGGTGTTTCGTGGCGTTGCGGGATAGGAAATTTCCTATTCGGCAACGCGCGTTTCCTAACTGATGCAGCCGGGAGCGGCAAGGGTCGGCACCCAGCACCACGCTCGAACTTCCGTGAAACAAAACCGCAGCGAAAATGAAACAATCCCGCCATGGGTGCGGCATCGTGCCGACACAATCGCAAGAGATAAACGCGCCGAAACGGGGGGGTTCGCGGCGATGACCAGCACAGCAAGATTCCATGCCATCGCCAGCGGTGCCGAACTGCCCGCACGCCTGCGCCGGGCCGACATCCACGCGCCGAAAATCGTCAGCCAGGCTGCCGGCCCGTTCGAAGTACCCGCCGACACCGGCGGGGGGCCTTCGATGCGCGACGCGTTGATGACCGGCCTGCTGGTGATCTATCCGACCGTGGCCACCGTGGTGGCGATCGTCGCCGGCCTGGTGCTCGCCAGCGCCAACGGCACCTGAAATTACCCGCTTCGCCGGAAGCAGAGGGGGCTATTTCGGCCTTTTGAAGGCCTTCCGCTGCTTCTCGACCTCCTTGCGGCAGACGCAGCCCTCGAGGTGGTCGTTGACCAGCCCCATCGCCTGCATGAAGGCGTAGACAGTGGTCGGGCCGACAAAGCTCCAGCCGCGCTTCTTCAACTCCTTCGAAATCCGGACAGAGACCGCCGTGGTCGGGTTGGCGCGCAGATGGGCGAGATCGACGATCACGGGCCGCTCGCCCTTGCCGGGTTCGAACTTCCAGAACCAGGCGGCCAGCGAGCCGAACTCGTCGGCCATCTCGCGGGCGCGCTTGGCGTTGTTGATGGTCGAGACGATCTTGCCGCGATGGCGGATGATGCCGGCATTGCCGAGCAGGCGTTCGACATCCTTGTCGGTGAAGCTTGCTACCTTGTCGAACTCGAAATTGGCGAAGGCTTCGCGAAAATTCTCCCGCTTGCGCAGAATGGTCAGCCACGACAGGCCCGACTGAAAGCCTTCGAGGCAGATCTTTTCGAACAGCCTGCGGTCGTCCGCCACCGGCCGTCCCCATTCATGATCATGGTAGTGCAGATAGTCGGGCAGATTGCCGTGCCAGAAGCAGCGCGCGACGCCGTCGGGACCGGCGAGCAGGCCGGTGTTTTCCTTGTTCATGGCCAAAAATCCGTTCGTTAATATGCTTTTGCGCTGCATTTACTGCGGCTTTACCAGATTCCTGAACCCGGCGGTAACCACACCAAAAGGTTTACCGACAGTTCCGCATTTTACGCATTCCGATTCATGTTTCGGTTGCTGCTTGCGCGCCAATGATCGCCGAACCGGGAGGACGTTTCCACCCGTTTGTATCAGACGATCAAGGTGCGTTACGATGAAGACAGTTCTGTTTCCCGTGCTCGGCGCCGTGGCTGTGTTTGCCGCCGGCGTCACACCCTCAATCGCCGGCGACCGCTATGCCGACAGGCCGCCGGTGATGGTGAGCCCCGACCTTTCCGCACCCTGGGTGCTGCAGCTTGGCCATGCGCCCGGCATCGTGCGCCAGAACCGCCAGGTCGTGCAGCAACAACCGCGCCTGCGCGCGGCGCAGCCCGACCGGGTGCGGACGGCAGCGGTGCAGGCGCCTGCGAAACGTGTGGCCACGCGCCCGCAGATCAACCCGATCTTCCTGCCGCAGGAGGTCGACTATGACGGCGCGCAGAAGCCGGGCACGATCGTCATCGACACCACGCAGAATTTCCTCTTCCTGATCGAGAAGAACGGCAAGGCGCGGCGCTACGGCGTCGGTACCGGCAAGCCGGGCTTCGAATGGTCGGGCACGCACAAGATCACCAACAAGCGCGAGTGGCCGGACTGGCGCCCGCCGGCGCAAATGATCAAGCGCGAAGCCGCCAAGGGCCGCTATCTGCCGACCTATCTGGCCGGAGGCATGGAGAACCCGCTCGGCGCCCGTGCGCTCTATCTCGGCACGACCGAGTACCGCATCCACGGCACCAACCAGCCGTGGACGATCGGCGGCGCGGTGTCGTCGGGTTGCATCCGCATGCGCAACGAGGACGTGGTCGACCTCTATGAACGGGTCAATGTCGGAACCACGGTCGAGGTGATATAATAATCCCTGCGAATCACCTGGCCGGCAAAGCAGTCCGCTTATCGAGGCCAGTTTAGGGATACGGGGGACGGGCCGTATGGGGATGCGGCCGGTCAGGAAGGGCAGCACGGGAAACCGCGCTGCCCTTTCCGTTTTTGAGCAGAAATCGAGGGCAAAGGTCACCCACGCGTCGCGCAACGGGCATAGCGGTTCGCTTTCATGCTGCCCTTTACCGCATTCTTTTGCTATCTCGGTGGCTAGTTCCACAAAAGAGTTCCCCCATGCCCCTGTCCGAAGACAGCCGTTATCTCAAGGGCGGCCCGGTCGCCCAGCGCATCATCGCCGCCGTTCGTGAGGACGCCGCAATCGCCAAAGCCGAGGGCTTTCCCCCCAAGCTGATCTCGATCACCGTCGGCGACACCGATGCGGTGGATGTTTATGTGCGCAATCAGCGCGCCAAGGCTGAGCTCGCCGGCATCGATTTCGAGGAGCGGCGCTTTCCCGCCACCATCACGGCAGGCGAGCTGGAAGCGGCCATTCACGGCCTGAATGCCGATCCGCGCGTCACCGGCATCATCATTCAGCGGCCGGTCCCGGTGCATATCCCGATCAGGACGCTGCAGGCGGCGGTGCATCCGCTCAAGGATGTCGAAGGCATGCATCCGGCCTCGATCGGCAACATCGTCTACAACCAGCTCGATCTCGCGCCTTGCACGGCGGCGGCCTCGGTCGAACTGCTCAAGGAAACCGGCCTCGACCTCAAGGGACTGGAAGTCGTCATCGTCGGCCATTCGGAAATCGTCGGCAAGCCGATCGCCTTCCTGCTGATGAGCGAAGGCGCGACGGTGACCGTGTGCCACCACATGACGCGGTCGGTCGCCGCCCATGCAAGGCGCGCCGATGCGCTGTTCGTCGCCGTCGGCAAGCCACGGCTGATCAAGGCCGACATGGTCAAGCCGGGTGCGGCCGTCATCGACATCGGCATCAATTCCGAAATCGGCCCTGACGGCTCAAGCCGCATCGTCGGCGACGTCGACACCGAAAGCGTCCGCGAGGTCGCCTCCTGGATCACCCCGGTGCCGGGCGGCGTCGGCCCGATTACGGTCGCCATCCTGCTGCGCAACACCATGGTCGCGCTCAGCCGCCAGCGTGCGCTTTATGAGGCGACCTATGGTACGGCGGACAGGCTCGCGGCAGAGTAGTGCCGGACGGGCGCCCTATTCCGCGGCGATGAGGTTCTCTCCCCGAACGCCTTCCGGCATCGGTCCGCCATAGGCCCAGTCGAGCAGTTTTATCGTGTGCACCACCGGCAGCTTGGCGGCGGAAGCGATCTGGGTGATGCAGCCGATGTTGCCGGTGGCGACGATCGAAGCCCCCGTCGCCTCGATGTTTGTCACCTTGCGGTCGCGCAGTTTGGCCGAGATTTCGGACTGCAGGATGTTGTAGGTGCCGGCCGAACCGCAGCACAAATGCCCTTCGCGCGGCTCGCGCACGATGAAGCCGGCCTTGGCGAGCAGTTCCTTCGGCTGGCGGGTGATCTTCTGGCCGTGCTGCATCGAACAGGCCGAGTGATAGGCGACGACCGTGCCCGGCTTGCGCACCGGTTCAGGCAGGTCGAAGGTCGAGAGATATTCGGTAATGTCCTTGGCCAGCGCCGAAACGCGCGCCGCCTTGTCGGCATAGGCCTGGTCGAGCCGCAGCATGAAGCCGTAGTCCTTGATCGTCGTGCCGCAGCCGGAGGCAGTGATGACGATGGCATCGAGCCCGCCTTGTTCGATGGCGCGCGTCCAGGCATCGACATTCTGCCTCGCAGAGGCAAGCGCGGCCTGCTCGCGCCCCATATGATGAACCAGCGCCCCGCAGCAGCCCTCGCCCGGTGGCACCACGACCTCGACGCCGAGCCGCGTCAGCAGCGAAATCGTGGTGTCGTTGATGGCGGGATCGAGCACCGATTGCGCGCAGCCGGTGAGGATGGCGACGCGGCCTCTTTTGCTCCCCTGCCCGGCATGGATGCCAGGTGAAGCTATCGACGATGCTGTCGGGATAGAGGCCGGCGCGAGCTTGAGCATCGCACTCAGCGGCTTCAGCGCCGGAACCTTGTCGAACAAGCCCATAAACGGCTTGCCCAGCTTCGCCAGCTTGAGAGCGGCGCGAAAACGCTTGGGATAGGGCAGCACGAAGGCCAGCATGGCGCGGGTCAGGCGGTCGAGCAGCGGCCGCTTGTAGGTCTCCTGGATATGGGCGCGGGCATGGTCGACCAGATGCATGTAGTTGACGCCCGACGGGCAGGTGGTCATGCAGGCAAGGCACGACAGGCACCGATCGATATGGGTGACGATCTCCTTGTCGGCCGGACGGCCGTTCTCCAGCATGTCCTTGATCAGGTAGATGCGCCCGCGCGGTGAATCGAGCTCGTTGCCAAGCGTCACGTAGGTCGGGCAGGTGGCGGTGCAGAAGCCGCAATGCACGCATTTGCGCAGGATCTTTTCCGATTCCGCGACATGCGGATCGGCAAGCTGGGCAAGCGAAAAATTGGTCTGCATCGCTAATGTCCTAGGCCATTCGGCCGGGATTGAGGATATTCTTCGGGTCGAATTCCTGTTTCAGGCGCTGGCTGAGTGCTGCCAGCGCCGGCGGCTGCGGCTCGAACACCGGCACAGCAGCACGATGGGAGGGTGCGGCACGCACCAGCGTCGCATGGCCGCCGCCATGTTTCCTCAACAGCCCGCGCAACAGAGCGGCTTCCGGGTCGCCCTCTTCCATACGCAGCCACACCAGCCCGCCCTGCCAATCGTAGAAGGCGCTGACGGCGGCCTGCATGCGCAGCGTCAGGACCATCTGGTGGCACTGTCCCGGCGTCATCGAGACACGCCAGACCGGTTTCTCGCTGTTGTCGGCGAAAGGCCTGCAATCGCGCACATCGCGCCAGATCAGCCGTGAAGTCTCACCGGCAATCTCCTGCAGCGGCCCGGCCTTGCCGAGCAGCGTTTTCAGCGCGGCGATGCGGTAGGCAACCGACGGGCCGAAGCCTTCGACACGCAGCAGCGTGGCGGCCTCACTGCCGAGACTGGCGCTGGCGACGCGCGTGGCGATGCGCTCCGGCAGGTGGGCGGCACTCGACACCTCAGCACTTGAGCCAAGCGCCAGGGCCATCGCGGCGGCAGCGGCATCGTCGAGCAGGCCACGAATGGCGAGCGTGACTTCGGTCTCGGCTGCCGGCAGCACCTTGAAGGTGACGTCGGTGAAGGCGGCCAGCGTGCCCCAGCTGTTGGCCATCAGCTTCGACATGTCATAGCCGGTGACGTTCTTGACCACGCGACCGCCCGACTTGAAGGCCTCGCCGCGCCCGGACACCACATTGATGCCCAGGACATGATCGCGCGCCGCGCCCGCCTTCAGCCGGCGCGGCCCGGAGAGGTTCGCGGCGAGCACGCCACCGATGGTGCCTTTGCCAGGCTCGCCACCAAACAGCGGACCGTAGTCCATCGGCTCGAAGGCAAGCTGCTGGCCGTTTTCCGCCAGCAGCTTTTCGATCTCGGCCAGCGGTGTGCCGGCTTTTGCCGACAGCACCAGTTCAGCCGGTTCATAGAGCGTGACGCCAGTGAGCCTCGACAGGTCGAGCGTGTGTTCGGTTTGCAGCGGCCGGCCGATGCCACGCTTGGAGCCGTGGCCGAGGATTTCCAGCGGCGAGCCTTCCGCCACCGCCCAGGCGACGGTGGAGAGGACTTCGTCTGACGTGGTTGGGGTGAAGGTGGTCATGGGTATCTCTGGTTCCTCGCCCCCGCAAGGCGGGGGAGAGGTGGCTCGGGCGAAGCCCGAGACGGAGAGGGGGCAGTCATAGAGCGTCGCCTCCGATCTTCTTGGCTGCGAAGACAAACCTCAGGTCTGAGGCTGTAACATCCTGGTGGAGCCGTCCTTCCAGCGCCGCAAGAATGGTTTCGCAGACGCTCCGAGAATTCCTAAGAACGTCGACATTCCAGAACCGCAATACCGAGAACCCTTCACCGCGCATGAATTCATCGCGTCGTCTGTCGTAGGAACTCTCGGCATGCTGAATTCCGTCCAGCTCGACGACCAGCTCTTCGCCGCGGCAGGAAAAGTCGGCGAAGTACGGCCCAATCGGCATTTGCCGAACGAATTTGTAGCCGCCTAGCCGTTTGGCCTTCAACTCGTTCCAGAGAGTTGCTTCCGCCTGATTATCGCCATGGCGAAGCGCACGAGCACGGGCGATCTTTTCAGGCGAACGTCGGCTCGGCGTATCGGGCGTCCCCCTCTCCGTCTCGGGCTTCGCCCGAGCCACCTCTCCCCCGCTTTGCGGGGGCGAGGAACACTCGTTCTGAGACGTCATCACCCTCAAAACCTCGGAATGTCTGGGAACGGCAGCTTGCCGCCGGAAATGTGCATGCGGCCGAGTTCGGCGCATCGCCGCAGCTGCGGGAACACTTTTCCCGGGTTGAGCAGATGGTTGGGATCGAAGGCACATTTGACCCGCATCTGCTGGTCGAGATCGATCTGGGTGAACATTTCCGGCATCAAGTCGCGTTTTTCCACGCCCACACCGTGTTCGCCGGTCAAGACGCCGCCGACCTTGACGCAGAGCCGCAATATGTCGGCGCCGAAGCTTTCGGCCTTGTCGAGTTCGCCCGGTACGTTGGCATCGTAGAGGATCAGCGGATGCAGATTGCCGTCGCCGGCATGAAAGACATTGGCGACGCCGAGACCGTATTTTTCCGACAGCTCGCGCATGCCGGCGAGCACACGCGGCAGTTCCTTGCGCGGGATGGTGCCGTCCATGCAGTAGTAGTCGGGCGAGATGCGGCCAACGGCCGGAAACGCCGCCTTGCGGCCGGCCCAGAAGCTCAGCCGTTCCTGTTCCGACTGCGAAATGCGGCAGGTGGTCGAGCCGTTCTTGTAGGCGATCGCCTCGACCAGCCCGATCAGATGATCGACCTCGACGCCCGGCCCGTCGAGCTCGACGATCAGCAGCGCCTCGACATCGAGGGGATAGCCGGCATGAACGAAATCTTCCGCCGCATGGATCGCCGGCCGGTCCATCATCTCCATGCCGCCCGGAATGATGCCGGCGCCGATGATGTCGGCAACGCACTGGCCGCCCTGCTCGCTGGTCGGGAAGCCGATCAGCAGTGCACGTGCCGTCTCCGGCTTCTTCAGGATGCGTACGGTAACCTCGGTGACGACGCCGAGCAGCCCTTCGGAGCCGGTCATGACGCCGAGCAGGTCGTAGCCTTCCGCATCAAGGTGACTGCCCCCCAGCCGCACCACCTCGCCATTCATCAGCACCATCTCGACGCCGAGCACATTGTTGGCGGTAAGGCCGTATTTCAGGCAGTGCACGCCACCGGAATTCTCCGCGACATTGCCGCCGATCGAGCAGGCGATCTGGGAGGATGGATCGGGGGCGTAGTAAAAGCCCTCCTGCTCGACGGCGGTGGTGATGCCGAGATTGGTGACGCCCGGCTGGGCAACGACGACGCGATTGGAGAAATCGATCCCGAGGATACGGTTGAAGCGGCTCATCACCAAAAGCACCGCCTCCTCGAGCGGCAGCGCGCCGCCCGACAGCGAGGTGCCGGAGCCGCGTGGCACGACACGGATGTTGCGGTCGTTGCAGTATTTCAGCACGCGCGAAACCTGCGCCACGGTTTGCGGCAGAACAACAACCAGCGGCAGCTGCCGATAGGCGGTCAGGCCGTCGCTCTCGAAGGCGCGCATGGAATTGGCGGCGTCGACGACGCCCTCACCCGGCACGATGATGCGCATGTCGGCGACGATCTCGTCGCGCCGGCGCATCGTGGCGTCGTCTGGTTTCGGCATGGACAGGCCGGACATCAGCAGCCTCATTTCGCTTGACTGGTCAAAATCTTTTACCAGTGAAGTGCGTTGGGCGCAAATCCTGTGGCGGCGGGGAATCCACTTCAAGGCGGAGACAGGCTTACGCAGCGGCAATCTGCCGCTGCTATTCGCCGGGCGGCTTGCCGGGTTCGGAGTGCATCCGGCGCACGCGGCGTACGCCCCACCAGACCAGCAGGATGGCGACAGGCACCGAAGCCGCGGTAATGATCTCCGGCGCGAAGGCATGGCCGAAGATCGAGGCGCCCTTGGCGACATAGCCGACAAGGCCGACCACATAATAGGAGACGGCGGCGACCGAGAGCCCCTCGACGGTCTGCTGCAGGCGCAATTGCAGGCGGGCGCGGTTGTTCATCGAGGCAAGCAGGTCGCGGTTCTGCTTCTCGACCTCGACATCAACCCAGGTGCGCAGCAGCGTCGTGGCGCGGGTCAGTTTTCGCGATAGATTTTCCTGCCGCTCCTCGACCGAGCGGCAGGTGCGCATTGCGGGTGCCACGCGGCGCTGCAGGAACCCGCGCCATGTGTCATAGCCGGGCACAGCCTCTTCCTCGAGCGCCTCCAGCCGTTCGCCGACGATGCCGTCATAGGCGCGGCTGGCGCCGAAGCGGTAAAGGCTCGACGCCGCGTCCGCCTCCAGCTCCGCCGCAAGTTCGGTCAGATCGGCCAGCAAGGTCTGGTTGTCGCGAGTCCCGGCGACCTTCATCTCCAGCGTGGTCTGCGCCAGCCGGTCCTCGATGCGGCGGGCGCGGCCGGACAAGGTCAACGCCAGCGGCAGGCCGAGCATGGCCAGCGTCCGATAGGTTTCGATGTCGATAAGCCGCTGCGACAACGCGCCGGTGCGCGCCGGGGTCAAGCCGCGATCGAGCAGCAGCATGCGGGTCAGGCCATCGCCATCCTGGCGAAAATCGGTGACGATGGCGGCGTTTCCGCGCTCGACCAGCGAGTAGCACAGGCTGGTCGGATCGAAACCGGCTATCAGCTGCTCGCTTGCTTGCGTCCATTTGCGGATTTCGAGCCTGATGCCGGAGATGCAGGTTCCCGGCGGGGAAAACCCGTTGCCGAAGGGTGAGGCCTCCTGCGTCCTGCCGCTTTCGGAAAGCGGCCCTTCCCACAAATAGGTCGAGAATTCGGTGTGCCGCTCCCAGCGCAGCGAGCCCTTGCCCCATTTCATGGCATGGTGGCGGGCCTGGCGGTCGGGCGCGGCGATACCGAGGCGCCGCGACAGTTCGGAAAGCACCGCGTGGTCGACGCCCGAGCCGCCCTCCGTCATGAAGGCGAGTTGCATCAGGACGCGCGGCTTTTCGATCAGCGGATGCGGCCGGGCATGAACCTCGCCGAGTGCGCCGGGCCGGCCCTCATGCGCGGGAAAGCCCATGACGCTGCCCTTGGCGCGCGGCTGGAATTCGAGATCGGACGGGTCGTCTGACACGGCTTGTTCCCCGGGGCCCTCTTGCACTCGCGTCCCTCTAGTGCCAATGGCCTGATGACGCAAACAGCAAAGTTAGCCGAAGATGACGGCATCGGGCGGAAAATCGGCCCGCTTTTTGTCAATTGGATAAAAAATTTGACCAGTTGGCGAGGCAGGCTCTATTCTGCGACACCGGTTCACCTTCCAGGCATTCTGTTGAGCGACATTTTTTCCAGGATCGAGCATTCGCGCACCGCCGACGAGGTGGTGCAGCAGATCGAGAGCCTCATCCTCGAAGGCGTGCTGCGCACCGGCGACCGGCTGCCGGGCGAGCGCGAGCTTGCACGCCAGTTCGACGTATCCCGGCCGATCCTGCGTGACGCCCTGAAGGCACTGGAAGGACGCGGCCTTTTGACGACAAGGCCCGGCGGCGGCACGCATGTCGCCGATGTCATCGGCCAGCTTTTCACCAAGCCGGTGACGGACCTGATCTCGATGCACCGCAAGGCAGTGACCGATTATCTGGAATACCGCCGCGAGATCGAAGGGGTCGCGGCTGAATACGCGGCACGGCGCGCCACTGCCGACGACATGGCGCTGCTCGACAAGATCATGGCACGCATGGACGATGCGCACCGGACCGGCGACTTCGACGACGAGGCCGAGATCGATGTCGAGTTCCACCACGCGATCTGCGAATGCGCGCACAACATCATCCTTTTGCACACGCTGCGCTCCTGTTACCGGCTGTTGTCGGAGGGCGTGTTCCAGAACCGGCTGCTGGTGTTCAGCGTGCCCGGCGCGCGCGACGCCCTGCTCGCGCAGCACCGCGCGATCCATGCGGCGGTGAAGGCCGGCGACCCGGATGCTGCCCGGCAAGCGGCGATGGACCACATCACCTATGTCGAACGGTCGATGGCGGAGGCCGAGCGCAGCGGCGACTGGCAGCGCGTCTCGCGACTGAGGTTGAAACAGCGCGTCGACGCCACCGATACAGAACCAGCACGCAAACGCTCCTAGCTATCGAGACGGGAACCCATGAGCCAGATCCTGACCATCGCCGACCTCAAGGACCTCGCCCGCCGGCGCGTGCCGAAGATGTTCTTCGACTATGCCGATTCCGGTTCGTGGACCGAAGGCACGTATCGGGCCAACGAAGAGGATTTCCAGAAGATCAAATTCCGCCAGCGCGTTCTCGTCGACATGGACAACCGTTCGCTGGCATCGACGATGATCGGCGAAAAAGTGTCGATGCCGGTGGCATTGGCGCCAACCGGCATGACCGGCATGCAGCACGCCAATGGCGAGATGCTGGCGGCTCAGGCGGCGGAGGAATTCGGCGTGCCGTTTACCTTGTCGACGATGAGCATCTGCTCGATCGAGGATGTCGCCTCGGTAACCACGAAGCCGTTCTGGTTTCAGCTCTATGTGCTGCGTGACAAGGATTTCGTGCTCAACCTGATCGACAGGGCAAAGGCGGCGAAATGCTCGGCGCTCGTGCTGACGCTCGACCTGCAGATTCTCGGTCAGCGCCACAAGGACATCCGCAACGGGCTTTCGGCGCCACCCAAGCTGACGCTGACGAACATCGTCGACATGGCCATCCGCCCGCACTGGTGCGCCGCCATGGCCGGCACGAAGCGGCGGACCTTCCGCAACATTGTCGGCCACGCCAAGGGCGTCGGCAACATGGCCTCGCTGGCATCGTGGACGACGGAGCAGTTCGACCCGCATCTGTCGTGGAAGGACGTCGCCTGGATCAAGGAGCGCTGGGGCGGCAAGCTGATCCTGAAGGGCATTCTCGACAAGGAGGACGCGCTGATGGCGGCCAAGACCGGCGCCGACGCGATCATCGTTTCCAACCATGGCGGGCGCCAGCTCGATGGTGCGTCGTCGTCGATCGGCGTGCTGGAAGAGATTGCCGACGCGGTCGGCGACACGATCGAAGTGCATATGGATGGCGGCATCCGCTCCGGCCAGGATGTCCTGAAGGCGCTTTGCCTCGGTGCCAAGGGAACCTATATCGGCCGGCCATTTCTTTACGGCCTGGGGGCGCTTGGCAAGGAAGGGGTTACTAAGGCGTTGGAAATCATCCGCAAGGAGATGGACATCACGCTGGCGCTATGCGGAAAGCGTCTGGTCACCGACATGGGCAAGGACCAGCTCCGGCGCCAGGTCCCGTGACCGCCTGACCACGGAGACACCGAAAAATTGGCAGAACCCGGCATCCATTTTCTCGACGCGCATGGGCCGGACGGCATGCGTCTCTATGCGATCGGCGACGTCCACGGCCGGCTCGACCTGCTGGCCGCCATGCATCTGCGTATCAGGGCCGAGATCGAGCAGGAGGCGCCTGCCGACTGGCGCGTCATCCATCTTGGCGACTATGTCGACCGCGGGCCGGACTCGAAGGGCGTCATCGATTTCCTGATCGAAGCGCAAGAGCGCGACCCTCGTCACCTGATGCTGGCCGGCAACCACGACATCGGCTTTCTCGATTTTCTCAAGACCCCTGACCCGGAAGGGCTTTTCATCCGGTTCGGCGGCATCCAGACGGCACAGTCTTACGGCGTGGCGATCAGTGAAGGCACCAGCGTATGGTTCGGCAAGGCCGAATCGGCCGTGCGCAAAGGACATCAGGCCCTGGTCGAGGCCGTGCCGCAAAGCCACATCGACTTCCTGCGGTCACTGCCGTTCTCCGCGATTTTCGGGGACTTCTTCTTCTGTCATGCCGGCATCAGGCCGGGTAATCCTCTGGAGAAGCAAAACCCACAGGACCTGATCTGGATCCGCGACGTCTTCCACAACCACACCGACCTTTATCCGAAGATCGTGGTGCACGGCCACACCCCGGTGCCGGAGGCGGAAGTGATGGCCAACCGCGTCAATGTCGACACGCTTGCCTGGCAATCAGGCATGCTGAGCGCGCTCGTCGTCGACGGCGCGGACAAACGCATCCTGACAATGACGATCAAGGAAGCTTGAGCGTCGCGCGTCGGAGGACGCGAAAGACGCTTCCCGACTTTAGCGCAGCGAGGCGGTGACGCCGTAACCGTCTACGGCGTTGTGATTGTTGGCTGCGTCGGCGGCATAGATGCCGAGACCGCACAGCACGATGGCAGACAACATGGCAAAGGACAGAAGCGCTGCTTTCACGGAGGTCATCTCTTGTTGAGCTTTCTGCATCTGTGCACCAGGCGGTTACCAATGCGTTGAAACGGAGAATTCGCTTCAAAGTTTCGACGATTTTGCGCTTCTAGGCATGTTCTGTATCAACGGTGTGTCGCGCGGGTCACACAAAAGGTTCATAGCCGTTGCACAGAAGATGCAGAGCGCGCGCCTTCTAGGATGGCGGGCGGACACAAGCCAAGAATGAAACGGTTTTCCCCAGGCGGTTTCACCGCCGCGTGCCAATTATGTCACGCTGGAGGGTACGGAGAGACCAACGCTCAGATGGTCGCTACCCAGGCACGGGCAATGGCCAGACCAGCGGCATCCGCATCGGGTCCGTTGCGGGCCATTTCGCCATCGAGCTTGCCGGCCCAGTCGGGATGGCGCGCGGCGATGGTCGGGGCAAAGGACGTGCTCCAGTCCTTGACCATCGGCCGGTCGGCCTCGAAATGGAACTGGAAACCGTAGACGGCGCGTCCGACGCGAAACGCCTGGTTCTCGGCGACATCGTTGCCGGCGAGCCGCACGGCGGCCTCGGGCAGCACGAAGGTGTCGTCATGCCACTGGAAGATCGGGAATTTCTCCGGCAGCGCGCCCAGCACCGGATCGGCCTTGGCGTCCGCCGTCAGCGATACGCCGCGCCAACCGAACTCATTGGCGCCGCCGATGCGGTTTTCGCCGCCGAAGGCACGGGCGACGAGCTGGCTGCCGAGGCAGATGCCGAGCACGGCGCGATCCTTGTCGGCAAAGTCGCGGGTCAGTTCGAGCAGTGCCGGGAAATAGGGGTACTCATCGTCGGCCAGCGCATTCTGGCCCCCGCCGAGCACCACCATAGCATCATGCCCGGCGGCGTCATCCGGCAGGGGATCGCCCCTGTAAGGGAGACGCAGGTCGAGATCGGCACCCGCTTCCGCAAGTGCTGCGCCGACCTGGCCAAGGCCGGTATTGTCGTAGTTCTGGACCACCAGCACCCGCATCACAAAACCCTACTGACATGAAAAAGATGCGACCAGCGATATCATGCCGCTCGCATTGCAGCCAAGATGCGTGTCCGGAGAGAAAACTATGCCACTGCAGAACCGGGTCGATCCGTTCGGCACCATCCACGCCGTGCCTGATCGCGGCCTGTTCACCGGCAATCGCGGCATCATCCACGATCCCGAGACGAAGACGCTCAAGAAGAAGCGCTGGGCGCTTCCGGCCTGGATCATCTGCGTCCGCCAATTCCGCGATGTGCGGCGCGAACCGATGGGCCGCAACAGGAAGGGCGGCAAAGCGGGCTGGACCGAGCTGTTCTTCCTCGACGAGGTGACGGCACTGGCTGCCGGGCATCGCCCCTGCTTCTTTTGCCAGCGCGAACGGGCCAGGGATTTCGTCGGCCGGTTCGGCGAAGCTTTCGACATTGCCGAACCGCGCGCGCCGCAAGTCGACAAGCGGCTGCACAAGGAGCGGCTGGCGTCGGGCGGCAAGCCGGCGACGGTGGCCTTTGACGAGCTTGCCGACCTGCCGGACGGCGCCATGGTTGGGGATGGCGGCATCGCTTATGCCCTGCGCGGCGGCAGAGCATTGCGCTGGTGCTTTGCTGGATATGGCCCACCAGCTGATTTCGACCTGCTCGAAGGCAAGACACTCTCGCTGCTGACGCCGGCCACGACGCTCGCCGTGTTGCGTCACGGCTTTCGCCCCGTATGGCATCCGTCCGCCGAGACTTGACGCCGGCGGTCGGCTCGCTCATTCCTCCGCAATGCGCGCCAATTACAAGATGCAACGTCTGTTCGTGCCCGACGATCTGCGGCCAGACATCGAGTTCGACGCCGGCCAACAGCAGAGCCACTATCTCCTGCATGTGCTACGGCTCGGCGAAGGCGCCGAAATCCTGGTGTTCAACGGTCGCGACGGCGAATGGTCGGCGGCCATCACGGCGAAGACAAAAAGGGCGGTGCGGCTGAAGGTGTCGGTGCTGCAACGGCCACAACCGCCGCTGCCCGATCTCGTCTACTGCTTTGCGCCGCTAAAGCAGGGCCGGCTCGACTATCTCGTGCAGAAGGCGGTCGAGATGGGCGCCGGCATCCTGCAGCCGGTCATCACCCAGCACACGCAAGTGGCCAAGCCGTCGATCGACCGCCTTCGCGCCAATGTCGTCGAAGCCGCCGAACAATGCGGCATCCTGGCGGTGCCTCAGGTGCGCGAAGCCGAAAAATTCGACCGCTTGCTGACCGGCTGGGACACAGGGCGACGGCTGATCTTCTGCGATGAGGATGCTTCGACCAACAATCCGCTGGCCGCGCTGCAGGCGATCAAGGAAAAGAAGCTTGGGCTGCTGGTCGGGCCGGAGGGTGGCTTTTCCGACGACGAGCGCAAGATGCTGCGCGCCCTGCCCTTCGTCACCGCCATTCCGCTCGGCCCACGCATCCTGCGCGCCGACACGGCGGCGGTGGCCGCGCTCGCGGTGATGCAGGCGACAGTCGGAGACTGGTGAAACGTCATCTCTTGCAAGGGACGGTGAGCGCGGTAAGGTTCAATTCCTGTTGACCTGTGGCTCAGGATTTTTCGCTTGATCGGCTACTGACATTTCGTCCATTTAGCGCCGGCGGTTCTCCAACCGCCTCTGAGGGCTGATCATGGCGCGCGACACAACCGATTTCCGGCCCATCGAAGGCATCGACGAACTCGTCGAGCATCTGGCCGAAGGCAACAAGCCGCGCGACAAATGGCGCATCGGCACCGAGCACGAGAAATTCCCCTTCTATGTCGACGGCAATGCACCGGTCCCCTATGGCGGCGAGCGCGGCATCCGCGCCATTCTCGAAGGCATGCAGTCAAAGCTCGGCTGGGATCCGATCGTCGACGACGGCCGCATCATCGGCCTGGTCGAACCGACCGGTCAGGGTGCGATTTCGCTGGAACCCGGCGGCCAGTTCGAACTTTCCGGCGCACCGCTGGAGACGATCCACCAGACCTGCCGGGAGGGCAACGCCCATCTGGCGCAGGTGCGCGAGATCGCCGAGCCGATGGGCATCCGCTTCCTCGGCCTCGGCGGCAGTCCGAAATGGTCGCTGGCCGAGACGCCGAAAATGCCGAAATCGCGCTACGAGATCATGACGCGCTACATGCCCAAGGTGGGCACCAAGGGCCTCGACATGATGTACCGCACCTGCACGATCCAGGTGAATCTCGACTTCGAGAGCGAGGCGGACATGCGCCGCAAGATGCAGGTGTCGTTGAAGCTGCAGCCGCTGTCGACGGCATTGTTCGCCAATTCGCCTTTCACCGAAAGCCACCCGAACGGCTTGCAGAGCTGGCGCGGCGACATCTGGCGCGACACCGACAACCAGCGCTCGGGCCTGCTCGAATTCTGCTTCTCGCCCGATTTCGGCTTTGCCGACTATGTCGAATGGGCGCTCGACGTGCCGATGTATTTCGTCATCCGCGACGACCGCTATCACGACATGACCCACATCACCTTCCGCCAGTTCATGGCCGGGGCCGCGCGCAATGAAGTGCCGGACGGGCTGCCGACAATGGGCGACTGGGCGAACCATCTGTCAACGCTGTTCCCGGACGTGCGGCTGAAGCGCTTCCTCGAGATGCGCGGCGCCGATGGCGGGCCATGGCGGCGCATCTGCGCGCTGCCGGCCTTCTGGGTCGGATTGCTTTATGATGAGGCCGCACTCGATGCCGCCGAGGCGCTGACCTCGAGCTGGACGTATGAAGAAACGCTGGCGATGCGCAACGCCGTGCCGGAACAAGGCATTTCCGCACCATTCCGCAACACCACGCTGCGCGAGATCGCGCGTGACGTGATGGTCATTTCCCGCATGGGCCTGAAGAACCGTGGCAAGAAGAACCGCGACGGCTACGACGAGACCTCCTTCCTCAACACGTTGGACGAAGTCGTGGCGCGCGGCACCACCAGCGCCGAGGAGATGCTGTCGGCCTATCACACGCGCTGGGGCGGCTCGATCGAGCCGGTTTTCATGGAATACGCCTATTAACCCTCGGATTTGGCAAAGCTGACCGGCCGGCAAAAGCCGCTTCAATCGGAAGTGGAAACAAACTAGGCTTCTTCGGCGAGGATTTCCGGAGGAGAGACCAATGCCTTCCTTGTTCGACATGCTGACCCAGGCCCAGAACGGCAACGGCATGCAGGCGCTTGCCCAGCAATACGGGCTTTCGATGCAGCAGACGCAAGCCGCGGTCGCCGCATTGCTGCCGGCCTTTTCGCAGGGGCTGCAGCGCAACACCGCCGACCCTTACGGGCTCGGCGCCTTCATGACGGCGATGGCCAGCGGCCAGCACGCCAAGTATTTCGAGGACGCAAGCCGGGCCTTCTCGCCGCAAGGCGTGGATGAGGGCAACGGCATTCTCGGGCACCTGTTCGGCTCGAAAGACCTGTCGCGCGCCGTGGCCAGCCAGGCGGCGCAAGCCAGCGGCGTCAATCAGCAGATCCTGCAGCAGATGCTGCCGGCGATCGCCTCGATGGTCATGGGCGGGCTGTTCAAGCAGACGACAAACCAGATGCAGGCCGCCGGCGGTTTTGGCGGCGGCGGCAACAATCCGCTGGGCGAGATCATCGAGCAGATGATGCGGCAAGGCGGCGGCATGCAGGCCCCGGCGCCGCAGCCGCGCCAGGCGCCGCCCCCCCAGAACCCGATGGACAACCCGCTCGGCAAGGTGTTGCAGGACATGTTCGGCGGCGGTGCGCCTCAGCCACAGCCGCAAAGCCAGCCGCAGCCGCAGCCCAATCCCTACGGCGAAAATCCACTCGGCAAGGTGCTGCAGGACATGTTCGGCGGTGGCGCGCCTCAGCCTCAGCCGCAGCCGCAAGGGCGGGCGCAGCCGCAGCAGACACAAAGCCCCTACGGAGACAATCCGCTGGGGAAAATCTTCGAGGAGATGCTGCGGCAAGGTGGCGGTGGCTTAGGCGGCATCCCTGGCGGACAGCCGGCGCCGCAACAGCCTCAAGCGCCCCCACAGCAGCGTCAGGCACCGCAGCCACAGGCCAATCCGAGCGGCCGGCCGAAAAACCCGTTCGATGACCTGTTCGGCAAGATGTTCGAGACCGGCGCCCAGCAGCGTGACGACTACCAAAAGGGCGTGGAAACGATCTTCGACCAGTTCAAGCGGGACATGGACCGGCGGTAGGCGGTCTTCGCTGAGGTAGAAAGAGAAAAGCCCGGTCCTGGGAGGACCGGGCAGAGTGCAGGCGGGCCGGGGGGGATCCGGCAGGGAGTGGGAGCCTGCATACTCGTCAGTCGCATCGAACCCCGAAAAGGTTCGCGGCAACCCAAACAAGAAGCATCAGATCAGGCCACCTTGCGGGCGATGTCCTCGATTGTTTCGACGCGATCGCTGGCGATTTCGCGCAGCATCGCCGTCGGGTCGCGGCCAAACGGCACGTCGATGGCGACGTGCAGGTCGGCGCGCGTCAGGCCGATATCGGCGAGTTCGGCGTCCGACATCTCGCCAAGGCGATAAAAGGCGCGGCGGTTTTTCCAGGCGCGATAGATGTTGGAGACGGTGTTGGCCACGCGAGTCGCAACGGCCGGACGCGAGGTGATGCGCGAGGTCTCGGTGGCGAAATCGAACGTGGTCATTGTCGGTCTCCTTCAGACTCGAACGGGCAAAGCCTTGCAATCGGCGCTGGCGACAGCGGCCGTTCCGGCTTCGATTCACATGCCTTCATGTGGACAATACCAATTTGCCATCGAGTGATTGATTAATCCAACGAATGTTTCTAATCTTTACCATCAACACTAGTGATGGATCATGTCGATGAAATCGCCGCTCGATCTCGATCAATTGCAGACCTTCATCTCGATCGCCGATACCGGCAGCTTCACCAGGGCGGCCGAAGAGGTGCACCGGACCCAGTCGGCGGTTTCGATGCAGATGCGCCGTCTGGAGGAGCGGCTCGGCAAGCCGCTGTTCGAAAAGGACGGGCGCACCAACAGGCTGACCGAGGAAGGCGACAAGCTGCTCTCCTATGCGCGGCGGCTGCTCTATCTCAACCGTGAGACGCTGGCTGCCTTCGATGACCGGCGGCTCGAAGGCACGATCCGCATCGGCACGCCCGACGACTATGCCGATCGTTTCCTGCCCGAGATCATGGCGCGGTTCACGCGCTCCAATCCGCGCGTTGAACTGACCGTCATCTGCGAGCCGACGCCGGGGCTGGTCGAGCATATCAAGCGCGGCAATCTCGACCTCGCGCTGGTGACTCACAACGACGTACGCGGCCAGTCGGAGGTGGTGCGGCGCGAACCGCTGCTGTGGGTCACCTCGGCCAACCATGCGACGCATGAGCAGGAAACGCTGCCGATGGCCTTTGGCCGGCCGAACTGCATCTGGCGGCGCGCCGCCGTCGATGTGCTCGACCAGCAGAACCGCGACTATCGCATCCTGTTCACCAGTTTCTCGGCCACCGTCATCACCGCCGCGGTGCTTTCCGGGCTGGCGATCTCGGTGCTGCCGGAATGCGCGCTGCGGCCCGGCATGCGGGTGCTGAGCGAAGCCGACGGCTTCGGCGCCCTGCCCGACTGCCGCATCGGTATCATGCGCGGCCAGACGTCGCGGCCGGAGATCGTCGATGCGCTCGCCCGCCATATTTCGGAAAGCCTGGACAATATCTCCGTCCCGGTCGGCGAAGACCCCGGGACATTCGATTTCGCAGCACTCGCCTTCACCAAACTGCGGCGGACCAAGCCGAACCAGATCCTGCCCGGCTGGTAGGCAGGGTCAGGCATGCCGGTTATGAACGGCTGGCCCGACACGGCCACCTTGACGCGGGCGCCCAACCGTCCCCCAATCGGCCGATGAGCGACGCAGCATCCGAATCACGCACCAATGCCGCCGAATACACGGTGAGCGAGATCTCCGGCGCGCTGAAGCGCACGGTCGAGGATGTCTTCGGCAATGTGCGGGTGCGCGGCGAAATATCAGGCTATCGCGGGCCGCATTCCTCAGGTCATGCCTATTTCGCGCTGAAGGACGACCGCGCACGGCTCGACGCCGTGGTGTGGAAAGGCACGATGAGCCGGCTGAAGTTCCGCCCCGAAGAGGGGATGGAAGTGATCGCCACCGGTAAGCTCACCACCTATCCCGGCAAGTCCAACTACCAGATCGTCATCGACAATCTGGAGCCTGCCGGCGCCGGCGCGCTGATGGCGCTGCTGGAGGAGCGCAAGCGGCGGCTACAGGCCGAGGGTCTGTTCGACACCGACCGCAAGCGGTTGCTGCCATTCATGCCGCGCATCATCGGCGTCGTCACCTCGCCGACAGGATCCGTCATCCGCGACATCATCCACCGCATCAAGGACCGCTTTCCGCTGCACATCCTGGTCTGGCCGGTGCGTGTTCAGGGCGAGACGTCAGGCGCGGAAGTGACTGCTGCGGTCAGCGGCTTCAACGCGCTGGCATGGGATGGCGCCGTCCAGCGTCCCGATCTGTTGATCGTGGCGCGTGGCGGCGGCAGCCTCGAAGACCTCTGGGGCTTCAACGACGAGGCGCTCGCCCGCGCGGTTGCTGCTTCCGGCATTCCGGTGATCTCGGCTGTCGGCCACGAGACCGACTGGACACTGATCGATCTCGTCGCGGATGTGCGCGCGCCGACACCAACGGGTGCAGCCGAAATCGCCGTGCCGGTGAAGGCCGATCTCGAAGCAACGCTTGCCAGCCTCGGTGCACGGCTGAAAGCGGCGGTCTTGCGCAATTTCGAGCGCAAACGGCAGGCTGCTCGTGCGGCGGCCCGCGCACTGCCTTCGCCCGACCAATTGCTGGCGCTGCCGCGCAGACGCCTCGATGAGGCGACATCCAGACTTGGCCGGGGCCTGTTGGTCTCCACCGAACGCAAGCGTGCAAGGTTTTTTGCCGTAAAGCTGACACCGGCAATGCTGTCGCAGCGCATTGCCGAGGCGCGGCGCACCAACGAACGCAATCTTTTGCGAGCACAAGGGGCATTGCGCACGTTGGCAAGAGCCCGGCGTGCGGAGCTTAACCGAGCGGCGGATCAATTGCCAAAATGTGCCAGGGCATCGCTGCAGCGGCACAAGCAGCAATTGACCATGCTGCAAGGCCGCATCACGATCGAGCCGACGGCACGGCGGCAACGCGTGCAGAGGGATTTGCTGACAGCTTTGACAAGACGCGGCACGCAAGCAGTGGTGCTCAGGCTGGAGCGTTTGCGCGGCCGTGTCGTCCAGGCCGACAGGCTGATGGCAACACTGTCGCACAAGGCCGTCCTGGCGCGCGGCTTTGCGCTGGTGAGGGATGCGGATGGCGCGGTGATCAAGCAGGCTGCCGATGTGGCGTCGGGAATGGCGCTTTCGCTCGAGTTCGCCGACGGCATCGCCGATGCGGTGGCGATCACCGGCACGGCAAAACCGAAAGCCGTGGCCAAGCCGGCGGCCAAGGCCAAAGAGCCCGGCAATCAGGGATCCCTGTTCTGACACCATGACCGATAATCCGCATCATCTGACAACGCCCTCAGGCAAACCGCGCGCGCGGAATTTCGGCATCGGCTTCGACGGGCGGCCCGGACCGTTTAACTCGATCACCGATGTGCCCGGCGTCGCGGTCGGTTATGCGACGCTGATTTCGGGCGATGGCGCGCTTGTCGTGGGCGAGGGACCGGTGCGCACCGGCGTGACCGCGATCCTGCCCAGACCGCTGGCGGATCTCGCCACCCCGGTCTTCGCCGGCATCTTCAGCCAGAACGGAAACGGCGAATTGACCGGCTCGCACATCGTCGAGGAAACCGGCGCTTTCAACTTCCCGATCACCATCACCAACACGCATTCCTGCGGTGTTTCACGCGACGGCACGCTGCGCTGGATGCAAAGCGTGCTGCCGGCAGCGCTCGACAGCGGCTGGGGGCTGCCGGTGGCGGCGGAGACCTATGACGGCTTCCTCAACGACATCAACGGTCACCATTTGACGTCAGCGCATGTTGCGCAGGCCCTCGACGGCGCCGCCGGCGGAGCGATCGAGGAAGGCAGCGTCGGCGGCGGCACCGGCATGATCACCTTCGGCTTCAAGGCCGGCTCCGGCACGGCATCGCGCATCGTCGAATGGCACGGCCGTGCCTACACCGTCGGCGCCTTCGTGCAGTCTAATTTTGGAAAACGGCGCAATATCACCATTCGCGGCCTGCGCGTCGGGCCGGAACTCGTCGAACCGGCGGTCCGCGAAGGCACACCGCGTGCTGAAAAGGGCTCGATCATTGCCGTCGTCGCCACCGACGCACCGTTCCTGCCGCATCAGATGAAGCGGCTGGCCCGCCGGGTGCCGCTCGGCGTCGCCATGACCGGCGGCTTCGGCTATCACAGCTCAGGCGACATTTTTATCGCCTTCTCAACCGCCAATGCGAGCGCGGCGCTGGCGCCCTCCGGCCGCATCGCCAGCGCCAATTTTATTCCGGACACCGATATCGATCCGTTTTTCGATGCGGTGATCCAGATCGTGGAGGAAGCAATCCTCAACGCGCTGGTCGCCAATGACGACATGACCGGGCGCGACGGCAATTTCGTGCCGGCGCTGCCGAAGACGTGGCTGAAGGAGAAGTTTGGCTGAAGACAAAAAACGCAGGCCAGAAGCCCGCGCTGAAACAACGTCGCCGCTAGAGCAATTCCAGGAAGTGTGAAACGGTTTTTCGTCAGGGATTGCGTAAAAACAAAGAGTTAGAGAAGTTCACTGTTTCCGTGAAACGGTGAACTTCTCTAGGTGATCATTCCGCGGCTTTTCTGGGGGCCTGCTGGCTTTCCTCGGCCTCGGCCGCTTCCTCAAGCCGGGATGCGATAAGTTCCTGGATATCGCCGACTTCTTCCTGGATATCCTCCAGCGGAATGCCGACCTCGGCCGCCTCGGCAGCGCACTCCTTGGCCAGGGTTTCGGCCTGCTTGTCGATCCTTGCCTGGGAGGACTGGCAATGGACCTTTTCGCCGATCCATCCCCGCAAGAATTCGATGGCGTGTTCACTCATACTGCTGTTCCCTGGCGGCAAAGCCGGTTGGTAATCATAAACGTCGACATCCCGCAAAGGATGCATGTCCCCATTCCAGCCGAGTCGCGACCAGCCGGCAAGCCAATGCCGTCCAAGGTCCACAGAGCCATAGGAAATCGAGGGGTCAAGAGCATTTTCTGATTCTGGAGGGGTCGGTACCGTTGGCTGGGTCACACCCAGCGCTGCGCCACTGTTTCTATTTGCTTTTTTCCGGTTTCCGAGCCGATTTCCGTCACAATAGATGGCGCAACACACTACACATTCACAGTTGCTTCGAGGTGCTGCCCTCGGGCGCGCGGGTCGAAGCCGCCGCTATATAGTGACATCCTCCTGCAATGTCGACTCCGCTCGCCATGCTGCTTCTTTCCGCCGCGCCGAAGGCTCCGCAACGGACCAAGAGCAAGTGACGATGGACGCGAACGGGGTGGAGCAAGCCTCGGCGGAATCGCTCAGACGTGCACAGCCACCACCGCCGCGCAGTCGCCGGCCTTGACCAGCCCGGGGAAATGCCGCGCCGCCAGCAGGCCCGACATTTTTGCCCGGATTTCCTGCGGGGCGATGCCGGTGCGGCCGGTGGAATGGATGCGCGCCAGCACCGCGTCCTTCTCGACCGGTTCGCCGAGATCGACCATGGTTTCGATCATGCCGTCGTCTTCGGCGAAGGAGAAGCAATCGCCCGACGGCATGTCGAGCCACTGGGTTGAGGTCTTCTCCACCGCACCGGCGACAATGCCGGCGTGGCGCAGCACGTTGAGAATGCCGCGCCGCGCGATCCGCACGGTTTGCGCGCGCGACGTGCCGCCGCCGCCAAGCTCGGTGCTGACGAAGACCTTGCCCATCTCCTCGGCTGCCGTGTCATACATGCCGACGGCGTCGATCTCGATCATGCGCATCGAGAACGGGGCGGCGAAGGCCGCGACCGCGTCGAAAGCTTTCTGCTCCAGCGCCTTGTCGGGCAAAGTATGCGCGGCGCAGAACGGCACGAAGTCCAGCGTCTTGCCGCCCGAATGGAAGTCGAACACGATGTCGGCGCGGGGGAGCAGCTCACGCTGGAAATAGTCGGCGATCTTTTCGGTCACGGTTCCGTCCGGCCGGCCGGGAAAGCTGCGGTTCATGTTGCCCTTGTCGATCGGCGAGGTGCGCGTGCCGGCACGGAAGGCCGGATAGTTCATTGCCGGCACGATGATCACCGTGCCGCTGACTTGCTTGGGATCGAGGGTCCTGGCGAGATCGTAAAGGGCCAGCGGTCCCTCATACTCATCGCCATGGTTGCCCCCGGTCAGCAGCGCTGCCGGCCCGTTGCCGTTGCGGATGACGCAGATCGGGATCATCACCGAGCCCCACGCGGAATCGTCGCGGCTGTAGGGCAAGCGCAGGAAACCGTGCTGGATGCCGTCGCGGTCGAAATCGACGGTCGGCGCGATCGGCGACGGGCGGGTGCTGGACATCGGGCTCAATCCTTCACCGCCAGCTTACGCGGCACATTGGCCAGGCACTCTACACCGGTTTCGGTGATCAGGATGGACTCGGTGATCTCCAGTCCCATCGTTTCCAGCCACAGGCCGGTCATGAAATGGAAGGTCATGCCGGGCTTGAGTTCGGTGCGGTCGCCGGGACGCAGGCTCATCGTGCGCTCGCCCCAGTCCGGCGGATAGGACAGCCCGATCGAATAGCCGGTGCGGTTGTCCTTGATGATGCCGTATCGCTTGAGGACACCGAAGAAGGCGTTGGCAATGTCCTCGCAGGCGTTGCCGGGTTTCGCCGCGGCCAGCCCCGCTTCCATGCCTTCCAGCGTCGCCTTCTCGGCATCAAGGAATTCCTGCGTCGGCTTGCCGAGGAAGACGGTGCGTGACAGCGGGCAGTGATAGCGGTTGTAGCAGCCGGCAATCTCGAAGAAGGTGCCCTCGCCCCGCTTCATCGGTCTGTCATCCCAGGTCAGATGCGGCGCCGAGGCATCGGCACCCGACGGCAGCAGCGGCACGATCGCCGGATAATCACCGCCGATACCGTCAACGCCGCGCGTGCCGGCATCATAGATTTCGGCAACGAGATCGCATTTGCGCATGCCGACCTCGATCTTGTCGAAGATGCGCTGGTGCATCGCTTCGACGATGCGGGCCGCCTTGCGCATATAGTCGATCTCGGTCGGGCTCTTCACCGCACGCTGCCAGTTGACCAGCGCGGTGGCATCGACAAAGCGGGCATTGGGCAAATGCTTCTGCAGCGACGCAAAGGCGGCCGCCGAGAACCAGTAATTGTCCATTTCGACGCCGACTGTCAGCTTGCCCCAGCCGCGATCCGCAAGCACGCTGGCCAAAAAATCCATCGGGTGGCGCTCGGTCGACTGCACATAGTGGTCGGCGTAGCCGACGATATTGTCGTGCGCGAGATAGGCGGTGCGCTTGGCGCCGTTGGCGTCCTGGCCGCGCCCGTACCAGACCGGTTCGCCCGATGGCGGCACGATGACGGCCTGATGCACATAGAACGACCAGCCGTCGTAGCCGGTCAGCCAGGCCATGTTGGAAGGATCGCTGATAACAAGAAGATCGACGCCCTTCACCTCCATGGCTTTGCGCGTTTTGGCGAGACGATCCGCAAATTCGCCGCGCGAGAACTTCAGGTTCGGTTGCATTGTTCTTGGTCCTCGTTTGTTGGGCCTTGCGGCCGGTATCAGCTTTGAATCCAACTCGTCGTTCTTGTTTGAGCGTGATCTTTGGACAAAACGGAACCGTTTGTCCGAGAAAACCGGTTCCCACTTTTCCGGATCACGCTTTGGCCAGCATCAGCTTTCGAAAATGGTTCCCGCCTTCACCACCCGCGCGCGATCTCGAGCGAGCGTGGCGATCGCCGTGTCCTGGACGCCAGTGCCGGTGAGGTCGACGATGGTGATGTCGCTGGCCGAGCGCCGGCCATGTTTTTCGCCGGCGATGATCTGGCCGAGTTCGGTCACCTCCGCATCTCCAGCCATCACACCCGCCGCGATGGCATGGTGCAGCTCACCCAGCCGCCGCGTCTGGCGGGCGCTGTCGGCGACATAGAGATCGGCCATGCGCAGGATTGCCGGCGCGATCTCGTTCTTGTGCTCGGCATCGGAGCCCATCGCGGTGATGTGCTGGCCGGCGGAAACGAACCCTGCCTTGATCAGCGGCTCGGTCGAAGGCGTGGTGGTGACGATGATGTCGGCGCCGACAACCGCGTTTGCCGCGTCGGGCTCGGCACGCACGGCGATACCGAGCTTTTCGCGCAGGGCTCCGGCGGTCGCCTCGGCCTTTGCCGCATCGCGCGCCCAGATGCGCGCCTCGGCAATCGGCCGCACCAGCATGAGGGCTTCCAATTGCAATCCGGCCTGGACGCCGGCGCCGAAGATCGCGGCAACGGACGAGTCCTGCCGCGACAGATGTTTGGCCGCGACGGCGCCAGCAGCGGCCGTGCGGACGTCGGTGAGATAGCCATTGTCGAGCAGCAGCGCTTCAACCAGGCCGGTCTTGGCTGACAGCAGCACCATCATGCCGTTGACGCTGGGCAGGCCGAGCTTCGGATTGTCGAAGAAGCCGGGGCTGATCTTGATGGCGAAACCGTCAATGCCAGGCACATAGGCGGTCTTCACGTCGACCTCGCCGCGATGCTCGGGAATGTCGAGCCGCAGGATCGGCGGCATCGCCACCGGCAGGGTAGCGAGCGCGCGGAAAGCGTTTTCAATGCAGGCGACGGCATCGAGATCAAGCGTCACGATCGCCCGCAATTCTTGCTCGGTTAGGATGGTCATCCGGCTCATGCGGCGCGCTCCCCGGGCGATGGCGCCTCGCCGCAGACGATCCTGCGGTGCGCGTTCATATCGATATTGCGGCCGGACAGCAGAACAGCCACTGGCCCGTCCGACCTGACCTTGCCGGAGAGCAGCGCGGCGATACCGACCGCGCCGGCGCCCTCGACGATCTCGCGCTCCTGCGCATAGGCGTGGCGGATACCGGCGGCGATCTCGTCTTCACTGAGCAGGATGACATCGTCGAGCAGGTCGCGGCACATGGCGAAGGTCAGCCGGTTGTCGAGGCCGATGCCGCCGCCGAGCGAATCCGCAAGCGTCGGCAATTCTTCCACCAGCACCGGCTGGCCCGCATCGAGGCTGGCCTTCATCGCCGCGCCACGCGCCATCGAGACACCGATGACTTTTGTCCGGGGGCTGACGCCTTTGATCGCCGCGGCAACGCCTGAGGCGAGCCCGCCGCCGGAGAGCTGGACCAGAACGAGGGCGGCATCCGGGACCTGTTCGATCATCTCCAGCCCGAGCGTGCCTTGCCCGGCGATAATGTCGGGATGGTCGAAGGGCGGCAGCATGACCAGCCCCTCTTGCGCCACCAGCCGATCGGCCTCCTGCTGGGCATCGTCCTGGCTGTCGCCGATAATGCGGACCTCCGCGCCAAGCCGGCGGATCTCGTCGAGCTTGTTGCCCGGCACCAGCTTCGACATGCAGATCACCGCGCGCATGCCTTCAAGCTTCGCCGCATGCGCCAGCGCGCGGCCGTGATTGCCGGTCGAGGCCGCGACCACGCCCCGCGCCTTCTGTTCGGCGCTGAGCGAGGCGACGGCGTTCGAGGCGCCGCGCAGCTTGAAGCTGCCGGTGGTCTGCCGGTGTTCGAGCTTGAGGTGAACCGACACGCCGCAGCATTCCGAAAGGCTATGGGACAAAACTGTTGGCGTGCGCTCGATCTTGTTGGCGATACGCTCACGGGCGGTACGGATGTCCGCTAGGGCGATGGCGCGCGTCATGGGGCGACCCCCTCTGGCCTGCCGGCCATCTCCCCCTCAAGGGGGGAGATTAGCGGCTGCAACACTTTCGCCAATTGTCGATGTTGCAGGAAGAGCGGTGACGCATGAACTGCCAATCTCCCCCCTTGAGGGGGAGATGGCCGGCAGGCCAGAGGGGGATGCTCGCTCACACTGGACATAATCTTACTGAACCAACGGCAACGTCATCAGCCGCCCGAACTCAGGATGCGGCGCCTCATCCCCGCACAATCTCAGGCAGTTCCAGGCGGTCGCCTGGTTGCTGGTCACCACGGGGCGTCCAATAGAATTTTCCATGCCGGTGACCGCGAGGGCGCTACGCAGCGCCGTGCAGGAGACGAACAGCGCATCGGCGCTCGCGTCGGTCGCCTCACGCGCCAGGTCGACAAGCGTTGCCGGGGCGATGCGCGCCATCTCACGATCGTCCTCGAAGCCGAGGCAGGTGAAGCTGGCGATGTCGAAACCCCGCGCGGCGAAATATGCCGCCATCGGCCTAGATGTCTCGACCGTGTAAGGGGTAAGGATGCTGATCTTGCTTGCGCCCAGCGCACGCAGCCCGCGCACGCCCGCCATCGGCGGCGTGACGACTGGCACACCGGGCTTTGCGGCCTGGATCGCCGCCTCGATCTCGGTATCGCCGATCACTACCGAGGCCGAGGTGCAGGAGTAGCAGATGGCGTCGAGCTTCTCGTCCGGCAGGATCAGGGCCGCGCCCGCCGTCAGCGCCGGCTGCATCTTGCGCAGGTTTTCAGGCGTCGTCGGGTTGGCATAGGGAATGCGCGCGACATAGACGCCGACCCGCTCGCTCGCCACCATGCGGCGGAAATCCGGTTCGCTGGTGTGGTCAGTGGCCAGGATGATCAGGCCGATGCGCATGTCGAGCGGGCGTGCATCAAGCGCCGGCCGTTTTGGGTAGACCCTGATCTCGGGCAAGGGTTTCATCGGCTACCTCTCGATCTTGCCGTAGCGGCGTTCCAGCCAGCGCAGCAGCACGACCGAAAATAGACTGATGACCAGGAAGAAAGCACCGACCAGGGTGATCGGCTCGATATAGCGATAGTAGGTGTTGGCGACGCTTTTGGCCTGGTTCATCAATTCCAGGACGGTGATCGCCGACAGCAGCGGCGTTTCCTTGAACATGGCGATGAAGTAATTGGCGAGCGCCGGAATCATCGGCGGGATGGCCTGCGGAATGATGATGTGGGTCCAGGTCTGCCTGGCGCTCAAATTGCACGCCTTGGCGGCCTCCCATTGGCCGCGCGGCACATTGTCGATGCCGGCACGATAGACCTCGGCCGTGTAGGTGCCGTAATGCAGCCCGAGCCCGATGACACCCGCGACCAGCGGCGGCAGCAGGATGCCGATGTCGGGCAGCACGTAGAAGATGAAATAGAGCTGCACCAGCAGCGGCGTGCCACGGATGAATTCAGCCGCCCAGCCGACCGTGCGCGACAGCGCTTTGTTGGGCGAGCGGCGCGCAAGCGCAATGCCAAGCCCGACGATCGCCGCCAGCACCGAGCCGAGCAGCGTCGCCAGGATGGTGATCTTCACCCCCTGGATCAGCGTCGGCATGATTTCCCAGACGAAGTTCCAATCCCACTCCATCAGCAAGCCCAATTTGTCAGAAGGGAATTGGCCATCAGGCACGCACCCCATCGAGGCCGCGCGCCATGCGTCGTTCCAGCGAGCGCACGCCCCACGAGATGAGCAGGGCGAGGATGAAATAGATGATCAGGATGGTGGTGAACGGCACCAGGGTGTTGCCGGTCTGGGCGCGCACCACCTGCGCCTGGAAGGTCAGGTCGGTGAGCGAGATCAGCGACACCACGGCGGTCGCCTTGAGCAATTCGATGGCGTTGTTGCCGAAAGTGGGCAGCATCACCAGCAGCGCCTGCGGCAGGATGATGTGACGCATGCCTTGCCAGCGGCCGAGATTGAGCGCTGTGCAGGCCTCATACTGTTCGCGGCCGATCGACTGGATGGCGCCGCGCACGACTTCGGCGGCGTAGGCGCCGACATTGAGGCCGAGCGCCAGCACGCCGGCCTGCAACGGGGTCAGCGAAATGCCGATGAAGGGCAGCACGAAATAGGCCCAGAACAGTTGCACGAAGATCGAGGTGCCGCGGAAAAATTCGATATAGGCGGTGGCCAGCGCGCGCAGCACGAAGAAACGCGACAGCCGCCCCATTCCGGCGAGGAAGGCCATGAACAGCGCAAGCACCGACCCCATCAGCGTCAGCTCGATGGTGACAAGCGCTCCCTGCAATATCAGACCGAAATAGCCGGACCACTGGGTCATTTACGTTCCAACGTTGGGTTTAGCTCCTTCTCCCCGTTTACGGGGAGAAGATGCCGGTCCACCCTCCGTAGCTGCAGCGCAGCTGCTGCGGAGGACGGGCAGGCAGATGAGGGGCGGCACTAGACTCTCAGAACTTGGCGCCGCCCCTCATCCGTCACTTCGTGACACCTTCTCCCCGTAAACGGGGAGAAGGGCAAAAGGCGCCTACTTCGCCGCGCAGAGCTTGTCGCGGCTGGTCGACATCGCGGCTGCGGCCGAGAAGCCGTAGGGCTCGATGATCTTGGCGAACTCGCCCGATTTCTTCATCTTGGCCAGTTCTACGTCGAAGGCGTCGCGCAGTGCCTCGTCGCCCTTCTTGAAGGCGGCGCCGTCGCAATAGACCGGTGCGCCCTGCACCGGAGCGATGACTTCGAGGTTCGGATCGTTGGCCTTCTTGACCAGATCATTGATCGACAGAACGGGCAGCGAATAAGCGTCGATGCGGCCATCCTGGAGCATCTTCACGCCGCTCTGGCCATCCGGCACGACGATGACGCGATCGCGTGGCACGCCGGCATTGAGCGCGAGCTTCTCCTCGGTGCCGCCGCCCGGCGCACCGATGGTCGCAGTCGTATCCTTGGCGACATCCTCATAGCTCTTGAAGCCCTTCGGATTGCCCTTCTTCACCAACATCGCCTCGGCATCGCAAAGCACCGGCTCGGAATAGACGACGGCGGCGCAGCGTTCCGGCTTCATGAACAGGCCGGCGGTGACGACATCGAAGCGACCGGCCTGCAGGCCGGGGATCATGGCGCCATATTCGGAGATCGAAGCGGCGACGTCGGCGACGCCGAGCCGCTTGAATATCTCGCGGGCCACATCAGGCGCGGCACCCGAAACCTTGCCGTCGGCGGCGACCGCCGTATAGGGCGGCTCGTTGGCGATGGCGAGGCGGGCGAAACCTTGCGCCTTGAGCTGTTCGAGCTTGCTGTCGTCGGCTGACCCCACGCTCGAGGCGGCCAGCACCGCCGTCAGTGCAAGACCGGCAACGCCGGCCAGAATGCCAAGTTTTTTCATTGTTCCCAACTCCTTGTTTCTTGTCTTGCTTTGTTGCGAGGCGGCCCTCGCCACCTCGGGACGACTTCGTCGCCCTGGGCATTGCGGTCAGACGCGATGTCCGGCCGCGATGATCTTCTTCAGGAAGCCTTGCGTGCGCTCCTGCTTGGGATTGCGGAAAATCTCGTCCGGCTTGCCTTCCTCGACGATCCTGCCACGATCGAAGAACAGCACCCGGTCGGCGAAATCGTGGGCGAAACCCATCTCGTGGGTGACCAGCAGCATGGTCATGTCGGTCTCGGCGGCAAGCTTGCGCATGACGTTCATCACCTCCTCGACCAGCTCCGGATCGAGCGCCGACGTCACCTCGTCGAACAGCATGATCTTTGGCGACAGCGCCAGCGCCCGGGCGATCGCCACGCGCTGCTTCTGGCCACCGGACAACTGCGCCGGCATGCTCTTGGCCTTGTCGGCCATGCCGACCATTTCGAGCAGTTCCATCGCCCGCTTTTCGGCGGCGGCACGCGGCGTGCCCTTGGTCAGCATCGGCGCCAATGTGACATTGTCCATGACGCATTTGTGCGGGAACAGATTGAACAGCTGGAAGACCATGCCGATCTTCTGGCGCATCCTTGTCAGATGCCGCTCATCAGCGGACAGCAACTGTCCGTTGCGCTCCATGTGGTAGAGTTGCTCGCCGTCGATCTGGATATGACCGCCATCGATGCGCTCAAGCGTCATCAGGATGCGCAGGATTGTCGTCTTGCCCGAGCCCGACGGGCCGATCAGTGCCAGCTTTTCGCCAGGCATGACCTGCATCGACAGACCGTCCAGCACTTTGAAAGTGCCGAAGCTTTTTGAAATGGCGTCGATCTTGATGATGGGCGTGGGCACTGCAGTTCCCCGTCCTGGAGAGGTCTATGCTCTTAACGATGCGGAACGCGCCAAATCATGTCAATTGAGAAAATAATATCATGACAATTATTTCTGATTCCGCACAATTTCCGAGCACCCCAGCCTAGATAGCGAGCAGCAGGTGTTCCGGATCGCCAAGCAGCAGCTTGGTGACAACGCCGAGGCCGGCGCGCAGTTCCCCCTCGGTGGTCGAACCCAGCGAGATACGCACCGCCGGATGCCACGGCGCGCCCGAAATACGGAAGGATGTTCCGGGTGCAATCGCCACACCCTGCAGGCGAGCCTGGGCGACAAAGCTTTCCTCGGCCCGGTCGGCCGGCAGTTGCAGCCAGACATGCAGCCCGTCTCGCCGGGCGCGATAGCCGCCCCCCGCCAGCACTTGCGCTGCGATATCCTGCCGGCGCCGCAAAGCCGCGCGCTGCCAGTGGACAAGCTCCATCGCCGTGCCGTCGGTCACCCATTTGGTGGCGATCTCGGCCACCAGCGGCGTCGCCATCCAGTTCGAAACCAGATGCCGGTTGGCGACGGCGGCGACATAGCGGTCGGGTGCGACGAGATAGCCGATGCGCAGCCCGGGCACGGTGATCTTGGTGAAGGAGGTGACGTAGAGCGTGCGCTCCGGCGCGAACGCGGCAACCGGCGGCGGCCGGTCTTCGACCAGGGGGCCGAGCACATCGTTCTCGATGATGGCGATGTCGTGCTTGCGCGCGACCGCCGCGATCTGCTCGCGCCGCGCCGCATCCATCAGAGTCGCCGTCGGGTTTATCACCGAGGGCTGCACGAAGACCGCGCGGATGTCGGAAAGCCGGCAGGCTTCGTCCAGCGCTTCCGGGATCAGGCCGTTGTCGTCGATCGGCAGGCCTTCCAGGTTGAAGCCGAGATAGCGTGCCAACGGCACCAGCGTATGGTGGCCGATCGCTTCGGTGGCGACCGTCGAGCCCGGCGGAGCGACGCTCATCAGCGCCACAGTCATGCCGGCGGTGGCGCCGTTGGTCAGGCTGACGTTCTGCGGGGATGCATCGAGGCCGCACAGTTTCAGCCATTCGACGGCGACGGCCCGGTGGCGCGGAAACACCATGTTGGGCCGGAACGAAAGTGCTGAACTCGACGGCAGGTTCTCGGCCAGCCAGCCCAGTGCCTGTTTCAGCCGCTCCAGATGCATCGGCTCACAAACCGGTTTCAGGATCGACAGGTCGATGACTTCGCCGAGCCGCTCCGGCAAATAGGGCGGCTCCGGCTCGCGGCGCTGCGTCTGGACGAAGCTGCCGCGGCCGATCTCGCCCGAAATCAGGCCACGCCGGATCAGTTCCTCATAGGCGCGGCTGACCGTCTGCACCGAAAGCTTGAGGTCGTCGGCCAGCCTGCGATGGGTCGGCAGCCGCGCGCCATTGGCGAGGCGCCCGTCATGTATGGCGCGCGCGAACTGGTCGGCCAGCGATTGATAGGCCGGGCGCCGGATGAGCGCGGGATCGGGTTGCCACAATGTCATGACTTATTAGAGATCGAAATCAGTGCAATTGACAATCGAAATAATGCGCCGTCATGGTACTCGGACGAAAAGTGAGCTCTGATGACATCAGCGAAACTCGACCCGATCGACCTGAAAATCCTCGACGCCATCCAGCGCGACGGACGCATCACCAAGTTGGCGCTGGCCGAGCAGGTCGGCCTGTCGCCGACGCCGTGCTGGATGCGGCTGCGCAAGCTGGAGAAGGCCGGCATCGTCTCGGGCTATCACGCCAGGATCGCCATGCGCGTCGTCGCACCCGTTGCCACCGTGCTGATGGAGGTGACGCTGGCAAACCACCGCCAGGCCGATTTCGACCGCTTCGAGCGCGTCATCCGCGATGTTCCCGAGATCGTCGCCTGCTGGTCTGTCGGCGGCGGCGTCGACTATGTGGTGAAGGTGATGGCGCGCGACATCGACGCCTATCAGCGGCTGGTCGATGGCTTGCTCGAACGGGAAATCGGCATCGACCGCTACTTCACCTACATCGTCACCAAGACGGTGAAGGACGAGATCGCGCTGCCCATAGCCGACCTGCTGCCGGCGTCGGCTTAAGGCCGGAGAGATCATCTGTCGGGGCGGGACAAAAGAGAGAGTCTCTCTCCTTCGAGGCATCCAAACAGCCTCTCTATCTGCATCGGGCGGATAGTCTTCCCGCATCAGTCCGAACCGGGAGGCTTTGACCATGTCCGCGCATTTCGCCCGCTCGCATCGCCACGAAGCGCTCGACCGCCTGACCGACCGCCGGTTGCTGCGTGAACTCGCCTATGTCGATGGCCACTGGACGGCAAGCGAAGCCGCTGAAAGCTTCGAGGTCACCGATCCGGCCACCGGCACGACTGTCGCTTTCGTCGCCGCGCTAGATGCACGGCAGACGACAAAGGCGATCGATGCCGCCGCACGCTCCTTTCCGGCATGGCGGTCGCTGTTGCCGCAGGAGCGCTCGAAAATCCTGCGCAAATGGTTCGAGTTGATCATCGGCGCCAAGGATGATCTGGCTCTGCTGATGACGCTGGAACAGGGCAAGCCGCTGCAGGAATCGCTGGGCGAGATCGACTACGCCGCCTCTTTCATCGAATGGTATGCCGAGGAAGCAAAACGCCTGAACGCCGAGAGCGTCACCAGCCATCTGCCGAACGCCGAAATGATCGTGCGGCGCGAGCCGCTCGGTGTCGTCGGCATCGTCACGCCGTGGAACTTTCCGTCGGCGATGCTGACCCGCAAGGCTGCGGCAGCCCTTGCCGCCGGCTGCACCATCGTTGCGCATCCGTCCTCGGAAACACCGCTGTCGGCGCTGGCGCTGGCCGAACTCGGTGAGCGCGCCGGCCTGCCCGCAGGCGCCTTCAACATCGTCACCGGCAAGGCTTCGACCATCGTCGGCCGGATGTGCGAAGATCCGCGCGTCCGTGCCATGAGTTTCACCGGCTCGACCGAGATCGGCAGGCTGATCGCCGCGCAAAGTGCGCCGACCATGAAAAGGCTGGTGATGGAGCTAGGCGGCCACGCGCCGCTGATCGTCTTTGCCGATGCCGATCTGGACAAAGCGGTTGATATCGCCATCGACGCCAAATTCGCCACGTCGGGCCAAGACTGCCTCGCCGCCAACCGCATTTACGTCCAGCGTCCGATCTACGATCGGTTCTGTGCCGCCTTCGCCAAGCGCATCGAGACGTTGCGGACCGGCAATGGCCTTGCTGATAGCACCGACATCGGCCCGCTGATGCACGAGCGTGCCGTCAAGAAGGTCGAGGAACAGGTCGCCGATGCCATCGCTCACGGCGCGCGCTGCCTCACTGGCGGCAAGCGGCACCTGGCTGGCCCGCTGTTCTACCAGCCGACGCTGCTGGCCGATGTCAGGGACCAAGCGCTGATCATGCGTGAGGAGACTTTTGGTCCGGTGGCCGCCGTGACGCCGTTCGACAGCGAGGCCGAAGTGATCGCCCGCGCCAACGCCACCGAATATGGCCTCGTCGCCTATGTCGTGACCGAGAATGGTGGCCGGCAGCAACGCATGGGCCGCGCCCTCGACTACGGCATGGTCGCCATCAACCGCGTCAAGATCACCGGCGCGCCGATCCCGTTCGGCGGCGTCAAACAATCCGGCATCGGCCGCGAAGGCTCGCGCCACGGACTCGAGGCTTTCACCGATCTCAAATATCTCTGCCTCGATGTAGCTTAAGCTGCACCGGAATCACCCTTTTGTCAGGAGTCAAAAGAATGCTCGACCAGTCCAACGAACTCGCCGCCTGGGATCGCGACCACTTCTTCCATCCCTCGACGCATATGGGCACGCATGCGCGGGGCGAAAGCCCGACGCGCATCATGGCCGGCGGTGAAGGCGTCACCGTCTGGGACAACAACGGCAAGAAGAGCCTCGACGCCTTTGCCGGCCTCTATTGCGTCAATGTCGGCTATGGCCGCCAGAAGATCGCAGACGCCATCGCCGCCCAGGCGAAGAACCTCGCCTACTACCACGCCTATGTCGGCCACGGCACCGAGGCCTCGATCACGCTGGCCAAGATGATCATCGATCGTGCGCCCGCAGGGATGTCGAGGGTCTATTTCGGCCTCTCGGGTTCCGATGCCAACGAAACCAACATCAAGCTGATCTGGTACTACAACAATGTGCTCGGCCGGCCGGAGAAGAAGAAGATCATTTCGCGCTGGCGCGGCTATCACGGCTCGGGCGTGATGACCGGTTCGCTGACCGGGCTCGACCTGTTCCACAACGCCTTCGACCTGCCGCGCGCACCGATCCTGCACACCGAGGCGCCCTACTATTTCCGCCGCGCCGACCGCTCGATGAGCGAGGAGCAATTTTCGCAGCATTGTGCCGACAAGCTCGAGGAGATGATCCTGGCCGAGGGCCCGGAAACCGTCGCGGCCTTCATCGGCGAGCCGATCCTAGGCACCGGCGGCATCGTGCCGCCGCCGGCCTTCTATTGGGAAAAGATCCAGGCGGTGCTTAAGAAGTACGATGTGCTGCTGGTCGCCGACGAAGTGGTGACGGGCTTCGGCCGGCTGGGCACCATGTTCGGCTCCGACCATTACGGCATTAAGCCGGACCTGATCACCATCGCCAAGGGCCTGACCTCGGCCTATGCGCCGCTGTCGGGCGTCATCGTCGCCGACAAGATGTGGCAGGTGCTGGTTGAGGGCTCCGACAAGCTCGGCTCGCTCGGCCATGGCTGGACCTATTCGGCGCATCCGATCTGTGTTGCCGCCGGCGTCGCCAATCTCGAACTGATCGACGAGATGGACCTGGTGACAAATGCCAAGGAGATCGGCGCCTATTTCCGCGCCGAGCTGGCCAAGGCAGTCGGCGGTCACAAACATGTCGGTGACGTGCGCGGCGACGGCATGCTGGCGGCGGTCGAGTTCGTCGCCGACAAGGACGACCGGGTGTTCTTCGACGCTTCGCTCAAGATCGGGCCGCAGGTGGCGACGGCGCTTGCCGCAAGCGGGGTCATCGGCCGCGCCATGCCGCAGGGCGACATTCTGGGCTTTGCGCCGCCGCTCTGCCTGACCCGCGAGGAAGCCGACATCGTCGTGTCGAAGACAGCCGATGCGGTGAAAAACGTGTTTGCCGATCTCTGAGAGCGACTATGAATGCCATGACCAAAACTGTCCCCGCCACCATGGCCGCCGTGCTGCTTACCGGGCACGGCGGACCGGAAAAGCTCGTCTACCGCAGCGACGTGAAAGTGCCCGCGCCTGCGCCAGGTGAAGTGCTGGTCAAGGTCAGCGCTTGCGGCATGAACAACACCGATGTCTGGGTGCGCAAGGGCGCCTATGGCACGGAGGAGGACGCTTCCGCCGTGTCGACCTGGCGGCGCCAGGGCAACACGCTGAGCTTCCCGCGCATCCAGGGCACCGACACTGTCGGTGTCATCGCTGCTGTCGGCGAAGGTGTGTCGCCCGACCGTATCGGCAAACGGGTGATGGTCGATTTCTCGATCTACAATCGCGACGACGATTCGCTCGCCGACATCGACTATATGGGCCATGGTCGCGATGGCGGTTACGCCGAATACCAGGCGGTGCCGGCCGAGAACGCTCATGTCATCGACACCGACATGAGCGATATCGAACTCGCCACCTTCTGCTGCGCCTACCTGACCGGTGAACAGATGCTGGAGCGCGCCGCCCTCAAGGCCGGTGAACGCGTGCTTGTCACCGGCGCCTCGGGCGGCGTCGGTTCCGGCATCGTGCAGTTGGCGCGGGCGCGCGGCGCCATTCCCTATGCCGTCGTCGGCAAGGGCAAGGAACAGGCAGTACGCGACATTGGCGCCGAGGCTGTCATCACGCGTGGTGTAGCCGACCTGCCGCAAGCGGTGGCCGAGGCGACCGGAGGCCAGTCGATCGACGTTGTCGCCGACCTCGTCGGCGGCGGCATCTTCAACGACCTCTTGCGCATCCTGCGGCCCGAGGGCCGCTACACCACCGCCGGCGCGATTGCCGGCCCGGTCGTGCAGCTTGATCTCAGGACGATGTATCTCAAGCAGTTGCAGCTGCATGGCTCGAGCCAGGGCACGCGCGCCGATTTCCGCCGCATCGTTGGATATATCGAAGCGAAGAAAATCCGGCCACTGGTCGGCGGCGTCTACAAGCTCTCCGATTTCCACCATGCGCAGGCGGATTTCATCGCCAAGGATTTCGTCGGCAAACTGGTGGTGGTGCCGGATGCGATGTGGGGTTCGGCTGGCTGAATAACCCGACTATCCCTCAACCGTGCTGGGCCGCTCTGAGCAGCATGCCAAACAGGTCGCGCGGCTCGTCGGGGTCGGCCAGCATGTCGAGTTCCTGGTAGAGGCCGGTCGAGCGCAGCTGATCCCTGACATAGCGCAGTGCCGAAAAGTCCTCGATGGCGAAGCCGACCGAATCGAACAGCGTGATCTGGGTCGCATCGCGCCGGCCTTGTACGGCGCCCGACATCACCTGCCACAGCTCGATCACCTCATGATCCGGCGCAAGCTGCTGGATCTCGCCCTCGATGCGCGTCTGCGGCGGATATTCGACGAAGATATCGGAGCGCAGCAGGATATCGCGGTGCAGTTCGGTTTTCCCCGGGCAGTCGCCGCCGACCGCGTTGATGTGGACGCCGGAGCCGACCATGTTGTCGGTGAGGATGGTGGCGTACTGCTTGTCGGCGGTGACGGTGGTGATGATATCAGCCCCTTCGACCGCCTCCTGCGCTGTGCCGCAGGCGACCATGTCGAAACCGAGACCGGCGAGATTACGGATGCATTTTTCGGTGGCCGTGCGGTCGATGTCGTAAAGCCTCAGCCGGTCGACGCCGAGCAACGCCTTGAACGCCACCGCCTGGAATTCGGCCTGGGCGCCATTGCCGATCAGCGCCATGCAGCTGGAGCCGGTCGGCGCCAGGTATTTGGCGGCAAGAGCTGACATCGCCGCCGTGCGCAGCGCGGTCAGGATGGTCATTTCCGACAACAGCACCGGGTAGCCATTGTGGACATCGGCGAGCATGCCAAAGGCGGTCACCGTCTGGCGGCCCTCGCGCATGTTCTTGGGGTGGCCGTTGACATATTTGAAGCCATAGACCTCGCCGTCGCTGGTCGGCATCAGCTCGATGACGCCCTCGGCACTGTGCGAGGCGACGCGCGGCGTCTTGTCGAACAGCTCCCAGCGGCGGAAATCATCCTCGATGTAGCCGGCGAGTTCGACGAGGAAGCGCTCGACGCCGATCTTCAGCACCAGCTTCATCATATGATCGACGCTGACGAACGGCACGATGTTGAGATTGGGAATCATTTTTTCTTATCCTTGCCGCATGCAAACGGTCAGTCCTGGCGATGCGCGTTGTGCGTCTTCATCATCATCGCCAGCGCCGGATCGTTTTGCTCCAGCGCCGTGATGGCTTCGCTCGTGTCGTAGAGGCGCTCATCCTGCCCCATCTTGAACTTGGCCTCGAGCCGCCCGATCGGCAGGTCGAAGCCTATGATACCAGGAATGCGCCGCTCCATGCCGCCTGGCCCCAGCTCGCGCATGCGCCAGCGGTCGTCGCGATCTTTTTCCAGCACGTCAACAAGCTGCAAGAGATGCCTTGCGGTGGCATGATCGTCGAGCGGAACCGGATGCCCATGGCAATGCACGACGGCAAAATTCCAGGTCGGCGCGCTGTCGCGCACCGGATTGCGCGGATACCAGGACGGCGAGATGTAGCCATGCGGGCCGTGGAAGATAGCGACCGTCTCCCTGCCTTCGCTGATCAAGGTGCTGTGCGGATTGGCCCCGGCGAGATGCGAGACCAGCGTTCCGTTTTCACCACGGTCGCGATCGAGCACGAAGGGAAGATGCGAGACGACAAGGCCCTGCGGTCCCGCTGTCACCACCGTGGCAAAGGCCGCGGCCTCGATCAGACCGAACACCTCGTCGCGCGACAGCGGTGCAAATTCAGGCTTTGTATACATCAGGTCAGCTTCGCTGGGCCCGAACCGCCGGGATCAGGCCTTGCGGGCGAACCAGCAGCACGGCGATGACGCCTGACAGCACGATGGCGTCGCGATAAGGGGCGATCGCTCCCGGAAGCGTCGCCTGCAACAAAACCTCGATGATGCCGAGCAGGAAGCCGCCGGCGACAGCACCGGGCAAGCTGCCCAGCCCGCCGACGACGGCGGCGATGAAGGCCTTCAGCACCGGCGTGAAGCCCATCAGCGGATCGACCGAGGCGCGCTGTGCCACCCACAGCATCGCCGCCAGCCCGGCCAGCAGGCCGGAGAGCAGGAAGGCGGTGGCGATGATGCGGCTGGCCGGAATGCCCATCAGGCGCACGACGTCGAAATCTTCCGCCGCGGCGCGCATCGCCGTGCCGGTCACCGAGCGGCGCAGAAAGAATTCCAGCGCAATCAGCGCCAGTGCCGAGACGACAATGGAGATGCTGGGACCAACGCCAATGGTGAAATCGCCGAAGGAGAAGGCGCCGGTCATCCAGCCGGGCATGGCGACAGCTTGCGGCCGCGCCGAAATGCCGTTCTGGAATACGACCTTCAACAGGCTGGAGACGGCAAAGCTGGTCAACAGCAGGCTGGTGACGCTGGCGCCGCGCATCGGCCTAAACGCGATGCGCTCCATGGCGACGGCGGCGAGCGCGCCGCAGGAGACGGCGACAAGCACGGTGACCGGGAAGGGACAGCCGAGCACCAGCGAGGCCAGAAGCGCGTAGCCCGACAGCGTCATCAGCTCGCCATGGGCGAAGTTGATGAGGCCGACGATGGAAAAGACGATCGCCAGCCCGAGCGCCAGCAGGGCATAGACGCCGCCCAGGCTCACCGCATTGATGATCTGCTGCGCGATCATGCTTCTCAAGCTCCCAAATAGGCCTGGCGGACGAGGTCCGAGGAGGCGAGTTCTTTTGCCGTGCCCGACAGCACCACCTCGCCATTGGCGAGCACGACGGCACGGTCGGCGATTTCGAGCGCCAGGGCCACATTCTGTTCGACCAGCAGGATGGTCAGGCCCTTGCGGCGCAGTTCGGCGATCAGGTCGAAGACGGTGTCGATCAGTTGGGGGGCGAGGCCGAGCGAGGGCTCGTCGAGCAGGATCATGCGCGGCTTGCCCATGAGCGCGCGGGCGATGGCCAGCATCTGCTGTTCGCCGCCCGACAGATTGCCGCCCTTGACGCGATGATAGCGGCGCAGGATCGGGAACAACTCCAGCATCTCCTCCTCGCGCAGCCGGGCTTCGGCCGCCGGCTGGTGCACCGCGCCGCCGAGACGCAGATTGTCGGCCACCGTCAGGCTGGCGAAGATACGGCGGCCTTCGGGAACCAGCGCGACGCCCTTGCGGGCGATCGCCTCCGGCGCCAGGCCGGTGATGTCGACACCGTCGAAGATCACCTTGCCGGATGCCGCCGGCACCAGCCCGGCGACGGCGCCGAGCGTCGAGCTCTTGCCGGCGCCATTGGCGCCGACCAGCGCGATGATCTCGCCGCTGCCGACGGTGAGGTCGACGCGGCGCACCGCCTCGACTTCGCCGTACCGGATTTTCAGGACTTCGACGCTCAGCATGACATCACGGCGCGGGAACGTCGGCAGCGTCGGGGATCAGGGTCTGGACATGCTTGCCCTCGCCGCCCTCGTAGCGCATCAGCGCCACCGGCCGCAGCGGCATGCGATCGGTGCCGGCATAGGTGATCTTGCCGGTGATGCCTTCGAAATCCTTGAGGCCGGCGATGGCGTCGCGGATCGCCTTCGGGTCGTCGGAGCCCGCCGTCTTGACCGCCTGGTCGAGGATCAGGCCGATCTCGTAGCCATTGACCTCATAGGTCGATTCCGGTGCGTGGCCGGCATATTTGGTGAAGGCGGCGTTGAAGGCCTCGAGCTTGCTGCCCGGCTCGGCATAGCCAGCCGCGGTGTAGACGACACCGTCGACCAATTTGCCGAGCGCCTTGATGGTCGGCGTGCCGATGGCATCGGCGCCATAGACCGGGATGGTGACGCCAGCGCCGCGCAATTGCTGGATGAAGGCCGGGAAATCCGGCTCGTAGGCCGCCGTCATGATCAGGTCCGGCTTGTCGGCCAGGCCCTTGATGTTGGTGATCTCGGCGGAAAAGTCGGGCTGGCCCATGCTGAAGGTGCCGCGACCGACAATGGCGCCGCCCTTCTTCTCGAACACCTTGCCGAAATATTCCGGCAGATTGGCGGTGTAGGTGGAATCCGGCGAGGTCAGCAGGAACACCTTTTTCTTGCCTTCGGAGACGGCGAAGTCGGCGACCGCCGTCGCCTGCACATTGTCGGCCGGATAGGTGCCGAACATGACGTCGCCGACCGCGCCGGTGAGCACGGGAGCGGAGCCGCACAGCGTCAGGGTCGGAATACCGAGCGGCTGGGTGAGCTGGCCGGCGGAAATCGAGGGATCGGCATCGCACGGCGTGATCATGATCTTGGCGCCGGCGTCGATCAGTTCCTGGGCGACAGTGGCGGTCTGCGCGGTGTCAGAGCGCGTGTCCTTGATCAACAGCTTGACGGTGTATTTGCCGCCGAGCCCACCCTTGGCGTTGAGTTCGTCGAGCGACATGCGCAGGCCGGCAAGTGCCGGCTGGTCGTAAGGGGCAAGGCCGCCGGTCTGCGCGGTCGCGGCACCGACGATGATCTCCTCGGCGCTGGCCGTCGAAATGGCGGCGATGCCGAACACGGCCGCGCACAGGGCGGCGCGATGGAGGCGATAGAGGCTTGGCATGTCGGTTCTCCTTCTGGATTTTTATCGTTGGTCGTTGCGGTCTATGCGGTCTGGTTTTCAGGCGTTGCGGTCTTGGCCCGCGCCGTGCGGCTGCCGAGATAGGCTGCGATCACGGCGGGGTTCTTCTGGACATCGCCCGGCGTGCCGTCGGCGATGACGCGGCCATGATCGATGACGACGATGCGCTCGCACAGGTTCATCACCAGCCGCATGTCGTGTTCGATCAGCACCACGCCGATGCGGCGCTCAGCGCGAACCGTCGATAGAATCGAAACCAGTTCGGCGGTCTCGACGGCGTTCATGCCGGCGGCCGGCTCGTCGAGCAGCAGGAAGCGCGGCTTCAACGCCAAAGCGCGCGCCACTTCGAGCCGGCGGCGCTGGCCATAAGCAAGCCTGGCGGCCGGCTGATCGGCGAATTTCTCCAGCCCCATGCGTGCGAGCTCGCCCATGGCCGCCGCCTCGGCATGGCCAAGATCAGGTTCCACCTGGCGTGCGGCGACGACGACATTTTCGAGCACGGTCATGTGCGGGAAGACACGGATGTTCTGGAAGGTGCGGGCAACGCCGGAGCGGGCGAAGCGGAAGGCCGAAGCCTGCCGGGCCACGCCACCGACCGACACGGTGCCGGCACTTGGCTTGATATCACCGGCAAGCATGTTGAGCAGCGTGGTCTTGCCGGCGCCATTGGGGCCGATGATGCCGGTGATGCTGTCGGTCTCGAAGTTCAGGCTGACGTCGTCGACGGCGACAACGCCGGCATAACGGCGCGACAGATGGTCGGCGGTGAGCCGGTCACTCGCGACATGCCGCGGTGGCGCCGTTGAAGCCATCAGGGCCTGACGTCCGGGCCGGCGCAGCAGGTTCAGTTCACGCTCGCCGAACAGACCGGTCGGGCGCCGCCAGATGACCAGGATCATGGCGATGGCCAGCACGCCCTGGGTCAAACCGAACAGGACGGGCAGATGCAGGCCGAGCACTTCGCCGCCGCCTTCGAAGCGGCGCACCACTTCGACCAAAACGATGGTGACGATGACGCCGGCGAAAGCGCCGAGCGACGAGGTCATGCCGCCGACGATCAGCATAGCGAGCATGGTGAAGCCTAGGTCGAAATAGAAATCGCGCGGCGAAAACGCGCCAAGGAATTGCGCCATCATGGCGCCGGCGGCCATGGCGGCGACGACGCCCGCCACCCAGGCGGCCAGACGCGCCGTGCGCTGGTCGACGCCGACGGCGGCCGCACCACGCTCGTCATTGGCGGCGGCGCGGGTGGCAAGGCCGAAGGAGGTTTCGCGAAACAGCCTCGCCGCCACCAGCGCCATCGAAGCGACAGCGGCAGCCGTCCACAGCCCGACCTCGCGCGGCACGCCATAGAATGGCTGACTGCCGCGCGTGATCTCGCGCCCGGCCACCAGCAGCGTGTAGACGATGATCAGCATGGCAAGCGTTGCGATCGAAGCGCTCGATCCGGAAAGCCTGAGCAGCGGCGTGCCGGTCAACAAGCCGATGACGACCGCCAGAACCAGGACGACGGCCAGCGCCGCGACAAAGGAGAGTTGATGGCCTGCGAGGAATTGCGGCAGGTCGCGCAGCGCCGTTCGCTGCAATGCGGTCGGCATGGTGAGAATGCCGGTGGCGTAGGCGCCGAGGCCGACGAAGGCGGCCTGGCCGAACGAGACGATGCCGCTGTTGCCGGAGAATATCTGCAGGCCAAGCACCGCCGTCAGCATGATCGCTGCATAGGTGACTACACGTTGCATGGCGGCGCTGCCAAAGATGAAGGCGGCAAGCGCCACCAGCAGCAGCACCGCGACCATGCACAGGGCATCGGCGGCGGCGTTGCGAAACGCGGCCGGCATGCAGCTACGTGAGTTGCTCTCGCTCATCGTCGGCGACGCCATCACGCGGCCCTGAAGCGATCGGGCGAAAACGGCGCCAGGATCGGCTGCGCGCCCTCGGTGACCAGCTTGGCCACGGCCTCACCGACGGCCGGCCCGGTCTTGAAGCCGTGGCCGGAGGACCCCGCCGAAACGACCAGCCCTTCGACACCGGGCATGGCGCCGATGACGGGCAGATCGTCGGGGCTCATGTCATAGAGCCCGGCATAGCCGGGGCGGATGCCAAGCTCGGCCATGGCCGGGACTCTGTCAGCGAAGGTCTCAAGGATCTCGACCGATTCCTGCTCCTCGACACCTTCCATGTAATCATCTGGATTTTCGACAAAGCGCGGGCGGCCTGCATGTTCGTGGCGCAGGCCGGTGCCGCCGCCGGCCCAGGTGCCGGCCAGGATGACGCCGTCATTGTCGGGCCGAGCATAGTTGCAGGAAATGTCGTCGCACCAGGCGAATGGCATGACCTGCCTTGCCTTGCCGGCAGCGTCGAGCACGGCCATCGGATGGCGCTCGACATGCAATGGCAGATCCAGGCCCACCGTCGCCAGCAGGCGGCGCGTCCACGGCCCGGCGGCCAGGACGACCGTATCGGCTTCCAACACCGTTCCATCGGTCAAGATGACGCCGGTGATGCGGTCGCCCTGCCGCTGGAGGCTCTCGATCAGCGTGTTCTGCATGATCTTCGCACCACTGGTGCGGGCAGCACGGGCGATGGCGTTGGTGGCGCCGAAGGCATCGGCATAGCCATATTCCGGCTCCCACAGCGCCATTGCGACATTTTCCAGCGCAAAGCCGGGTGCCGCGTCGGCAAAGGCCTGCGGCGACAATGTCTCGATGCGCGCGCCCTCGCCGCGGATGCGTTCGGCTGCCGCCGCCCAACTCACCTTGTTGTCGTTGCCGCAGACCCACATCATGCCGATTTCGGTGACAAAGGATCCTTCGCCCGCGATTTCCGGCAGCGACACCAGGATCTCTCGGCCGCGGATGGACAACTGCGACAGTTCCGGCATCAGGTAGAAGGCGTGCAGCAGCGCCGACGATTTGCCCGACGGGCCGCCGGCGGGGTGGGTCTGCTCGACCAACGTGACCTTCACACCGGCCTTGGCCAGATGATAGGCGGCGCTCGATCCGACAATACCGGCACCGACGACGATGACGTCGCTTCCGTTTCGCATGGCTGTTCCCCACAGTCTCTTGGCTGCTTTCCGACAAGGTAGAGCCAGCGATTGCACAATGTCAACATCTCTTCATTGTTGACCGAGATTTAAATCTCTGTAATAAACTCGACAAAACAAGAGAACATGGATTTCGGGGAGGCCCATGGCGATACGCGATGTTCTGATGCGCGGGGATCTTGCGCTGACCCCGTCGGAAGAGAAGATCGTCCGGCTGCTGTTGACGGACTATCCGACCTCCGGCCTCGGCACCGCTTCGTCGCTGGCGCGGCGCGCCGGTGTCAGCGACCCGACCGTGGTGCGGCTGGTGATGAAGCTCGGCTATGAGGGGTTTCCGGATTTTCAGGCGAAGCTTCTGGCCGAAGTCGAGGCAAGACTGCACTCGCCGCTGCTGATGATGGAGGCCAAGCGGCAGAGCGGTTCCAACGACAGCGCCGTGCTGGCATACCTCGATAGCGTCACCACGGCCTTGCAGAAAGCCACTGCCGCAACACCCATCCAGACATACGAACGGGCGGCCCGCCTGCTGATGGAGGTCAAGGGCGAGATTGTCATGGTAGGCGGCCGGTTCAGCCGTCACATCGCCGGCATGCTAGCCGGCTATCTCGTACAGTTTCGCTCCGGGGTTCGCGATCTCGGCGTGCTTTCTCCGCAGACCTTCGACACGCTCGCCGACCTCGGCCGCCGCGACGTGCTCGTCGTGTTCGACTATCGCCGCTATCAGCTTGATGTGATGGCCTATGCGAGCCAAGCGGCGGCGCTCGATGTTCGCATTGTCCTGTTCACCGACCAATGGCTGTCGCCGATATCAGATCTTGCCGAAGTCACCATCGTCAGTCCGCTCGAAGTCGCCTCGCCCTACGACACGCTGGCGCCGGCGATCGCACAGATGGAAGCGCTGGTCGCCCATATCGTTTCGACGCTGGGCGACGAGGCCCGCAACCGCATCGAGCGGCTCGAAAAGGTGCGGCATGCCAATGCCGTGACACTCGACAGCGACCCGCAAGACAACGGCGCGCGCAAGATATCCGGACCCCGCAAGACGCCGGGACCCAAATCAGCAAAGCAGGACGACAAAGCATGACCCAGGCCCTACCCAAACGAGACGAAGGCTTCCGTGCCGGCGAAACGGCACTGCTGCTCGTCGACATGCAGCGCATCTGGCTGGAGCCGGGCGCCGATCCGTCGCATCCGGAGCGCGGCCCCGATCATTATTTCTACCGGCAGACATCGTCGCAGACGATCCCCAATCAGGAGCGCCTGCTGGCCGCTGCGCGGGCCAATGGCGTCGAGGTGCTGCACACCATCATCCAGAGCCTGACCGAAGACGGCCGTGACCGCTCGCTCGACCACAAGCTGACGCCGATCCATGTTGCCCCCAGCCTCCCGGAGGGACTGCCGGTGGCATCGCTGGCACCGGTTGGCGACGAGATCATGCTGCCGAAGACGTCGTCGGGCATCTTCAATTCGACCAATGTCGACTATCTCCTCAAGAACCTCGGCATCCGCTATCTCGTCGTGGTCGGCGTGCTGACCGATCAATGCGTCGACATGGCGGTGCGTGACGGCGCCGACCGCGGCTATCTCGTCACCTGCGTATCGGATGCCTGCGCCACCATCACGCAGGAACGCCACGACATCGCGCTCAAGGCCTTCGGGGGCTACTGCTGGGTGGCCGACACCGACACGGTCGTCGCCCGCTTCAACGCTTTGGGAAAACCGGCATGACATCGACCGTCGAGCCTCTGGTTGCCGTCGTCACCACGGATCTCTCCGCCGTCACACGGGGCCGCTTCGTTGCCGAAAGCAAGTTGCAGAAGACTGCCACGACCGGTGTCGGCTGGCTGCAGGCCAATCTGTCGCTGACGCCGTTCAACTCGATCGTCGATCCCAACCCCTGGGGCTCGTCGGGCGACCTGCGGCTGATCCCCGATCTCAAGGCGCGCTTTCGCACGACACGCACCGGATCGGCGACGCCGTTCGACATGGTCGCCGGCGACATCGTCGAGCTCGATGGCAGCCCATGGCTCGGGTGCACCCGCATGATGCTCAAAGAGGCGTTGGCCGATTTGAAAGCCGCAACCGGCCTGTCGGTCATCGCCGCCTTCGAGCATGAATTCAATGTCGCCGACGGCGGCTTCGCGCCGGCGCATTCGATGTCTTTCGCCGCATTGCGCCGCACAGACCCCTTCGCGCCCAACCTGATGGCGGCGCTGGAGGAGGCCGGCGTCGCACCCGAAGTGGTCATCGCCGAATTCGGCGACGAGCAGTTCGAGGTGACGCACGAGCCGGCGGACGTGCTGACGGCAGCCGACCGCGCCGTCGCCATCCGCGAAATCACGCGCGAATTGGCGCGCAATGCCGGCTGGCGTGCGAGCTTCGCGCCCAAAACCGCGCCAACTGCCGTCGGCAACGGCGTCCACATCCATTTCAGCTTCGTTGACGAGGCCGGCAAGCCGGCAACTTACGACCCGGCGCAGCCCGGCGGCCTTTCCGCCAAAGCCGGCGCCTTCTGTGCCGGCGTGCTGCGCTATCTGCCTGGAATGACCGCGATGACGGCGTCGAGCGTGTCGTCCTTCTACCGGCTGAAGCCGCACAACTGGAGTTCGTCCTACACCTGGCTTGCCGACCGCGACCGCGAGGCGACGCTGCGCATCTGCCCGACTGTGACGATGGGCGGACGCGATCCGGCGCGGCAGTACAATATCGAGTACCGGGCGGCGGACGCCACCGGCAATCCCTATCTGTCGCTGGCGGCGATTATCCGCGCCGGGCTGGAAGGGCTGAAGGCGGGCCTGCCGTCGCCACCTTTGGTCACCGGCGACCCGACACTGATGAGCGAGGCGGAGCGCGCAAGTCTCGGTCTGGTGCGCCTGCCCGAAACCCTGCCCGCGGCACTGGACGCGTTGCTGGCCGACGGCACCGTGACGGGATGGTTCGCGCCTGTCTTCATCGAAACCTTCGTCGGCCTCAAGCGACATGAAGCCGAGCGTCTTGCCGGTCTCGATCCGGCCTCCATCTGCGATCTCTACCGGACGCTCTATTGATGACCGTACAGACCGGAAAAGATTGGCCCGAGGCCGTCGAGGTCCTCAACGAGCACGGCCGTTCCGATATCGTGCTGTTGTGCGAGCATGCGTCCAACCACATGCCGGCCGAGTATCGGCAGCTCGGCCTCGATGCCCACCATCTGCAGCGCCACATCGCCTGGGATATCGGCGCCGCCGAAGTGACCCGCTTGCTGTCGTCGAAGCTCGATGCTTCGGCCTTCCTCAGCGGCTATTCGCGGCTGCTGATCGACCTCAACCGGCCACTGGGCACGCCAGGCAGCATTCCGGTGCTGTCGGAAGACACCGACATTCCCGGCAATGTCGGCATCGATGCGACGGAGCGGATCCGGCGCGCCGAAATCATCTTTTCGCCGTTCCATGACCGGGTGGCCGCGTATCTCGATCGCCGGGCGCAAGCAGGCCGGCAGACGCGGATCGTGACGATCCATTCCTTCACGCCGGTCTTCCTCGGTGTCAGCAGGCCTTGGCATGCCGGCGTGCTGCATGACCATGCAAGCGATCTCGCCGAGGCGATCCTTTCAGGCCTGCGCACCGACGCGGCGCTCAATGTCGCGGCCAACGTGCCCTATGTGATCAGCCGCGACGCCGACTACGCCGTGCCCATCCATGGCGACGATCGCGGTATCCCCGCTGTCCTCGTCGAGATCCGGCAGGACCTTTTGTCGACACGGCGCGGCATCGAGGAATGGGCGGACCGGCTGGCAGCGGCACTGCCGGCACTCGATACGGAAACCGTGTCGTGAGCAATCTCAGCTTGCGCGAACGTGATGCCGCGACCATCGCCCAGATCGGCAAGCTGCGTTTCTCGCCGCTCAGCGTCATCGGCGGCCGGGGCAACCGGCTGATCGAGGAAGGCGGCCGCTCCTTGCTCGACCTGTCGGGATCGGCCGGTCCGGCGGTGCTCGGCTACGGCCATCCGGCCGTCGTCGAAGCGGTCGAGATGTCGATCCGCGACATGGCCGGCGCGAGCCTGCTGCTCTACCCGAACGAGCCGGCTGTATCGCTGGCGGAGCGGCTGCTGGCGATTACGCCCGGAGAAGGCGAACGGCGCGTCTGGTTCGGCCATTCCGGATCGGACGCCAATGACTGCGCGGTGCGCGTGCTGCAGGCGGCCACCGGCCGTTCGCGCTTCATCTCGTTCATCGGCTCCTATCACGGAAATCTCTCCGGCTCGATGGGCATCAGCGGCCATACCGCCATGACCCATACGCTGCCCCGGCCGGGCGTGCTTCTGCTGCCCTATCCCGATCCGTACCGCCCGAATTTCAGCAGCGAGGACGTGTTTGCCCTGCTCGACTACCAGTTCGAGACCACCTGCCCGCCGCATCAGGTCGCGGCGGTGTTCATCGAACCGCTGATGTCGGATGGCGGACTGATCGTGCCGCCGCCGGGTTTCCTCAAGGCGCTGCAGGAGCGTTGCCGCAAGCACGGCATCAAGATTGTCGTCGACGAGGTCAAGGTCGGGCTCGCTCGCGGCGGCAAGATGCACTGCTTCCAGCATGAAGGACTGACGCCGGACCTCGTCGTCTTCGGCAAAGGCATCGGCGGTGGCTTGCCGTTGTCGGCCGTGATCGGCCCTAAGGAGATCATGGACCATGCGCCGGCCTTCGCGCTGCAGACAACCGCCGGCAATCCGGTGGCGACATCGGCCGGCAACGCGGTGCTGAAGACGATCGAGACGGACGGCCTGGTCGAGCGCTCGGCGCGGATCGGCATGCTGTTTTCCGACGCGCTGCGAGCCCTTGCCGCCAGGCATGAGATCATCGGTGATGTGCGCGGGCGCGGCCTTGCCATCGGCGTCGACCTGGTCAAGGATCGCACGACACGTGAGCCGGTTGCGGCGGCGACCACGGCCAAGATCATCTATCGCGGCTATGAGCTGGGTGCAGCCTTCACCTATGTCGGGTTGAAGGCCAATGTGCTGGAGTTCATGCCACCGCTGACGCTGACGGAAGACGAAGTGGCGGAGGGCGTGGCGATCGTCGATCAGGCGATCGCCGACGTCAACGCCGGCAAGGTCTCGGACGCGGACGTCGCCTCCTTCATGATGTGGTGACGGGGAAGCTGGGCAGGCAAATCCTGGCGCAAACGATGACCGCGGACGCTTGCCTGGGAGCCTCTCCGCGAAGGATGTTCTACTCGAAAAACCGGTTGGGCGGCCGCTTCAGGCCGAGATTCTCGCGCAGTGTCGACCCCTCATATTGCCGCCTGAAGATGCCTCGCCGTTGCAATTCCGGCACCACTTTCTCGGCAAAATCATCGAGCCCTGCCGGCAGGTAGGGAAACATGATGTTGAACCCGTCGGAGCCCTCGGCAACCAGCCATTCCTCCATCTCGTCGGCGATTGTTTCAGGCGTGCCGACAAAAGCAAGCCCGAAATAGCCGCCCAGCCGTTGCGCAAGCTGCCTGACGGTCAGGTTCTCCTGGCGTGCCAGTTCGATGACGCGCTCGCGGCCACTCTTCGAGGCATTGGTCTCGGGGATTTCGGGCAAGGGCGCGTCGGGATCAAAACCGGACCCGTCATGGCCAATCGCAATCGACAGCGAGGCAATGCCGCTTTCGTAATAGACGAGGCTGTCGAGCTTCGCCCGTTTGACCTGTGCGTCCTCGACGCTGTCGCCGACCACGACAAAGGCACCGGGCAGGATCTTGATGTCGTCGCGCGACCGGCCGAGTTTTTGGGCGCGATCCTTCACGTCGGCAAAGAAGCGTTGGCCAGCCGCGAGATCGGCATGGGCGGCGAAAATGACTTCCGCCGTTTCGGCAGCCAGCTGTCGCCCCGCCTCCGAGGCGCCGGCCTGGACGATGACCGGCCAGCCCTGCACCGGCCGCGCGATGTTGAGCGGACCGCGCACCGAGAGATGCTCGCCCTTGTGGTCAAGCACATGCAGCTTTGCGGGGTCGAAATAGAGCCCGCTTTCGGCGTCGCGGATGAAGGCATCGTCGGCGAAGCTGTCCCACAGGCCGGTGACGACCTCGTAGAATTCCCGCGCCCGCCGGTAACGCTCATCATGCTCGACATGCTCGTCGAGGCCGAAATTGAGCGCCGCGTCAGGGTTGGACGTGGTGACAATGTTCCAGCCGGCGCGTCCGCCGCTGATATGGTCCAGCGAGGCGAAGCGGCGAGCAACATGATAGGGCGCGTCGAACGTCGTCGATGCGGTGGCGACCAGCCCGATATGGTCAGTGACGGCGGCGAGCGCCGACAGCAGCGTGAACGGCTCGAACGAGGTGACCGTGTGGCTGCGCCGCAACGCCTCGATCGGCATGTTGAGAACGGCCAGATGGTCGGCCATGAAGAAGGCGTCGAACTTCGCCGCTTCCAGGGTCTGGGCGAAGCGTTTCAGATGCGCGAAATTGAAATTGGCGTCGGCATAGGCGCCCGGATAGCGCCAGGCGCCGGTGTGCAGGCTGACGGGGCGCATGAAGGCGCCGAGGCGCAGTTGTTTTCGTGTCATGTGGCGGATATCTCGGACGTTGGAGATTGAACAAATCTCGACGAGGATCGACCTCCATCAAGGCACGGGGAAGGTATTGCGTTCCCCCGCCACGCGCTTCCGCAGCATTCGCTTCCCCGCCGCCAGCGCAAAATGGCACAGCGCTACGCCGGCGAGCTTTATAGGCTCAGTGTCGCTGCGACCGGCGCAGATATTTCTCCAGCCAGAGGCTGTAGCGTGAGCCGCCGAAGCACAGCACGAAATAGATCAGCGCAGCGAACAGATAGGCCTCGTCGTAGTAGCCGAGCCACTGCGGATCGGCCGCCGAGGATCGGGCCGCATTGAGCAGGTCGAAAATGCCGATGACGGCAAGCAGCGATGTCGCCAGCAGGAAGCCGATCGCCAGATTGACCATGCCGGGAATGACCAGACGTAGCGCCTGCGGCAGGACAACGAGCTGCATCGTGCGCCAATAGCCGAGGCCAAGCGCAGTCGCGGCCTCGTGCTGGCCCGCCGGTATCGCCTGGAGGCCGGCACGAACGACCTCGGCGACATAGGCCGACCAGAACAGCGTGATCATGATCATCGCCCGGACATTCTTGTCGATCAGCTGGCCATTCGGAATGGCCATTGGCAGGATGAGCATCGCCACATAGAGGATGGCCACCATCGGCGTGCCACGCATCAGTTCGATAAAGGCGATCGCAAGCGTGCGCAGGCCGCCCATGCCGGAACGCCGCGCCAGGGCGAGCAGGATCGCCAGCGGCGTCGCCAGTCCGAAGCAGACCGACCATACGAACAGCGTCACGGCCAGCCCGCCCCACTGGTTCGATGGGACGGCGGGAGGCACCAGCGTGCCGGACATCAGGATCCAGCTGGCGACGACGACGACAGGCCAGGCGACGAGCAATCCCTTGCGCCAAAATCGCGGCTGAGCGGTGATGACGAGGAGCCCCAGCAGCAGCACCATGACGACGAGCGGGCGCCATTGCAGCGCCGGCGGATAGAAGGCGAACAGGATGAAGCGGAATTTCGCCCCCACGAACGCCCAGCATGCCCCGTTGGCGAGTGCACAGTCGGCTGAGGTTCCGGTCCATGTCGCGTCGAATACGCCCCAGCGCAGCAGTGGCGGTACGATCCAGCCCAGCAACGCCACCGTAACCAGGGTGATGACTGAATTGAGCGGGGTGCCGAAAAGCCCGATCTTCAACGTCCGCAGCGTTGCCGACGATCGCCACGGTCGTAGGTAAACAGCGTCGGAGATGCTCATGTCCTCGCAATTCCTCTGAGAGCGACACGCCGGTTGTAGTGGTTCATGGCGGCCGATACGGACAGGTTGATCGCCAGATAGATGCCTATCAGCAGTGTCAGCGCTTCCAGCGACTGCCCGGTCGTGTTGGCGGTGGTGTTGATGATGCTGACGAGATCAGGGTAGCCGATGGCAACCGCAAGGCTGGAATCCTTGGTCAGGTCCAGGTAGCTGGACGTTGTCAGCGGCGTGATGACGCGCAAGGCCTGCGGCAGCACGACGAGCCGCATGATCTGGCCGCTGTGCAGGCCAAGCGCCCGGGACGCTTCCCATTGGCCACGGTCGACCGACTGGATGCCGGCTCGCACGATCTCGGCGATAGCCGCCGAAAACTTGACCACCAGGCCCGTCAACAGTGCCGTGAATTCCGGCGTCAGATTGTAGCCGCCGCGAATGTTGAAGCCAGCCAGCGCCGGTATCTCCCAGCTCGCACCGGCTCCGGTTAGAGGAAAGGTCAGCACAACGCCAGCCAGCAGCCCCGCGGTTGCGATGCCCAGCCGCCTGGCAGGCAAGCTGCCCTCGCGCCGCGCCCTCCAAAGGAAAGCCATATAGGCCAAGGCGAGGCCGACAAGCAGCCAGAGCGTCGGCGCCGACACACCATGAAAGGCGAGCCCGGGAACGAACACGCCCCGGTTGGTGAGGAAGAAACTGCCGAAGACCGAGAGCGCCTGGCGTGGCGAGGGAAACGATTTTGCCAGCGAAATCCAGAAGAACAGCTGAAGCAGAAGCGGCGTGTTGCGGACGATCTCGACATACCAGCGCACGAGCGCGGCCAGCAACAGATTGCCTGAGAGGCCGGCAACACCGAGAGCAACGCCGAGGATCGTGGCGAGCAGACATCCAAGCGCTGCCACCGTCAGCGTGTTCAGAAGACCGGCCAGGATCGCGCGCGCATAGGGGTCGCCCGCCCTGAAGGCGATCGGCGCCTCGCCGATCTCGAAATTCGCCGGCCTGCCGAGGAAGTCGAACCCCGGCGTGATGCCGATGCGCGCCATGGTCCCGGCGGTGTTGTGGCCGAGCAGCCAGAACAGGGCGATGACAGCCGCGATCACCGCGATCTGGGTCAGCGGCCAGTCGCCCCACCACCTGGACACCTTGCGTAACATGCCGGGTCCGTCTGGACCCGGCACGGTTTCGTCCGTCAATGACATTGGCTGAAGGGTCTCAGCGGAACGGCGGTGAGTACAGCAGACCACCGTTGGTCCACAGGCTGTTGTAGCCGCGCTCCCAACCGAGCGGTTTCAGGTTCCGGTCATAGATTTCGCCGTAATTGCCGACGGTCTTGACGATATTATAGGCCCATTTCGGATCGAGGCCGATCGCCTGGGCGAGCGACGGGTCGACGCCGAGAAAGCGCTGGATGGCCGGATCCGGCGATTTCAGGAACTCGTCGACATTCTTGCTGGTGATGCCCCATTCCTCGGCCTGGATGGTTGCGTTGACCGTCCAGTTGACGATTTCGAGCCAGCGGTCGTCGCCACCGGCGATTGCCGGTGCGAGCGGCTCCTTCGACAGCCGCTCGGGCAGGATAATGTAGTCATCAGGCTTCTTCAGCTGGGTGCGCTTGCCAACGAGATCGGACGAGTCCTGCGTGATGGCGTCGACGCGCCCTGTCTCCAGCGCGTTGATGAACTCGCCGGTGTCCTCGATCGTCACCGGTGTGAACTTCTTGCCGGTCTTGCGGAAGAAATCGGCGATGTTCAACTCGCCGGTCGTACCGCTCTGAACGCCAATCGTGGCACCGTCCAGGTCGGCAGCCTTGGTGACGCCGAGATCCTTGCGCACAAGGATGCCCTGGCCGTCGTAGAAAACCGTCGGACCGAAATGGAAGCCGAGCTGGAAGGCACGCGTGATCGTTACCGTCACGCCCGACAGCAGAATGTCGAACTCGCCGGCCTGGAGCGCCGGCAGGCGCTGCTGCGGCGAAGAGTTGGTGAACTCCACCTTGTCCGGGTCGCCAAAGACAGTGATCGCCAGGGCGCGTCCATAGTCGGCGAAGAAGCCTTGCCAGCGACCGTTGCTGTCCGGCGAGAAGAAACCGGGTGTCGTGCCGACACCGACCTTGATGGAGCCACGCTCCTTGATCTTGTCGAGCGTCGGGCCCGCATAGGTCGCGGTCGAGAACAATCCCGCCGCCACCACCAGCGTCGTCGCCAGTGCCGTCCTCCAACCGGCGCCAAGCCGCATTGCAATCGTCATGTCAGTCAACTCCTGAGGTTCATTGTTGTCAGCCGATCGCGGAACGTCCCCCGCTCTGTTCGACTGCCCCGAAGTTAACTCTATAAGTTTTGTATACTAAGGAACGGCAATCCATTTTTTTGCCTGTCCGGAAAGCAGATTGCTTCGAATATGCACATTGGCGGCGAATGCGAACCGCGCCGTTCCCGAATGGATTGCTTATGCGAAGGATATGTTCGCGCCGCTGAAGATGGAGATCGCGCGGCAAAAAATGGCCGGGCTCGAATACGGCCCGGCCAATAGAAGGTCAAAACCTTCAGAGGGGAACACCGTCCAGCGGAATGGGAGGAAACCGCCGAACGATTTTACCTTTTTGGGCTTATTTCGAAGCCTTGGCGACGAATGGCATTCCAAAAAACAAATGAAACGGCAAAAATTCATGCGCCGCTGAGCTCACGAACCCGCCGTTCCGGTCTTGAGAAGATCGGCATAGTGGCGGCGTGCCACGTCGGGATGTGAACGCAGCCGGCTTTTGAGCACATTGGTGCCGACATCGCGGAACAACGGGTTGTCGGGATCGCTTGCCGGTCCGCGCGCCTGTGCCGCCAGTTCCTCGGAAAGGCCAAGAAGCGGGATGGTCGCATCGAGCCGCGCGCTGAAGAAGAACGGGACGGAAATCCGCTCGACGCCGGCAGGCGGCGTCACGACGCGGTGCACGGTGGCCCGCAGATAGCCATTCGATGCCAGTTCGAGCAGTTCGCCGATGTTGACGACCAGCGTTCCCGCCAGCGGATCCACATTCACCCAGCTTCCGTCATATTCGACCTGCAGCCCCTTGTTGTCGTCCTGCAGAAGCAGGGTCAGAAAACCGCCATCCTTGTGCGCGCCGACGCCCTGGTCGCCTTCGGTCGCGTCACGGCCGGGATAACGGACGATCTTCATGCGATGGTTGGGCGAGTCCCGGTAGATCGCGTCGAAGGCGTCCTCGGGCTGATCGAGCGATAGTGCGAAGGCTTTCAACAGCCGAATCGCCACCGCGGTCGCCTTGGCCTGCCATGCGAGCAGTGCCGGCTTGAGCTCCGGCAATGCAGACGGCCACTGGTTCGGCCCCTGCAGCCGTGTCCAAGGTGCAATTCCAGGTCCCTGCGCTATGGGCTGGCGCTCGACGCCTAAATCGAGTTGCTCACGCCAGTCGGCCGCGCCCCTGGTCAGTTCGCCGCCGGCGCGGGTGTAGCCGCGGAACTGCTGGGATTTGACCATTTCGATCGCCAGCTTGTCGGCCTCCGGCAGCGCGAAGAACCGGCGCGAGGCATCGAGCACGTCGTCGATCTCCAAGGCCGAAATTCCGTGGCCGCTGAGATAGAAGAAGCCAACGTCTCGCGCCGCCGTGCGCAGGTCCAGGAGAAAGGTACGATATTCGGAGGCACCTTGTTCGAGACGGCTCAGATCGAGCACCGGCACAATTCTGGGCATGGTCAGGTTCCTTCTTTTTTCTGCTTTGGATCTTGCATGAAGCTCCCCCACAGAAGCGCGAAGCTGGAAATGATCGCTCCGGCCCAAAACAGTTCGGGCGAATAGCGCCGGATGCCGAGGAAATGCCAAGTCTTGCACAACGACATGGCTAGCGAGCAGCGGTCAGACGTCTGCAGCAGACATGGCAGGGTGCGCTCGATTGGAAATCCGGTGTTCGACATGACCTGTGCGTAGACGATCGCCCACCAGACGAGAGCAATGAGCGTCAGGACAATTCCCGCCGCTTCCAGCCAGCGCGGCGAAAACAGTTTTCTGACCGATGCCGACGTATTTTCGGTCATGCCGAGAACCCGAGAATCTCGAGGATGTGCTGGCGTTGGGCTACGATGCGCGGATCGTCACGCCGACGGGGGTAGGGCAGATCGACCGCGACCTCGGCCTTGATGCGTGCCGGGCGCTCGGTCAGCACGATGACGCGCCCGGACAACAGCAGCGCTTCTTCGACATCGTGGGTGACCAGAATGACCGTGTATCCGGCCTGCCGCCAGAGCGCCAAAAGCTCCTCCTGCATGGTCAGCCGGGTGAGTGAGTCCAGCCGGCCCAGCGGCTCATCGAGCAACAGCAGGCGCGGGTCGTTGATCAGGGCACGCGCCAGCGCGGCGCGTTGCGCCATGCCGCCGGACAGCTGGTGCGGAAAGGCGGAGGCGAAAGCCTCGAGCTTGACCAGGCGAAGCACACCATCGATCCGCTTCTGACTGCCAGGCAGGACGCCGCGCGCTTCCGGCCCGATGGCGACATTGTCGCGAACGGTCCGCCACGGAAACAGCGTCGGGTCCTGAAACACCAGGACGCGCGACGGATCCGGTCTGGCGACGATTGTCCCGTTTGCCAGCACCTCACCGCTGCTTGGCCGTTCCAGCCCTGCCGCCAGCCGCAGCAGGGTCGACTTGCCGCAGCCGGACGGACCGAGCAGCGCCACGAACTCGCCTGGCGCCACGGCCAGGTCGATCTGGCGCAGCACCGGCAAGGGTTGCCCATCCAGATCGTACTGATGCGAGACGCCGTGAAAGTCGACGGAAAGACCGGCAGAGTTATCGACCGCGACGCGAGTGGTGCCGAAGGCTACCATTGTACGACACCCTTCTGCCAACCGAGCAGCCGGTCGCGCGCGACGAACAGCAGCTTGACCAGACCCGAGCAGAGCAATGCCATGACGATCAGCATCGCGTAGACGTTGGCGTAGGCCGAATAGGCTGTCTGGAACTGCAGATACCAGCCCAGACCGTATTTCGCGCCGAGCATTTCGGCGACCACCAGCACGGCAAAGGAATAATACAGCCCCATGAACAGCCCGACGAAGACATGCGGCAGAGCGGCCGGTATCGCCACGCGAAGAACCAGATAGCGGCTGCTGGCGCCAAGCGTACGCGCCACGTCGTAGAAGGAGCGGTTGACCGAGTTGACGCCCGACGCGGTCAGGATCGCGACCGGTATGCCGGATGCAAGCGCGACCAGGAACAGGCTGGCCTGGAACGTCGTCGGGAACAGGAAGAAGGTTGCCGGGATCCAGGCGCTCGCCGGCACGGGGCCGATCAGCTTCAGCACCGGCATGCCCCAATAGGCGAAGTTTTTGGACCAGCCTAGCGCCACGCCGCCGATGAAGCCGACAATGATGCCGCTGAAGAAGCCGATGGTCCACAGCCGCGCGGTGTAAGCGATGCAGATGAGGATGCGTTGCCAGTCGACGATATAGACATGCAGGAGGCCGTGCGGCGGCGTGAAGAATGGTTTCGGTATCCAGCCGAGCTTGGCGGTGATCAACTCCCAGACCGCGAACCAAAGGCCCAGCACAATCAGCCATGGACCGTAGTGCATCAGCCCGCGGCCAAATCCGCCAAGCTTTTCGACGCTGAATGCAAGACCGGCCAGGATCATCGCTCCGGCGACCAGCAGGGCGACGAAGACATCGCGGCTACCCCACGGAACGACATCGGGGAAGGCAATCGTGACAACGGCAGCGAGCAGCCAAGCCGAGGCGGCATAGAGCCCGTGCTTCCACACGGGCCCGGCAGAAGCGGAAGAAACACTCTTTTCGCCTGCGTCCTCGTCGATCGCTGCGCTCATCACCGCAACCGTCAGGCCAGAATGTCGACCGTCACCCGCTGCGCGAGTTCCGCCGGGTCGGTGGTGGGATCGAGCACCTTGATCAGCGACAGATCAGCGGCCGCATGCTTCACCTGATCCTGCAGGTCCTTGCCGACCGGATGGTTGTGCAACACCCATGACGCAATCTCGTCGCGGATATCTTCAAAGGGGAAGCCCGGGTTGAGATTGTCGACGAACCACTTTGCCACCTCATCTGAATGCGCCGCGGCATATTCGTGGATCTCGATGTCGGCCTCGGCCAACCGCCGGATGGCATCCTTGTTGGCATCCAGGAAAGCCGAATTGACGCCAAGCACACAGCAGACTGCACCTTCGAACGAGCCGGTTTGCGTGTTGGCGACTTCCACAAGGTCGAACTTCTTCTTGTGGGAATAGGCCCACGGATCGAGATGCGCCAGCGCATCGGCCTGACCCTTACCAACCGTTTCGCCGACCAGATCGAACGGCACGTTGAGCCAGTTTACATCATTTTCGGGATCGAGGCCTGCCTTGGCCAGCGCAACCTGGAAGGAGTGCTTTGGCGGGCTGGCGACGTCGTAGGAGACGATGGTCTTGCCCTTCAGACCTTCGAGCGTGGTGACGCCGGAGGCCTTGGACGCCAGCAGCCTTGTACAGCCGCCATGTGAGCCGACGAACAGCTTGACGTCCAGCCCCTGCTCCAGCGGCTTGACCCAGTCATAGAGCAAGCCGGCGCCGGCATCCGTCTTGTTGGTGGCGATCGACTGGATCAGCGTCTGGCCGCTGGCACCTTGATAGTAGAGTTCGATGTCGAGATCATGCCTGGCATAGATGCCCTTCGAAAGGGCGAAGGCGATCGGCGAATGGCAGGCCGCGAACTCGGTCCATGATAACCGCACCTTGGTCGCATTGCCGGCTATGGCGTAGCTGGTCGGCCTGGCGAGCAGGGCCACAGCTGCGGCGCCAACGCCGAGTGTGCCGGCGGCGCGCAACACGCCGCGCCGCGAGATCTTCGATGTTGCCCCGATTTTCCTGCTGGAAGTCATTGTACCCTCCTGTGACCGGATCGATGTGGAGCCGACGATTTGTTCGCCAGCAGAAATGCCTCAGGCGGCCTTCAATTCGCGATCGCCGACGGCCTGATCGAGCGCCTGTTCAAGATCGCGAATGATGTCGTCGGGATGCTCGATGCCGACGGAAAGCCTGACATAACCGGGCGTCACGCCGGTCGCGAGCTGCTCTTCCGGCGAAAGCTGCGAGTGGGTCGTGGTCGATGGATGGATAGCCAGCGAGCGCGCATCGCCGATGTTAGCGACGTGGTAGAGCAGCTTCAACCCGTTGATGAAGGAACGTCCAGCCTCGCGGCCATCCTTGAGTTCGAACCCGACCAGCGCGCCGTAGCTGCCCTGACGGAAATAGGCATCGGCCCGGCGCTTGCTCTCGCCGCTTTGGTAGCGTGGGAAGATGACGTTGCTTACCTTTGGATGACCGCGCAGAAACTCCGCCACCTTGATGGCGTTCTCATTGTGTTGACGGATGCGCAAGGGCAGCGTCTCCAGGCCCAGCAGCAGCTGGAAGGCATTGAACGGGCTGATCGCGGCACCGACGTCGCGCAGAAGCACGGTGCGGATGCGCAGTACATACGCCACCGGTCCAAGCGCTTTGGCCGCCTCGACCCAAACCTTGCCGTGATAGCTTGGATCGGGCTGGTTCAGCGTCGGGAAGCGTTCGGCATGGTCTTCCCAGGGGAAGTTGCCGCCATCGATGACGATGCCGCCGATCGAGGTTCCGTGGCCGCCAATGTATTTCGTCGCCGAATAGACCACGACAGCCGCGCCATGGTCGAACGGCCTGATGCTCAGCGGTGCCGCGGTGTTGTCGATAATCAACGGCACGCCGAGCGACCGGCCGATGTCGGCGACTTCCTTGATCGGGAAGACTTGCAGCTTCGGATTGGGCAGCGATTCCGCATAGTAGGCGCGTGTCCGCGCATCAGTGGCACGGCGGAAATTCTCAGGGTCGGACGGATCGACGAACCGTACTTCCACGCCCAGGTGCTTCAGGGTCGCGGCAAAAAGGGCCCAGGTGCCGCCATAGAGATCGGTGGCGGAGACGATGTTGTCGCCGGCGCCGGCAAGGTTCAGCACCGAATAGGCTGAGGCCGCCTGGCCGGAGGACACAAGAAGGGCAGCAGCACCCCCTTCCAGCGCCGCGATGCGGGTCTCCAGCGCATCCTGCGTCGGGTTCGAGACGCGCGTGTAGATATGGCCGATCTCATCGAGGGCGAACAGCCGGTCGGCATGGCCGGTGTCCTGGAACTGGTAAGACGTGGTCTGGTAAATAGGTACGGCAACGGCGCCGGTGGCGGGATCGGCGCGCCAGGAGCCGCCGTGAAGGGCAAGGGTCTCGGGAGAAAGATTTTCCAGGGTCATTTATCGTTCCTTCCTGATGGTTGTGGCGGTCAAGCGACCGGGACAGCTTCGGCGCGTGCCTGGACGGCCAGCAGATCGGCGTGATGGCGCCGCGCGACGTCGGGATGCGAGCGCAACCGGCTCTTCAGCGCGTTTTGCCCGGAATTGCGGTAGAGCGGATTCTGCGGATCGCGGGTGACCCCGTTCGCCTGCGCCTTCAGGTGCGGCGCCAGATCCAGGAGCGGAATCTCGGCATCGAACGGAGCGCCGAGGAAGAAGGCGACCGACAGCCGGTCGGTGCCGGCTGGCGGCGTTACGACCCGGTGCACGGTGGCCTTCAGGTAGCCATCGGTCGCCATTTCCAGCAGTTCGCCGATGTTGACGACAAAGGTGCCGGCGCGCGGCTCGGCGTCGATCCAATCGCCATCGGCGCTTTCGACCTGCAGCCCCTTCTGCCTTTCCTGCAGCAGGAGCGTCAGGAAGCCGCTGTCCTTGTGCGCACCGACGCCTTGCTCGCTTTCGGTCGCGTCACGGCCGGGATAGCGGATGATCTTGATGAGGTGGTTCGGCGTGCCGGCATAGATGGCTTCGAAAGCACCCTCATCCTGCTCCAGGACAATGGCAAAGGCTTTCAGCAGGCGCGTCGAAAGATCGGTGAGGCGATCCTGCCACTCCAGCAGAAGCGGCTTCAGCTCGGGCAAGGCGGTCGGCCATTGGTTTGGTCCCTGCAGGCGCGTCCAGGCCGGCAGCGAGGCATTGCGCGGCAGCGCCGGTGCCTCCGAGCCGATGTCGACCTGCTCGCGCCAGTCCCTCTGGCCTTTCGTCAGTTCCTGTCCAATCCGGTTGTAGCCGCGGAAATGCGGCGAGTTGACCATCTCTATCTGGAGCTTGTCCTTGTCCGGCAAGGCAAAGAAACGTCGTGACGCGCCAAGCACATCGTCAATCAGCGATTGTGCGATGCCATGTCCGGTCAGGTAAAAAAAGCCAACATCGCGTGCAGCGCGCCGCAATCCCTCGATGAATTCTTTGCGAGATGCCGGATCGGCTTCATAGCGGGAAAAATCCAGCACCGGAATCGTTTGTTTACCAGCAGAACTGCTCATTTCGACCTCTTGTTTGGTGATCGAAGCGTCGCACCGCAGGCGATGGAAACAAAGAAAACGCCATCCCTTTCGGTGGCAGGTGGGGAAATTCCAGTATCGCTCGGGCAAGACGGACAGCGCGTTTTTGTTAATTCTACAAGATTGGTAGATTTTGCCCTGCGACCGGTATCACGCCTCTATTCCGCGGCGGCCCGGTCGATCTGGCTGCGGCTCCGCTCCCAGGACAGGCCTGGGACCGCCGCCAGCAGCGCACGCGCATAGTCGGATCCGGGACGTGTCAAAACCTGTTCGGCGGGACCGTCCTCGACGATCTTGCCGCTCTGCATGACGACGATGCGGTCGGCGATCGCCGAGGCGACACGAAGATCGTGCGTGATGAACAGCATCGACAGGCCAAGATCGCGTTTGATTTCCGCCAGAAGGTCGAGAATCTGCGCCTGTATCGAGACATCCAGGGCCGAGACCGGTTCGTCGGCGACGAGCAGGTCGGGCTCAAGCATGAGTGCTCGCGCCAGGCCAATACGCTGCCTTTGGCCGCCTGAAAAGGCATGCGGGAAACGATCGGCCGCACCGGGGTCAAGTCCGACGCGGACAAGGAGGCGGGACATGCTCTCCTCCGCCCTCTCGCGTGAAAGGCCGTTGACTATGGTGGCTTCGGTAAGGATGCGGCGGACGCGATGGCGCGGATTGAGGGAGGCGAACGGATCCTGAAACACCATCTGGATACGCGGACGTAAAATGCGCTCCCGTGTCGTGCCGGCGAGATCGCCACCGTCGAAGCTCAGGCTGCCTTCATCCCAGTCGGCCAGTCCGACGACGCATTGGCCGAGCGTCGTCTTGCCCGAACCGGATTCACCGACGAGGGCGACCGTCTCGCCGCGCCCAATCGTCAAATTGACACCGTCCAGCGCCCTGGTGGCGGAGGTCTGCCGCCGCCAAGGCGCGCGGCGATCACGATAGGTCTTGCTCAGCCCGCGGACAACGAGAAACGGATCCCCTGCGTCCCGTCTTTGAATTGCACTGGTATGAAGAACCGGAACGGCTTCGATCAGGCGGCGTGTGTAGGGCTGCGATGGCGCTTCGAGGACGTCGTCTGCTCTGCCGCTCTCAATCACCCGGCCCTCCTTCATCACCACGACGCGATCGGCGATATCGGCGACCACGCCGATATCATGGGTGATGAACAGAACGGCGAGGCCGAGCCTTTCGCGGATTTCAAGGATCAGCCGCAGGATTTCCGCTTGCGTCGTGACGTCGAGCGCGGTGGTGGGTTCATCGGCGATCAGCAGGTCCGGATCGTTGGCGATCGCCATGGCGATCATCACCCGTTGCCGCTGTCCGCCCGAGAGCTGGTGCGGGTAGCGGTGAATGATCGTCTCGGGATCCGGAAGCCTGGTTGCCCGCGCCAGTTCCAGCACGCGAGCGGTGCGCGCCTTGCGGTCGCCGCCATCATGCGCGGCGAGCGCTTCCTCGATCTGGCGGCCGATGGTCAGCACCGGATTGAGCGCGCTCATCGGTTCCTGGAAGATGAAGCCAATGCGCTTGCCGCGCAGCAGGCGGAACGAAGCCTCGCTGATCCCGGCAATGTCGCGGCCATCGAAACGGATCGCACCGGCGGCGATCCGGAGCTGCTTGGCAGGCAACAGGCCGGCAATGGCCGCGGCCAATACCGATTTGCCAGATCCGGATTCGCCGACCAGGCAGAGCACTTCGCCACGGTCGATACGCAACGACACGTCTTCGACGGCCAATGCTCGATCGGCGTGCTCCGGCAAAGCGATGGAGAGACCCGCGATCTCGACCAGGGCCGTCATGCGCGCCCACCGCGATTGCTGTTGCGAGGGTTGAGCCAATGGTTCAGGCCGTCGCCGACGAGGTTCAGGGAAAGAACGGTGAGGAAGATCGCCAGGCCCGGAATGGTCGACAGCCACCAGTTGACGCGAAAGGCGGTCCTGCCGGTGCCGAGCAGATAGCCCCAGGAGACGAACTCGCGATTGCCCAGACCAAGGAAGCTGATGCCCGATTCGATCAGGATGACGGTCGCCGTCATCAACGAAGCGGCAACGATCACCGGCGACAGCACGTTGGGAAGGATGTGCCCCCAGATGATCCGGGCAGTCGACAGCCCGCCAACCCGTGCCGCCCGCACGAAGTCCTGGTTGACGAGGCTCAGCACCTCGGCCCGGACCAGCCGGGCGATCTGCGGCCAGCTGACGATTGCGATGGCCAGGATGATCGAAGCCAGCGAAGGCGCGACGATCGCAACGATGACGACCGTCAGCAGGAAGCTCGGGATGGTCTGGAAGAACTCGGTGAACCGCATGGCGACGTCGTCGACCCAGCCGCCGAAATAGCCGGCGACAGCACCTATCGCCGTGCCGAAGGCGACGGCGAGCAGCGTCACCGCCAGAGCGATCAGCAGCGTGACCTGCGCCCCGTGGGCGATGCCGGCCGCAAGATCACGGCCGAGCATGTCGGTGCCGAACAGATGACCCGGGCTGAAGGGCGGCAGGTTCGGGCGCGCAACCATGCGCCAGGGATCGCCCGGAAAGAGGATACCGGCGAAGATCGCCATCAGGAGGATCGCGATCAGGATCAGCGCGCCGGCGATGGCGCCCGGATGCCTGAGGAACGGGGTTCGCGGCAAGGCCATCGCCTCAAGCTCCCATTTCGATGCGCGGATCGGCGGCAACGTAGAGAAAATCCGCGGCCAGGTTGATGACGACGACGATTGTCGAGGTGATGAAGAAGATCGCCAGCAAGAGGTTGTAGTCCCGCTGCATGAGGGCATCGAAGGCGAGACGCCCGACGCCCGGCCAGGCGAACACCGTCTCGATCAGGATCGACCCGCCGATCAGTTGTCCGGCCTGCAAGGAGGCGAAGGTGATGATCGGCAGCAGCGCGTTCCTCAGCACATGCTGGCGCCAGATCAATCCCGGTTTCAGGCCCTTGGCCCTGGCGGTACGGACAAAATCGCGATCGAGCACGTCGAGCACCGAGGCGCGCGTCACGCGCATGTAGATGGCCATGTAGAACAGGCCTAGCGTCAGAGCCGGAAGAATGAGATGAACGGCGACATCCCCGACAAGCGAGAGATCCGACCCGCCCTCGCCTACCGTCTGCATGCCGTAGGACGGCAGCCAGTTCAGCCAGACCGAAAACAGCAGGATCGCCATCAGGCCGGTCCAGAACAGCGGCATGGCAAAGAACATCACCGAAATGCCGGTCAGCACGGCGTCGAGCAGACTGCCGGCGTGCCGGGCGGCGATGGACCCGAGCGCAATGCCGATCCCCAACGCAAAGCCAAAGGCGGTCAATGTCAGAAGCAGTGTGGCCGGCAGCCTTTCCGCGATGATATCGACAACAGGACGCTGGTCGCGGTAGGATTGGCCGAAGTCGAGACGCGCCAGCGACTTGGTGTAGATCCACAATTGCTCGGGCACGGAGCGATCAAGCCCGAGATCGTGGCGCAGTTCCGCGACAAAGGCCGGGTCGGCCGCGCCCTGATCCCCGGCCAGGACGGATGCCGCATCTCCCGGTGCGAGGCGCAGCAGCACGAAGTTGAGCACGATAACCCCAAACAGGATGAGAACCGCGCGGGCGGCCCGTCCCGTCAGGAAGCCAAGACGATCCATCCTACCCAGCCCGCCAGCTATTTCGCCAGCCAGACATCGGCGAAGTTTTCATCTGTGCCGAGACCGGTCGCGATCAGATTGTGAACCTTGGTTCGGTAGAGCGTCGGAAAGACGATGTCGTGCGTCCAGATCAGCGGCACATCGGCGGAGATGATCTTCTGGGCTTGCGAATAGAGCGCCTTGCGCTTGTCGAAGTCGTTCTCATGGGCGGCGTCGGCCAGCAGTCTGTCGACCTCGGGGTTGGAATAGCCATGCACATTGCCGCCGGTCGTGCCCGCATTGTCGCCTTCGAGCGTGGTGTAGGCATAGCTGATGCCGATTGCCGGGTCGGGGGTGGTGTAGACAAAGTTTTCGGCAAGATCATAGTCGAAGGTGGTCAGCCGCTTGAACCAGCCCGGCACGTCGGTCGCCACGATGTTGACCTTGATGCCGACAGACGCCAGCGCCTCCCGGATATATTCCGCCTCGCGCTGCCACAGCTCGCCATAGGGCAGCGGAACGAACTGCAGTTCGAAGCGCACGCCGTTGGCGTCGGGCTTCAGGCCGGCCTCGTCGAGGATGGCGTTCGCCTTGGCCAGGTCGAATTCATATTTCGTTTCGACCGATGTGTCCTTGAACCGCGACAGGCGCGACAGCGGGCCGTTGGTCTCGTGCCCGAATCCACCAAAGATCGTGTCGATGATGAACTGGCGGTCGATCGCATGCGCGATCGCCCGGCGCACCCGCGCATCGTCGAGCGGCTTGTGGCGGTTGTTGAGGTGGATGTAGCCGACCGGTTGAAGAAATTCCCAGCCTGCCTCGGTCAGTTGCACGGCATCGAGCCCGGCCAACCGCGTGATGTCGAAGTTCTCGACGTCGCCTGCGCGCAGCACATCCACCTGACCGGTTTCGAAAGCGATGGCGCGGCTGTTGGCGTCAGGGATGACGTGGAAGAAGATGTCGTTCAGATGGGGCTTGCCGGCATCCCAATAGTCAGGGTTGCGGACAAGGTGGATGAAGGACCCCTTCTTCACTCGGCGAATTTGAACGGCCCGGTGCCGATGAACTTGCTGTTTGCCTCGGCGGTGCGAAAGTCGCTCACCCCTTCATAGAGATGGGCCGGCAGCACGGCGGTGTTGTGGACGTAGATGAAGGCTGGGTACGGCGCCTTGAGCGTGAACACCACGGTGTGGTCGTCCGGCGTGGCGATGTCCTTCACCTCCGCCAGGTTGAGTCGCGAGCGGGCCTGAAGTGCCGGCAGAAACTTCTGGAAGCTGAACACCACGTCCTTGGCCGTGAACGGCTGGCCGTCATGCCATTTTACATCGCGGCGCAGGTTGAAGGTGTAGACGAGGCCGTCATCCGAAATCGACCAGCTTTGCGCCAGCCTCGGCAGCGGCTTCAGATCGGCCGAATAGGTCAACAGGCTCTCGTAGATCTTGTTGCCGACGTAGGTCGTCGGGCCGAGGCGGTTGACGCCGACATTGACCGTCGGCGGCTCGGGCTGCACGATCAGATTGAGCGTCCCGCCCGCCTCCTGTGCCGCCAGTCCGGTCAGCGTCGGGAGGGTGACTGCCAGAGACAGCATGATGGTTCGCAACAGGCGGGAGATCATCGTGAGTTCACCTTGTCGAGTAATTGATCGCGGAGCCTGAGATGTCGCTCCGCAGGAGAGTGTGGCTCCACCGAATGACGCGGCCGATCTGCTTGCGAATTGCGGTGCGAATTTGTGACAAAGGGGATTATGATAAGGGAACGTGCTTCATCGATTTCAGCAAGAGCGGATATTTTTCCCAATATCCGTGCTGAAATGAGAGCGAATTGCCCGATGGCGACCGGTCACGACTGGCTCGCCGGATCGCGCCATCTGGTTGTGATGTCGACGGCGAAGGTGCAGAACACGAACGATGCCGCGGCGAAGATCGTCGTCCCGATGACGACCGGAAAATCGCCTTCAAGCGCCGAGTTGATCGCCAGCCGGCCGACGCCGTCCAATCCGAAGATCGTCTCCGTGACGATCGCCCCACCCATGATGACGGCAAGCTCCAGGCCACCCAGCGTGATCACCGGATTGAGCGCGGCCTTCAACGCATGATCGTAATAGACCCGCCATTCCGGAACACCCTTGGCGCGCGCCGTCCTTATGTAGTCCTCGCCAAGGATCTCGAGCATGCTTGCGCGGATCAGCTGCTGGAAAATGCCGATCTCGGCAAGTGCCAGCGTCAGCCACGGCAGGGCCAGATGCCGGGCCCATTCGAACGGATCTTTCGTCAGCGGCACATAACCGCTGCTTGGAAACCAGAAGACCCCATGATTGGAGAGCTGGAAGAAGAGGAAGTAGGAGATCAGGATGCCGGATAGGAACGTCGGCACCGACAGGCTCACATAGGCTAAGCTCGATATCAGCCTGTCCAGCCAGGAGCCTTGCCGGCGCGCGGCAATCACTCCAAGCAGGATCGACAGCGTCATCCAGATGACGACGGCACCAAGGGCTAGCGAAAGCGTCACCGGCACCTTGGACAGGATGAGATCGGTCACCGGTGTCTGCTTGCGGAAGGAGTAGCCCAGCGCCGGCGGCCAGTGAGCGATCCCCATCGGCGCGCCCTGGATGTCGGGGCCGCGGTAGAGGTAATACCATAGCTGGAGATACCATGGCTCGTTAAGCCGCAGCGCGTGCGCTATGGCATCGATCGCCTGCTGGCTGGCGTTGCGCGGCGCCAGCATGGCGGCCGGATTGCGGTAGGCTGTGCGGGTGATGAAGAACGCGATCACCAGCACGATCAGCAGCGTCGAGAGCGCCCGGAAGATCAGCCTGCCTGTATGCCGGATCATGGCGTCACCCGCTGCGGCGATGGGGGTCGAGGACGTTGCGCAGGCCAGCGCTCAGCGTGTTGAAGCCGGCCACGGTCAGAAACAGCGCGATGCCGGGTCCGAGCAGGAACCATGGCTGCAACTGGTAGAGGGATGAGCGCTGCGCCTCGGCGATCATATTGCCCCAGCTCGGCTGCGGCGCCTGCACGCCGACGCCGAGGAAGGAGAGCGTCGCTTCGGCGATGATGTTGGTCGGCAGTTGTACCGCCCAGTAGACCAGGATGACCGGCGCGATGTTGGGCAGGATCTCGCGCATGATGATCCTGGTCTTCGAGGCGCCGATCGTCTGCGCGGCTTCCACCAGCGGGCTGCGGCGCAGGACAAACACCAGGCCGCGCGTCAGCCGGGCAAAGTAGGTCCAGGAAAACAGGGTTATGATCAGCACCACCACCAGGGAGGGCGCAACAAACGGCTTGCCATCGACGCCCCGGTTCAGCGACAGGAGGCTGAGCGCGGTGACGATGAACGGAAACGACAAAGCGACGTCCACCGCCTGCGAAATGACGCGGTCGACGCGACCGGCAAGAAATCCGCTGACGAGGCCGATGGCGGTGCCGATGATCATGGCAAGCGTGGTCGCCGGGATGGCGATGGCCAGCGATACGCGCGCGCCGTAGAGCGTTCTGACCAGCACGTCGCGGCCGTTGCCGTCGGCGCCAAGTGGAAATTCGAACGTGGGGCCAGTCGGCAGTCCCATCTCGGTCAACGCCGTATCGCGGAACTGCTCCGTCACCCCGTGCCCCAGCAGCCATGCGACCACTGGCGCCAGCAGCGCACCGGCGGTGACGAAGCCTATGATCAGCGCGCCGATGCGAAAGGACCGTTCGCGCAGCAGCGCTCGCAGAAGCAGCGACCTGTAGGAATTCACCACCTCGCCATGCCCCAGCAGGACGTGGTCCTGGACGGACGCCAGGGCACGGATCTCAGGCATGCGCGGCGATCCGCTCGGGAACCGGGTTGCGCCGCAGGACCTTGCCGGGGATCGCGTCTATCAGCCTGACCGTGTAGGGATGCCGGGGAGCGCCGAAGACACGGCCTGTCTCGCCGGCTTCCACGATGACGCCCTTCTCCAGCACGATGACGCGGTCGCACAGTTCCGACACGACGCCGAGATCATGCGAGATGAAGAGCAGCGACAGGCCTCGCTGCCGGCGAATGGTCTGCAGCAGCCTGATGATCTTCGCCTGCGTCGTGATGTCGAGTGCCGATACCGGCTCGTCGGCGACGATCAGCGAGGGTTCGAGCGCGATGGCGCGCGCAATGGCGACACGCTGCCGCTGGCCACCTGAAAGCTGGGCCGGGAAACGATCCAGCACGTCGTCGGGAAGTTCCACGTCGCGCACCAGATCCTGCACGCGCCGGCGTATCGCCGCGGCGTCCAGTCTGGTGCCGATGATGAAGGGTTCCGCCAGAATGGACCGGATGCGCCGCCGCGGGTTGAGGCTTGCATAGGGGTCTTGAAAGATAACCTGTATGTCCGACCGCAATTGCCGGTCGATGGCGATGCCGCCGACACCCGGACGCGAATAGATACGCTCCCGCAGGGAGATGCTGCCCTCGTCCGGCCGGTCGAGCCCGGCGATCAGCCGGCCGATTGTCGACTTGCCGGAGCCGGATTCGCCGACGAGGCCGACGATCTCGTTTTCGCGGACGGTGAACGAGATATCCGTGAGCACCGGCCTGATCAGACCGCCTGCGGCGGAGCGGCCTGCGAACGAACGCGCGATTGCCGAGACGGAGAGCAAATCGGGCATCGACGGCAGCGCCGGGAGTAGCGATGATCGCGCCGCGCGTGCAACAAGGCCGCCAAGCCGCGCCGCACCGAGCAACTCCCTGGTGTAAGCCTGGCGCGGTGCCCTGTAAATCAGCTCGGCCGGCGCCTGCTCCACGACGTGCCCCGCGCGCATCACCAGGACATCGTCGGCAATGTCCGAAACGACGGCCAGATCGTGGCTGACGAAGATCATTGCCGTGCCGTGGTCCTGCTGGATTCGTTTCAGCAGATCAAGGATCGACGCCTGCACGGTCACGTCGAGCGCCGTCGTCGGTTCGTCGGCGATGATCAGACCGGGATTGAGCGCGATCGCCGCTGCAATCATCACGCGCTGGCGCATGCCGCCCGAGAACTGCCTGGGATAGTCGTTCACGCGGGCCGAAGGGTCGGGGATGCCGACATCGGCCAGAAGATCGAGAACGCGCTGACGCAGCTCCCCACGTCCCACCCCGCGGTGCGCGGTGATCGCTTCGGCGATCTGCTGGCCGATCGTCTTCAACGGATGAAGATTGCTGAGCGGGTCCTGGAAGACGAAGCCGATGTCGGCACCTCTCCGCCGGCGCAGGTCGCCGGCGGAGAGGCCCAGTATCTCATCGCCCTTGTGCAGCACGCTGCCGCGAACACTCGCCGCCGGTGGCAGAAGGCCGGTGGCGCCGAGCAGCGACACGCTCTTGCCCGAGCCCGATTCACCGACGATGGCAAGCGTCCTGCCCGGCTCGACGGAAAACGAGACGCCATGCACCACGTCCACGCCGCCGAACGCGACGCGCAGATCGGCGACAGAGAAGATGGGCACGCGCGCCTCCTTTTGCCGGTCCGGCCTTGCTACTGCTTGAGAGCGATGTTGGTGATGTCGGCATTGACCGCCAGCGACGACCACACCCAGTTGGCGAGCCGATCGGAGGTGACCACGACCTTGCGTTTCTCGAACAACGGAATCCAAGGCAGGTCGGCGGAGACGAGCTTGTCGGCCTTGGTCCAGATCGGCCCCGGATCGTCCGACGGATAAGCCTGCGCCGCTAGCTTGTTGAGTTCCGGATTGCTGTAGCAAATGGCGTGGACGTTGCCGGTGCCGCAAGGTGCCGCGTCCGAATTCAGCCAGCCGCCAAGCAGCATGCGCGTGCTCGGTCCCTGCCAGTCCGGGGAGAATGTGCCGCCGAGGGACACGTCCCAGCGGCTCTTCGGATCCTGGATGAAGGCGTACCACTGCGTCGGCGGGATCGGGATCAGGTTGAGCGTGATACCCGCTGCTTCCAGATCCTCCTTCAGCGTCACGGCAATCGCTTCGAACTGCGCGTTGCCCCTGTAGATCGCGTCGAACGCAATGCCATTCGGATATCCCGCTTCGGCGAGCAGTTCCTTTGCCTTGGCCGGATCACCCCTGTAGCTCTCGGTCGGGTACGGATCGAACTTCTCGTAGCCGAGAATGGTCGAGGTGATGATCTGGGTGAGCGGCACGGCGCCGATCGAACCGGCCTGGGTCTGCGCCAGATGTTCGCGGTTCACCGCATAGGTCAGCGCCTGCCGGACCTTCAGCTTGCGCAGCGCCTCGGCCCCGTCGCTCTTGACCTCCGGCCGCTGGTTGAAGGTGATGAAGTTCGCCGATCCACTGTTCGTCACATGGATGTCGGGGCTCTTCTGCGACAGGAAGCGCTGGATCGTCGGAATGGGCGGGATGTCGAGATACAGCGACAGATCGGCCTCACCGGCGATGATCTTCTGGACGACGCTGTCCTCGCTGTTGGCCGTGAAATCGATATCGATCTCATCGGCATAGGCCTTGCGCGCTGGGTCGGACTCCGGCTTGAAATTCTTTGCCTTCTTCAGGACCAGCTTCTGACCCTGCTCGTAGGTGTCGACATAGTAAGGGCCGCTGGACGGCAGGTTCTTGCGCGACTCCAGCGAGTCCGGGAAATATTTGGACGCGATCTCGGGCGCCACCGGCGACACGAAATTCATCGAAAGGATGTTGAGGAAATCGTAGTTCTTGGTGTCCGACTTGATGACCAGCGTGTGCTCGTCGGGAGCCGAGACGCCGGCAATCTCATGCGTGTCGGTGAAAGCCTTGGTCGCAGCGAGATCGCCTGTCGGCACTTTCGCGAATTCCTTGCAATAGTCGACGAAGCCGGAGATCACGAGGTTGAAATAGTTGATGGCGGCGACCTGCTTGTTGGGATCGCAGAAGCGCTTGACGCCATAGACGAAATCGCTGGCGACGATCTTGCGCTCGAGGCTGCCGGAGAAGAACACGTCGTCCTTCAAATGGAAGGTGTAGACCTTGCCGTCGTCGCTGATGTCCCAGGACTTGGCGAGATCCGGCACGAGCGTGGTGTCCTCCTTAAGGCCGGCTGGCGAGCCGGGATAGGTCACCAGCTGGCGCGTTGTTGCGCGCAGGATTTCCCAGGAATCGATGCTGTAGCCGGTGAGTGGATCGAACGCATCGAGATCGGACTGGATCGAAGCAATCCGCAGGACCCCGCCATGTTTCAGATCTTCCGCTTGCGCGGATGAACCAAGAACAGAAATCGACAGAATGCCAATTGCAATTCCCAATAATAACTTACGCGCAACATGTGTTGTCATTACTTCTCTCCGATTATAAATAATTCTTCAAAATACCATTGCATTTAGCGAGAATAATTTTGAGATAGAATTACCCATTTTTCAAACACACTTTCAAAATACATTTTATATTAGCTCCGCCTGTCAAAACATTGTTCCGGAATGAGGCAAGGCCGGCGCCGTGAACAGCGTGTCGAGCGTTTCGACCGCAGCCCGGTCGAAGTCGCCGAGGCGCCCCGTCTGCGCGAGCTGCCACCACTTCACGCCGCCGAGATAGGCCGCCGAAACCGCGGCCACGTCCGTCACCACGGCGGCGGACAGATTGGTGCGCTCGGCTCCTTCTGGCGAGAGGCGCAGCCTGGTCGCGTTCTCGGGCAGGATGGCATCGGAGACTTCCAGCACGACGCTGCCCTGCCCGGCATAGGACCGGGCTGTTAGAGCCTTTTCAGCGTCCAGGAGCCGCAGCCATGTTTCGTCGCGCGCCGCCGAAACGCGAACGCTTCGAAAATCCTCGAACAGCCACGGCAGCAGATCGTCCGCGGGACGGCTCCAGAAGACGATGCGATGCGGCAGGTCGACCGCCAGCAGATGTGCGACCAGCGCGACATAGGCGGCCGGACTGTAGGCCACGATATCATCGACCACGATGGTGCGTTCCGAGCTGGTGAACCAGCTGTCGAGGCCGACAGGGTGATAGCGCACGAACCCGGTTTCCGAACCGTTGTCGCCGTGAACGGCGACGTAGTTAGGCGTGCCGCTGTGCGCCTGGCGCAACGCCTGAAAATCCCACCAATAGGCCGAGCGTGTGATGACGCCCGCGCGCGAAACAGGCTGATCCGCGTAGATGCGCGCCTGTATCGCCCAGGCATCGTCGCTGTCGATCAGCCGAATCTTGTCGGTGTACGTCAGCCCTGCCCGCAGGCGCGCGCGCTGGGTGTCGACTTCCAGGCTGACAGAAGTATTGGCGATCGCATAGCCAAAGTTGCCGTAGATGCGCGCGTCGGAGGCCCGCAAGGTGGCCGCCGCCTCGCCCTGCTCGCGCGCGGCGCGCAGCTGCGCCTTGAACAGCGCCGTGGCGGCGCCACGCCGCGTATGGGTGGGCAGCACCCCGACATGGGTGACCGCGGCCTGCGGCAACCAGGCGCCGCCGGGAACCGCGATCCGTCCCGAATAGGAGTCGGTTGTGCCAACGAGCGTCTCGCCGTCGAAGGCGCCCCAGGTGCGATCCGGCTCGAACAATCTGTCGATCAGCGCGTCGTCGATCGGGCCGAGCGGCGGCAGGCCGACCATGGCCGTGCGGAAGGTGCGTGCGGCCTGCGCGAGTTCGGCCTTCCCGGTCAGCAGGCGCACATCCGATATCATGATGCCCTCCGCGTGGGCACGGCTTCAGGCTTGTGCGCTTCCGGCTGCGGCGGCTGCGCATAGGTTCGCGGTCTCGGCAGCGTTTCGGCCAGCAGATATGTGCCGACCTCGCGCGCCCGGTAGGAGACCGGATCGTGGACGGTATGGGTGCGCGCGTTGCGCCAATAGATGTCGAGGCCATATTTGTTGGCCGTCGAGCGCGCGCCCGTCGCTTCGAAGATGCGCGCCGTCACGTCGAGCACGACGTCGTTGGCGACGATCTTGCCCTGGTCGATGATCGTTGCGAGTTCGCCCCATTGCTGCGCCGTCACCGACGCTCCGGCATGCAGTGCCGCCTCGTAAAGCGCCGCGGCCTTGTCGGCGATTGCTATGCCCGCCGCAATGCCGGCGGATAGCCGGCCGAACAGCACCAGATGGTAGGGATCGTCGATCGCCCGTTCCAGCCCGGACTCCGGCCAGGGCCGGCCGAAGCGGCGGACATGATCGGCGGCGGCGGCAAGAGCGCCCTCGGCAATGCCGAGATAGAAATTGATGAAGATGAGCTGGCTGAACAGGACGCGCAGGCCGTCGCGCAATTCGACATCGCCCTCATAATCGTCGAGGGCGCTGAGCAGCTCATCCTCGAAGACTTCGACATGGTCGAAAGTGACACTGCCGCTCGCAGTCAGTCTCTGGCCGAGATTGTCCCAGTCGCCGCCGAAGCTGATGCCCTGGCGCGTCGGCGGGATCTGGTAGTGAGCGCGTTTGCCGTTGTCCCAGAGGCTGACGGTGATGACCTGGGCCACCGAGGCGCCGGTTGCGAAGGTGCGCCTGCCGTTCAGGAATCGGCGGTCGCCGACATGCTCGATCTCGTTCCACTGGTCGCGCGGGTTGCTGACGCCGCCCTGGAACCAGCCTTGTGCGCCGACGCCACGCGCCGTCTTTTCCCACTGCTCGGCCGTGCCGAGAATGTAGGTCCAGACACCGTTGGAATAGTGATAGGCGATCAACTGCCCGATCGAGCCGTCGGCGGCGGCGATGATGCGGCTGATCTTGAGCGCCTGGACGAGGTTTGCGCCGGCGCCGCCGAACTCGCGTGGCGCGGCCAAGCCGAGCAGGCCGCTGTCGCGCAGCAGCGCCAGTTCTTCCACCGGGTCCTTGTTCGCCCGGTCGCGTTCGAGCGCCGTTGCCGCGAGTTGCTGCGCCACGTCGCGGGCCTTCTCGGCCCAGGTCTCGAATTCGGCGTCGCTGAGGCCCGGATAGATCTGAATGTCCGACATTGTCTTCTCGTCATGCTCCATTGTCGCGTCCACCTGAGGCCGCACATATTTCAGGCTGCGAGCAGCCCCTTCGATTTCAAGACCGCCAGCGCGCCTTCGGCGAAATGATAGGCTTCCTCGACGTGCGGCTGGCCCGACAGGATGAAGTGGTCGAAGCCGACGGCGTGGTACTCCTCGATGAGCGACGCAACCTGCTCGTGGCTGCCGACGATCGCCGTGCCGGCGCCGCCGCGAACCAGGCCGTAGCCGGCCCACAGATGCGGCGATATTTCGAGATCGCGCACGCTGCGCGCGGTGAGCGCCGCGGTGCCGCTGTCGCTATGCAACGCGTTCATCCGGCGCTGGCCGGCCGATTCCGTGCGCGCCAGGATTGCCTGCGCCTGCGCGATCCGTTCCGGCGTCAGTCTCTCCAGCAGCCGCTCGGCTTCTTCCCAGGCCTGCGCCTCGGTATCGCGACTGATGACGTGCAGGCGTATGCCGAAGCTTAGTTTGCGGCCCTGCGCGGCGGCGAGTTCCCGCACATGGCCTATCCGGGCAGCTTCCGTTGCCGGGCTCTCGCCCCAGACCAGATAGGTGTCGACATGGCGCGCGGCGACCGCTTGCGCAGCACCACTTGCGCCGCCGAAGAAGATGTCGGGAAGCGGCCATTTGCCGAAATCGATCTGGCGCCTTCAATGTCATAGTGCTTTCCCCTGAAATCGAAGCGCCGGCCCGAACCGGCGGGCAGGACCACGCCGCGCAGGATCTCGAGGAACTCTCCCGTGCGCTCATAGCGCTGATCGTGGCCGAGGTGGTCGCCGAAGCGTCTCTGCTCCAGCGGATCGCCTCCGGTGACGACGTTGAGCAGCAGCCGCCCACCCGATATGCGCTGAAAGGTCGCCGCCTGGTGGGCGACCAGCGTCGGCGAGATCAGGCCGGGACGGAAGGCGACGAGGAACTTCAACCGCGTGGTGACCTGCGCCAGTGCCGCCGTGACTATCCAGGCATCCTCGCACCAGGTTCCGGTCGGCGTCAGCACGGCTTCGAAGCCTAACGTCTCCGCGGTCTTGGCGACCAGTGAGAGGTAATCGAGGCTCGCTTCCCGGAACCGCGATCGTGACGGGCCGTTGCCGAGATGGGAATCATCGCCAGAGCCGACGATTTCCCGGCTGTCGCCGTTGGTCGGCAGATACCAGTGGAGATGGATACCGCTCACTCGGCCGCCTCGACGATGGTACCCCAGTTCGAGCGGTCGCGTGCGGCTGTTCCCGGATGGTCGTCGCGCAGCAGCCGCTGGCCCGCTCCCTGGAAGCGCTCGCGGATCGTGGTGCCGGGCGCGCCACGTTCCCGGATGCGACCCCGCCGCCGCAGCTCCGGGACGACGAATTCGATGAAGTCCTCGAATGTGCCCGGGCTGACGACATAGGCCAGGTTGAAGCCGTCGACGCCGGATTCATCGGCGATGCGTTCGAGCTCGTCGGCGATCCTCTGCGGTGAGCCGACCAGCTTGGGATGGATGCCGCCGAGCCCGATATACTCGGCGATCCCGGCCACGGTCCAGCGCCGGTCGGCATCGATCCGCGTCAGATTGGCAAGGGCTGAACGGCCGGCATTTGTCTCGATATATTCGAGCGGGTGGTCGAGTGGATATTGCGACCAGTCGACGCCGGTCCATGCCGAAAACAGCGCCAGGGCCGCTTCGACACTGGTGTAGGATAGATAGTTCTTGTGCTTGGCCTCGGCCTCTTCGTCCGTGGCTCCGGTGATGACGGTGACCGCGGTGATAAACTTTATCGCATCCGGCGCCCGTCCGAGTTCGACGGCGCGGGCACGGATCGCCTCGACCGAGCGGCGGATGGAGGCCGTGCTGGTGCCGCCGAGGAACACCACCTCGCCGTTGCGAGCAGCGAATTCGCGCCCGCGCGGCGAGGTTCCCGCCTGGAACAGAAGCGGCGTGCGCTGCGGACTGGGCTGCGCGAGATGCGCGCCGGGCACGGAGAAATATTTGCCGTGATGGCCGATCGGATGGACTTTGGAAGGATCGGTGTAGAGCCCCTTCTCGCGATCGTGCACGACCGCCCCGTCCTCCCAGGATCCCTCCCAGAGCTTGTAGGTGACATCCAGGAATTCCTGCGCCAGATCATAACGCTCGTCATGGTCGATCTGGCGCTCCAGGCCGAGATTCTTCGCCGCCGATTCCAGAACCGAGGTGACGACGTTCCAGGCGATGCGGCCCTTGGTCAGATGATCCAGCGTGGTGAACTTGCGGGCCAGGAGATAGGGCTGCTCGTAAGTGGTCGACACGGTGATGCCGAAGCCGAGATGCCTGGTGGCGGCGGCCATTGCCGAGACCAGCAGCAGCGGGTCGTTGACCGGCGACTGGGCTGCGGTGCGCAGCGACGCATCCGGTGTCCCCCGGAAGACATCGAGGTGGCCAAGCGCGTCAGCGAGGAACAGCGCGTCGAAGCCGCCGTCGTCGAGCAGCTTGGCCAGCGAGGTCCAGTATTCGAGGCTGGTGTAGGTGTTGGCGCGGTCGCTCGGATGACGCCAGAGGCCCGCCGACACGTGACCGACCACGGTCATACCGAAGCCGTTGAGGATGAGAGGCTTGACCGCCTTATGGGTGGAATTTGCCATGCTTCGGCTCACGAATAGTAGGTTGGCGGCGGCACACGGCCGTTAAGCGCGAAGTCACCGACTTCCAGCACCTTGTAGTGGACGGGATCATGCAGGCTGTGCGTACGCACGTTGCGCCAGTAGCGGTCGAAGCCGAACGAGCGCGCCGTGGAGCGGGCACCGGTCAGTTCGAATATGCGCGACGTCACTTCTAGGGCGACCTCGGTCGAATGCACCTTCGACTGGTAGGCGATTGCCGCGGCATGGCCACGTTCTTCCGCGGTGAGATCCCTGCCTCGCTCGAAGGCGCGCTGCACGGCCTCGCCGGCGGCGTCCGCGAGCGCCTGCGCGGACGCCAGCGCGATCGAAAGCCGGCCGAAGCGCTCGACAACCAGCGTGTCCTCGGAGGCTTTCTTTGCCGGCGAGGACAGCCATGGCCTGCCGTGTTGGGTGATGTAATCCCTGGCGTCTTCCAGGGCGGCAAGGGCGGTGCCGAGATAAAGTTCGCCGAAGGCTGCATGAACGATCGGCACATGCAGCATGGCACGCGGTGGATGAACCGTATCATCAGGCCAATGCCCGACCAGATCGTCGGCGGATGCGGCGACATTTTCGAGCGCCGCACTGCCGCTCACCGTCAGCCTCTGGCCGATATTGTCCCAGTCATTGCCGAAGCTGAGGCCTGACGTGGGGTTGGCGACGATGAACTGGCCGATATGACCGCTGGCATCGGTGCCGGCGATCCGCGTGCTCCCGGCAAAGCGCACCCAGACCTGCAGCGTGTCGGCCACTTGTGCACCACTGGTGAAAGGCTTGGCGCCGTTGAGCACGAAACCGCCGTCCACCTGCCTCGCCTCGACAAGCGGCTCATAGGCGGCCTGCGCGATACCGGCATGAAACCAGCCCTTGGAGAGAAAGCCTTGAAGCCGTCTTTCGATCAGGGACTTGTTGTCGCCGTCCAATCCGATTGCCGTGCCGAAGAGATGGTAGATGACGATCTGGGCTATCGATGTGTCGCCCTTTGCCAGGATACGGACGATCCTCAGTACTTCGGCCGGCGTCGCGCCGCCTCCGCCAAATCGCTCGGGAATATAGATCGTCAGCAGGCCGGCTAGACGCAAAAGGTCTATTTCGGCGTGCGGGGCGGCCCCGGCCAGATCGCGCGCGGCCGCGGTGCGCTTGAGCTCGCGTGCCACCCCCTCGGCCTTCTCGGCCCAGCCCTGGAAATCGCTGCGCTGCTCGCGCTGAACGACGGCATGGATGGTCATGATGCCAACGCCTCCGGCCGGCGGACCTGCGAGAAGGCATGCCGCGCCGCCGGATGATCGGCGGGCGGGCGGCTGTCACGCCCGAAGAGCCTGGAGCGCAGCGAGGGACCGAGATCCTCGCGAAGGCGCCCGCGCCGCCGCAACTCGGGAACGACATGGGCGGAGAAATCGATGAAGCTGCCCGGGCTGATCACATGCGTCAAATTGATGCCGTCGGTATCGGTGGCTTCCAGCCATTGCTCGAGCTCGTCCGCAACGGTCTTCGGACCGCCGACAAACGACTTGCCGCGCCCAAAACCGCCCTCCGGGGAAAACGCCTGGCGCAAGGTCCACTGGCGGCCCGACGACGGGTCGTCGAACATGCGCAGCAGGGAGCGGTTGGAATCGGTTTCGGTGTAGCGGATAGGCTGGTCGAGATCGTGCCTGGAAAAATCGATGCCGGTCGTTGCCGAATAATGCACCAGCGCGCCTTCGACATCGTAGTGCGACCTATAGTCAGCGAGCTTGGCGGCCGCGGCGGCGTCGGTTTCATCCGTGATCACCGAGACCGCGGATATGAACTTGATGCTGCCTGGAGCCCTGCCTTCATCGTGGGCAAGCCGCTTCACCTCAGCGACATTGCGGCGGATGCCATCGACATCGGCACCGGCGACAAAGACCACCTCCGCGTGACGAGCGGCAAAGCGCTGGCCGCGCGGCGAACCGCCCGCCTGGAACAGCACCGGCACCCTCTGCGGACTGGGCTCCGAGAGATGCGGACCCGGAACGTTGAAGTAGCGACCGGAATGACCGATCGGATGGACCTTTTCCGGATCGGTATAGAGACCGTCCGGGTTGGCGGCGCTGCCGCGATCACGCACCAGGGCACCGTCTTCCCAGGAACCCTGCCAGAGCTTGTAGGCGACATCCATGAACTCGTCGGCGATCTCGTAGCGCTCGTCATGCGCCACCTGCCTGTCGAGACCGAGATTGCGCGCCGCGCTGTCGAGCTGCGAGGTGACGACGTTCCAGGCGATCCGCCCCTTGGTGAGATGATCGAGCGTGGCGAATTTGCGCGCCAGCAGATATGGCTTTTCGTAGGTCGTCGAAACGGTGACGCCGAAACCCAGCCGGCTTGTCGCGCCGGCAAGCGCTGAGACCAGCAACAGCGGATCGTTGACGGGGGACTGCACGCCCTTTGCCAGCGAGGCGTCGTATCCACCGCCATAGACGTCGAGAAGGCCCAGCGCGTCGGCGATGAACAAGCAATCGAAGCCGCCCTCCTCCAGTGCTTTGGCAAGCTCGATCCAGTAGTCGAGCTCGGGATGTCGATAGGCCTGGTCGGCCGGATGACGCCAAAGGCCGTAGGCGACATGGGAGACGGCATTCATGGTGAAGCCATTGAGAATAATAGGAGATTTTGCCATATGACAACCCAGACAAACGCGCTCAGCACGGGATCGGTCTTTGTCTATGGATTTAGTGTATTCAAAGCATCGCGCGTGGAGATTTTTCCTAAAGATCGCGGTGTTTGTGACAATCCATTACTGGATGGCGTCGAAGCGGCCAGTGTCGAGCCGCATCACCAAGGTTGTCGTCAAGCCATGCGGACAATCCATGCCCAGCTTCGCCGAACTGCGGCAGCGCATGGCTGCCCTGGCGCGATGCGGCCCAGGGCGTTTCTCATCAATGTGGCATATAAGCACCGCGGGAGTGCAAAACCGGCGCGATAGTTTCAGATCCTGCCAGCCGAACTGAGGGGGCCGCTCAAGCCAGCTCGAACCGCTCGATGGCGCGCATGATGCCACGCAGCTCGGCGAGGCCTTTCAGCCGGCCGAGCAGCGAATAGCCGGGATTGATCCTGGTCTTGCCGATGTCGTCGGCGAGCAGATGGCCATGGTCTGGCCGCATCGGAATACGCCAGTCGGCACGGCCTTCCCGGCGGCGGCGTGCCTCTTCCTGCATCAGAGCCAGGATGACATGCGCCATGTCGGTGCCGCCCTCGAGATGCTCGGCCTCGTAGAACGAGCCGTCATCCTCGATGGTGATGTTGCGCAGATGGGCGAAATGGATGCGGTCGGCGAATTCCTTGACCATGGCGACGATGTCGTTGTCGGCGCGCGTCCCATAGGAGCCAGTGCAGAACGTCAGGCCGTTGGCGGGGCTGTCGACGGCGTTGAGGATGAAACGCGCATCCTCGGCGGTCGAAACGATGCGGGGGAGGCCATAGAGCGAGAAGGGCGGGTCGTCGGGATGGATGCACATGCGCACCCCCTCCTCTTCGGCCACCGGAATGATCTCGCGCAGGAACCAAGCAAGGTTGTCGCGCAGCTCCTTTGGTCCGATCGCATCGTAGTCCGCCAGGGCCTCGCGAAAACTGTCCCTGTTATAGCTGCGCTCGGTCGCCGGCAGGCCGGCGATCAGGTTGCGCTCGATCCTGTCGATCGCTTCGCTGCTCAATTCCTTCAGCCGCGCTTCCGCCTCGGCGATGCGGGCGGCGGTATAGCCGGCCTCGGCATTGACGCGCTTCAGCACGAACAAATCGTAGGCCGCGAAATCGATCGCGTCGAAACGCAGCGCATAACCTGTCGTCGGCAGCCGATAGGCTAGATCCGTTCGCGTCCAGTCGACCACCGGCATGAAATTGTAGCAGACCGTCGCAATGCCGGCCTTGGCGAGCGCGCGAATTGAGTCGCGATAGTAGCCGGCATAGCGCTCGCGTTCCGGCGCGCCGATCTTGAAGGAGTTGTGGACCGGAATGCTCTCGACCACCGACCATGTCAGGCCGGCGGCCTCGATGACACGCTTGCGCTCCAGAATGCTCTCGAGGGGCCAGGCGCGCCCGTCATAGATATCGTGCAAGGCGCTCACCACGCCGGTCGCACCGGCCTGCCTGACATGATCGAGCGTTACCGGGTCGTTCGGTCCATACCAGCGCCAGCACTGTTCCATTGCCGCTTCCTTCTGCGAGAGAACGGCAACCTATTGTTGGACCACGATGGGTGTCAAACTAGGAACGGTTTCGGACAGCGAATGAAGGAGTTTTCCCAATGAAGGATTTCGACGGCAAGGTTGCCTTGGTGACGGGGACGACCGGGATTGGCCTCGCAACCGCCAGACGCCTTGCGGCTGGAGGCGCTGCGATCGTCGCCTGCGGCATCGACCGCGCGGCCAACGCGGCGCTGAAAGCGGAACTGGAAAGCTCCGCAGCCGGGGCGCTGGTCATAGGCGCCGACGTCTCCGTGCCCGATCAGGTTCGCGACGCGGTCGCGACTGGCGTCGAGCGGTTCGGCGGCCTCGATATCATCGTCAATTCGGCGGCGGTGCATCCGTACGGAACCGCGACCAGCACCGATTTCGAGACCTGGAACAGGGCGATGTCGGTCAATGTCGGGTCGATCTATCTGACAGCGCATTTCGGCATCCCGGAAATGGTCCGCAGGGGCGGCGGCGCCATCATCAACGTCGCTTCGGTGCAGGGCTTTGCCTGCCAGCAAAACGTCGCCGCCTATGCCACCACCAAGGGCGCCATCCACACGCTGACGCGTGCCCTGGCCCTCGACCATGCGCGCTCCGGCATCCGGGTCAATTCCGTCAGCCCCGGCTCGATCCGCACTCCGATCCTGGAAAAGGCCGCGCGTGGCGAGAATGGCAGCGATGCCGAAGTCGAGGCCGCCTACAAGCGCTTCGGCAAAGCGCACCCCATCGGGCGCATCGGCGAGCCGGAGGAGGTGGCGGAACTCATCGCTTTCCTGTGTTCGTCGAAGGCCGGCTTCTGCACTGGCGCTGACTACAAGATCGATGGCGGCCTGACTGCCGGCATCGGGGTGAAGTAAATCATGAGGGGTCGGGCGACCGGGAGTCGTTGACATCCGACTATTTACACTTCGCCATTGAAGGCCGAGACAGGCTGCACGGTGAGCGCGCCCCGGCGCCGCACCCTAGCGAAATCTCGGAAACGCACCGCCATCAGGGGCATTGGCCCAACTCTGCAAGGTCTGGCCGCCGTCGATCAGCCAATCCACGCCTGTGACGTGCCTCGCCTCGTCGGAGGCCAGGAAAGCCACGGCGGCCGCGACATCGTCCGGCTGGCCGATGCGGCGCAACGGAATGCGGTCGGCGAAATGCTGGACGCTGCTCTTGAATTCGCCGTCGCCGGAAGCCGGCACGCCAAGCGTCGTCTCGATCACGCCGGGGCAGATGGCGTTGACGCGTATGCCGTAAGGCGCGGCATCGAGCGCTGCGACCCGCGTCAGGCCGACCACCCCGTGTTTGGAAGCGACATAGCCGGCACCACCCGAAAGGACGTCCCAACCGGCCATGGACGAGCCCATGTTGACGATCGAGCCACCGGTCCCGGCCTCGATCATCGCCCGAAGCGACGCCTGCAGCACGAGGAAGATGCCGCGCAGATTGATGCGGATGGTCGTATCCCAGTCTTCGACCGGCAGGTCGTGAACGGGAGCGACGACGCCGGAAATTCCGGCATTGTTGAACACCACGTCGAGGCCGCCGAACGCCTCGACGATCGTTGCGACGGCGCGCCGCACATCCGCTTCATCGGTGACGTCAGCCTCGATCGCCAGGGCGTCGTCGCGGAGGGAGCTGGCCAATTGCCGCGCCGCCGCGCCATTGCGGTCGACAATGGCGACCCGCGCGCCTTCGTCAAGGAAACGCCGCACCGCCGCGCTGCCGATCGCGCCCGCGCCGCCGGTGACGAGAACATTCTGTTTGTCGAACCGTTTCATTGTCCGGCCTCCGGCTTCGGATAGGAACGCCACGAATGGCTTGGCTCGAAGCCGATCGTTTCGCGCGCATGGATCGTGTCTAGCACGGCGCCGAAGCCGGCGATCGGTCGCGATAGAACGACATCAGGATAGACCCGGCGCAAAAGCGCTTCGGTTTCCTCTTCCATGAATGTGTCGGCGGCGCTCAGGAGGACGCGCAGATGGCCGTCGCCTTGCCATTCAAGCGCCCGCAGGAAGCCCTGCCCGGCGTCGCGCGCATCCAGGTAGGCCCACAGGTCGCGGGCACTGTCGGCAGTGGCGCGGCGCGGCCCGACGCCGTCGAAAAAAGAACCCGGCGTCTGGATCCACGGCATGCGGACACTGACCGCCGAGAAGGCACCGCGGCGCACCGCCGCGTCGACGATTTCCTCGCCCAGCCATTTCGACAGGCCGTACGGGTCCTGCGCGCCGACCGGATGGTTGAAGTCGACCGGCAGATAGGGCGGCCGCACAGGTTTCTCGAAAAAGGGATAGCCGAAAACGCTGAAGGACGAGGCATAGACGAAGCGCCTGGCGCCGGCCATGGCAGCTGCCTCGACCACATTGTAGGCGGTCGCGATGTTGGTCTTGAACACCTCGCCGCCGGCCCGGCCGGTCGGCCGCGGAATGGCCGCGACATGCACAACGGCATCGCAATCGCGCACCAGCTGCAGTGTCGATCCCAGATCGGTCAAATCGGCGGTTGCGTGGCGCCATGCGACCTCACCCGGCACCACGGCATCGACACCAAGCACATCGTGGCCGGCCGCAACCAGAGCCTCGGCCACATGGCGGCCAAGCAGGCCACTGGCTCCGGTGACGATGGTTTTCATATCTCGGCCTCGGCTCCGCAATTAAGCGGCTTGAATATTGTTGATGGTCATACAAATCGAGCACATGCCTGACAAGCGTTGTCAAGGCCATTTCGCGATGGACAAATAGCGCATACGCTTGTCGGAGCGCGGTGCGCAAGGCCGACCAGCACGCTTTGCGTCGAACGGGATTGACTTGGCATCCATCAAGGTTTTTTGTATGAGCATCAACGATCGGTCAAAGGAGCTCGCCATGTCCGTGGACAGTTTTTCCTCACATCGGCACGATGACGCGGTGCGCCTCGATCCACGCCGTGCGGCCGTTGTCGTCATCGATATGGTCAATGAGTTCTGCAAGCCCGGCGGGGCCATGGTCCTGCCTGGGTACGAGACGCTGGTCGCGCCGCAACTGGCCGTGATCGAAGCCGCGCGCGCCGCCGGCGTGCCGGTGATCTGGGTCCATGACAGCCACCGGCCCGGCATGCGGCGCGAGCGCGAATGGCTGAAGCGCACGCCGCATTGCCTGGACGGAAGCTGGGGGCCGGAGATCATCGAGGATCTCGGCGCCCGCGACGATGAGATCCATGTGATCAAGCGGCGCTACTCGGCCTTCTTTCAAACCGACCTCGACCTGACGCTGAAAGACATGCAGACCGATCAGTTGATCATCTTCGGCGTGGTCACCAACATCTGTGTGCGCTCGACGGTCCATGATGCCTTTTTCCAAGGCTATGAGGTGGTGGTGCCAAGCGATTGCTGCGCGGCGACGGGACCACGCGAGCAGGAAAGCTCGCTCTACGACATAGCGACCCATTTCGGCGTGGTCAGCGATTCGGCTGATGTCGTCGCAGCCCTCCGCGACGGGACGTCGCTTCAACCAGCGGAGGTCGCGGCTTGAGCTTTTTCCGAACCGGCGACATCCAAGACAGCGGCGATAGGAGTCCGGTGTGACGACTGAATCCGAAAAAGGCGCGACGCCGAAAACGCCGAGCGGCGATGCACCCCCGAGCCGCGAGCAGGTGCTGCAGCAATACGCCGAGACCGGCTATGAACTGGACCGCCACCCGGCGCACGTCATCCGCCGGGCGCATCAGCGCGCGACGTTGCGCTTCCAGCAGGTCATGGCCGGCGAAGACCTTTCGCCAACGCAATTCGCGGCGCTCGCCACGATCCTCAAGCATGGCGAAGTCTCGCAGAACCATCTCGGCCGGCTGACGGCGATGGACCCGTCGACCATCAGCATCGTCATGCGCAAACTGCTCAAACACGGGCTGATCACGCGCAGCGCCTCCGAAACCGACCAACGCCTGACGATGATCGCGCTGACCGGCAAAGGGACCGACTATACGCTGGAGCGGCTCGAACGCAGCGTCGAGGTCGGGCGGCGATTCCTGTCGCCGCTCTCTCCGGCCGAGCAGGCGACGCTGCTTCGCCTGCTCCAGCGCATCAACGACGACGACCCATCGAATGGCGACGGCGGCAAATAAGCCGCGTCCAGTCCTTTTTTCCATAACAGCAAAAGTGAGAACCGATGTCGTCCGACCTCCAGTCGTCTGCCAACACGCTCGTCGTCCGCAATATCGGTCTCATGCTGAGTGGCGATCTCGCACAACCGATCATCGACGCCGACACCATCGTCGTGAGCGATGGACGTATCACCGGCATTGGCAAGGCAGGCGACATTGATGGCGGCAGCGCGGCGACGATCATCGATGCGATGGGCTGCGCGGTCGCGCCGGGTCTTATCGACAACCACGCCCATCCGGTGGCCGGCGACTGGACGCCTCGGCAGAACCAGATCGGCTGGATGGATTCGACCGTGCATGGCGGCGTCACCACCATGATCTCGGCGGGGGAAGTCCACACGCCGGGCCGACCGCGCGACCTTGTCGGGCTGAAGGCGCTGGCGATCGCTGCCCAACGCACCTTCTCCAACTTCCGTCCGAACGGCATGAAGATCCTGGCCGGGGCACCGATCCTGGAACCCGGCCTTACCGAGGAAGACTTCCGCAGTCTCGCCGAGGCCGGCGTGACGCTTGTCGGCGAGGTCGGGCTTGGCGGCGTCAAGGACGGTCCGACCGGCCGGCAGATGATCGCCTGGGCGCGCAAATACGGGATGACCTCGATGACCCACACGGGCGGTCCATCCCTGCCCGGCTCCGGCCGCATCGGCGCGGATGTCGTGCTGGAGGTCGACGCCGACATCGTCGCCCACGTCAATGGCGGGCCAACCGCCCTGCCCGACGCGGAAATACGGCAGATCTGCGAGAAGGGCTCGAGGGCGCTTGAAATCGTCCATAACGGCAATTTGCGCACCGGACTGTTCGTGCTCGACCTGGCAAGGCAGCGCGGCGAACTTTCGCGCGTCATCCTCGGCACCGACAGCCCGGCCGGATCCGGCGTGCAGCCACTCGGCATCCTGCGGATCCTCACCATGCTGGCTTCGCTGGGGGGTATCGCGCCGGAAGTGGCGTTCTGTCTTGCCAGCGGCAACACGGCGCGCGTCCGCAGACTGGACGATCGCGGTTTGATCGAGGTCGGTCGCGCCGCCGACCTGATCTTCATGGATCAGGCGATCGGTGGCGCCGGCGACGGGCTGCTCGACAGCGTGGCGCTGGGCAATCTTCCAGGCATTGGAATGGTCGTCATCGACGGCGTGGTGCGGACCGGCCGGAGCAGAAATACGCCTCCGGCGAAGCGGGTGCCGGAAGTCCTGGCGGCCTGACGATCAGCCGACGCCGTCAATCCCGACAATCTTGTCCTTGGTCAGTCCGCCGACGCGCGGGTGCGGTCTGCCGGAATCGGTGACGGCGATAGCGACGACGATCTCGTCGGCACGCGGTGCGTCGGGCACGCGAACCTCCATGCCGTCGAAATGGCTGCGCACCCGCGCCGCATCCTTGTGACCGAGCGGAATATCGAGCGGCACGCCGAGGCCGCCGCGCTTCTTCGATGAAGGAATGAGCGCGGCGCCCTTGCCGAGCACGTCGCGGAACGGGGCACCGAGCTTTGGATGAAGGATGGCGGCGGCATGTTCGAGCTCGCCGTCGGCGCCCACGGCGGCGGCCTTGCCGAAGCTCTCGACCCGGTCGCCGGCGATGCCCAGAGCAGCGACGGCGCGCTTGGGCAAGATATCGCCCAAGGCTTCGCCTATGGCGCTCAGTGCCGACAGGTCCTCGACGTAGGTACCCGCATAGGGGTTGCGGATCACCGCGATGGCTGCGGCACGCCGCGTCGGCGGATCGACGGGTCGCCCGCCTTCGATCCGGGTTTCCTCGACGATGGTGATGATACGGCGGATTGCCGGCTTCATCGCAATCCGTCCTCGCCCTTGATATCGGCGGCGGCAAGGCCGCCGACCCGTGCATGAACGCGTGCGCCGGTGGTCATCGCCAGGATGACCGCCATTTCGTCGCCGCGCGGCGCATCGGCAATGCCGATCTCGATCGCATCGAAATGGCTGCGCACATAGGAGGCGTTTATGTGCGTGATCGGGATGTCGATGCGCGTTCCGGGGCCGCCGACCTTCTTGGTCGAAGGCACGATCGCCTTGGCATTGCCGAGCAGTTCGCGCATCGCGTAACCGCCTGGATTGTGCCAGAGCGCGCCATGTTCAAGCTCGCCGGCGGCGCCGACTATGGCACCCTTGCCATAGCTTTCGATGGCCTGGCCGCCTTCACCAATGGCGTCGATCAGGCGCCGAGCCATATCGAGACCGAGCGGCTTCAGGTCTTCCATGAAGCCGGTGATCTCTTCGACATAGCGTCCGGCAAAAGGGTTGGCGATGACCGCGACGACCGCGCCCCGCTTGAGCGGGCGTGCCGCGTGGGGTCCGCCCTCATGGAATATCTCTTCGACCTGAACCAGAAATTTCCTGACCACCACAGCCGGCATTGTTCGCTTCCTTCATCCCATCGTTCATAAAACTCGTTAGAGTATCAACAATTATGCCCATCGACATTTGTCAAGCGCAGACGTCGAGCAAGTGGGCGAAGGGCCAAGAAAACTGCATCGGATGACGATTGACAGCCTGTTAAGCCGCTCCTAAACTCATATGACCATCAACGAACTCGCCGTTGTCCCGGCGATATGTGGGGGATGGTCAAAGCGTGGCTTCAAAAGCTGAAAAAAGCTGAAGGGGAATGACATGAAAAGGGCGCTCAAGAGTTTATTTCTGGCCGGCACGATGCTTGCCATTTCGTTCGGACCGGCTGCCGCACAGGCCAAGGTTTCCGTGGCCGCCATCTCGGGATATTTCGCACAGGGTTTTGGCGTTTCGATCGTCAACGGCCTCAACAAGGCCAAGACCGATTTCGGCATCGACCTCAAGCTGGTCGACACCGGCAATCGCGCGCTCGACTACCAGCAGCAGTTCGAGAATCTTGCCAAGGGCAAACAATACGACCTCATCTTCGTGATGGGCTGGGAGCTGGTGGACTCGCTGCAAAAGGTCAGCGCAGAATATCCTGACCAACGCTTCGTGTTCATCGATGGCGTCCTCGACAACCCCAAGATGATCTATGCCAATTTCGCCGAGGAGCAGGGATCCTTCGTCGCCGGCGCGCTTGCCGGCATGATCGAAGCCAAGGGCACCGCCTTCGACAAGATCGGCGACGGCAAGGCGATCGGCTTTGTCGGCGGCCGCGATATTCCGGTGATCCGCAACTTCCTGGGCGGCTACGAGCAAGGCGCCAAATATGCCGCGCCCGACGTCAAGGTAAACTCCGTCTTCGCCGGAACCTTCGACGACCCGGCCAAGGGAAGCGAACTTGCCCAGGCGCTTTACGGCCAGGGCTCCGACATTGTCTACAACGTCGCCGGCCCGACGGGTGAAGGCGTGATGCAGGCAAGTGCCGCGGTCGACAAATATTCGATCGGTGTCGACATCGACATGTGCGGCTCGGCTCCCGGAAATGTCCTCGCCAGCATGCTGAAGCGCGGCGATATCGCCGTCTACACGCTGATCAAGGACGAGGTCGAGGGCCGCAAGATCACCGCCGGCACCCGCACTTTCGACCTCGCCTCGGGCGGTGTCGAGGTCAAGGTCTGCGATGATATTGCCCCAAAGATCCCCGCTGACGTGACCGCCAAGCTGGACGAGATCAAAAAGGGCATCGTCGACGGCAAGATCGTGATCGCCAAGGCGAAGTAAGCCAACAACAGCGCCTCCCTCCCAAGAAAGCGCTACACTGATCCGCCGCGGCTTGCCGCGGCGGATCAGTGTCCAATCTGCGAGAGCCACGTTGTCGAACACGCCGGGGTCGCCGACCCTCCACAGCAATCCCGCGATGGCCGTCGAGTTGACCGGCATCACCAAGCGTTTTGGCGCATTCGTCGCCAATGACGGCATCGACCTTGCGGTCCGCCGCGGCGAGATCCACGCCATCATCGGCGAGAACGGTGCCGGCAAGACGACGCTGATGAACATCCTGTTCGGCCTCTTGCAGCCGGACGAAGGCTCGATCCGGCTGAACGGTGAAGAGATCGTGATCGCCGACCCGTCCGTGGCGATAAAGGCCGGCCTCGGCATGGTTCACCAGCATTTCAAGCTGGTTCCCTCGCTCTCGGTTGCCGACAACGTCTTTCTCGGTATGGAAATCCGTCGCCATGGGCTGATCGACCACGCCGCACAAATTGCGCGCACGCGCGACCTGTCGAAGCGCTTCGGCTTGCAGGTCGATCCGACCGAGCGCGTCGGACTGCTCTCGGTCGGCATAGAGCAACGCATCGAAATCCTGAAGGTGCTGGTGCGCGGCGCGCGCACCATCATCCTCGACGAACCGACCGCGGTGCTGACGCCGCAGGAGAGCCGTGAACTGTTCCAGACGCTGCGCAGCTTCGTGGCCGAAGGCATGACGGTGATCTTTATTTCGCATCACCTGGAAGAGGTGATGGAAGTGTCCGACACGGTGACGGTGCTGCGCAATGGCAGGAAGGTGGCGACCCGGCCGACGGCCGAGCTCAGCAAGGACGAGTTGGTGCACATGATGGTCGGCCGCGAGGTCAGCTTCGACCGCCGGGCGCGTGCGTCGCTGCACGGCGACGTGGTGCTCGAAGTGAAGGATCTGTGGGCGCGCGACGATCGCCTGCTGCCGGCCCTTCGCGATGCCAGTTTCACGGTCCGCTCCGGCGAGGTGGTGGGGATCGCGGGTGTGGCCGGCAATGGACAGACGGAACTGGCGGAAGTGCTTTCGGGCCTGCGACCGGCAAGCCATGGCGGGGCGTGGCTGAAGGGCCGGAATCTCACCGCTCTCTCCCCCGCCGCGATCCGCCAGGCAGGCCTCGCCCATGTTCCAGGCGACCGCATGGTGCGCGGGGTCGATCGCAACGCTTCGATAGCGGCCAACACCCTGATGGGCCGCCAGCATCGCGCACCATGGAGCCGCGGCGGCATGCTCAACTGGAAAGCCATAAATCAAAACGCCGAAACGCTGATCAAGAGCTTCGATATTCGCGCGCGCGGAGCCGGTGATGCGGTCAAGCGGCTTTCGGGCGGAAACATCCAGAAGGTCGTTCTGGCGCGCGAATTCACCAACGGCGCCGATTTCCTGCTGATCGACCAGCCGACGCGCGGCGTCGACATCGGCGCCCAGGAGGCCATTCATGACGAGATCATGCGTCAGCGCGCCGCCGGCCGCGCGATCCTACTGATTTCCGTGCAACTCGACGAACTGGCCGCCCTTGCCGACCGCATCCTGGTGATGTTCAACGGGCGGATCATGGGCGAGGTCGCCGGCGACGAGGCCGACGAGGAGCGCATTGGCATGATGATGGCAGGCGTGGCCGCGCCGGAATTTGCCGCGGAGACCGCATCATGAAAGACCATTTGCGTGCCGTTTCCGGCCAGGTCATCGCCATCGGTGTGGCGCTGCTCATGGGCGCGATCATCATCCTCATGGTTGGCGAAAGCCCGGTGCGTGTGTTCATGACGCTGTTGCGCGGCGCCTTCGGTGACCAGGAGAAGATTGCCGGAACCTTGCTGCAGACGACGCCGATCCTGATCTGCGGTGTCGCTGCGTGCATCGGCCTGCGCGGCGGCATGTTCAACGTCGGCATCGAGGGCCAGCTGTTCCTCGGCGGCTTCGCCGCCGCCTGGGTCGGCTTTGCCATGCCCCTGCCCGCGGGCATCCATACGCTGGCAGCACTGGCGCTCGCGGTCGTGGCAGGCGCGGCCTGGGTCGCCATCCCCGCCTATTTCCGCGCCCGCTACAACACCAACGAGGTCGTCTCGACGATCCTGTCGAACTACGTGGCGGTGCTGCTCACCTCCTATTTCACCATCTTCCTGTTCAAGCGGCCGGGTGGCTGGTCGGAGACGCCGCCGATCCTGGCGACTTCCTATCTGCCGGAGATCTTCACCTTTTCGCGGTTGAACTGGGGCCTGGTCATTGGCCTGGTGCTGGCGGTCGGCGCAGCCCTTGTCTTCCGCTACACCAAATGGGGTTACAGCGTCACGATGGTCGGTTCGGCGCCCAAATTCGCCGAATATGGCGGCGTCAACGTGAAACGGCAGGGTTTCCTGGTCCTGCTGCTTTCGGGGGCCGTCGGCGGGCTGGCCGGCGGCGTCGAGACGCTCGGCGTCCATCACCGCTTCATGGAAGGATTTGCCCCCGGTTTCGGCTTCGACGGGCTGATCGCCGCCCTGCTTGCCAATGGCTCGCCGGTCGCCACCATCTTCACCGCACTGTTCTTCGGCGCCCTGCGCAACGGATCGCTGCTGCTCGAGGTCGATACCAGCGCGTCGCGCGAGATCATCACCGTGATCCAGGCGCTGATCATCCTCAGCGTCTCGGCCCAGGTGCTGGTGAGAAAGCGCGGCGACAGCCAGGCAGGGGAGCGGCGATGGAAATTCTAGACAAGCTCATCAACGTCGCGCTGATCGCGGCGACGCTTCGCACCACTGCGCCCATCCTTCTGGTCGCGCTTGGCGGCTCGTTCACCACCAAGGCCGGCATCTTCAACATCGGCCTCGAGGGGCAGATGCTGGTCGGCGCCTTCTTCGCCGTCCTTGGTTCGATCTGGACGGGTTCCGCGCTGGCGGGCGTCGCCTGCGGCGTTGCGGCGGCGCTTGTCTTCGCCCTGATTTTTGCCGTCCTGGTGGTGAGCTTCAAGGCCAATGAAGTGGTCGTCGGGCTGGCGCTCAACATCCTGGCCGGCGGCATGACGATCTCGCTGATGAAAGCGATCTTCGGCACGCGCGGCTCGATCGTCGGTCACGGCATCGTCGGCCTGCCGAAAGTCCAGCTGCCCGGTGCCCGCGATCTTCTGGGCTCGTGGGCGCCGCTGATCTCCGGCTTCACGCCGCTCGTCTATGCCGCCTTCATCGCCGTGCCGCTGCTGGTCGTCTGCTACAACCGGACGCGGCTCGGCCTCTATATCCGCGTCGTCGGCGAAAAGCCGGAAGCCGCCGAGGCGCTCGGCATATCGATCACCCGCGTCCGCTACATCGCGTCGCTGCTGTGCGGATTGCTGGCCGGCCTCGCCGGCGCTCATCTGTCACTCGGCTACATCACCATGTTCACCGAAAACATGTCGTCGGGCCGTGGTTTCATGGCGGTGGCGATCCTGATCTTTTCCAACGGCGATCCGCTGAAGGTGCTGGCCGGTTGCCTGCTGTTCGGCTTCGCCGATGCTTTTTCGCTGCGCCTGCAGACGTTCGGCTACCCGTCCTACCTGGTTCTCACGGTCCCTTATGTCGTCGCGCTGATCGCATTGTTCGCGCTGTCCTACCGGGCGCGTCCAAGGGTTATCGCCGAGACGCTGGAATCGATGCGTAAGCTGCTGTCGGTAGACAAGAACACTGAAGCCGGCGGCAAAAATCCCCAGTGAAGGAAGCCTCTATGGAACGCATAATCCTCGACGTGGATTCGGCCGGCGACGATATTCTCGCCGTGCTGTTTGCAGCGGTCAATCCGAAGCTCCGGCTCGAGGGGGTGACCACCGTGACCGGTGCGGCCGGCCCGATCGAACAGGTAACCAACGTCGTCCTCAACACACTGACGCTCGCCGGGCGTGACGACATCCCGGTTCACGCCGGCGCGTGGCGGCCGATCGTCGGCAACGCCAAGGCCGACATGGAGGCGCCGGTGCATTTCGAAAAACGGCTCGTTGCCCGTTTCGGCGATCGCCTGAAGAAATTCAACCCGCCGGCGCCGACGCCGGTGCGGCAGGCCACGTCGGGACACGCGGTCGATTTCATCATCGGCACGGTCATGGCCAATCCGGGCGAGATCACGCTGGTGACGACCGGCCCGCTGACCAACGCGGCGATGGCGCTGTTGCAGGAGCCGGGATTGACCGGCGCGCTGAAGCGGCTGATCGTGCTCGGCGGCAATTTCCAGACACCGGGCAACATCACACCCCTGTCGGAGTACAACATCTGGGCCGATCCGGAGGCTTCGCGCATCGTGCTCAACGCCGATGTCGAGAAGATCCTCGTGCCGCTCGACATCTGCGAGGACAACCGCGTCGCCGATTCGATGCTGACGCGCGACGACATCGCCGACATGCAGGCCGTGGCAAGGGACAATCCCGTCCTTGAGATGATCGCCGACAGCTTCCCGATCTACATCGACATCTGGCGCGAATTCTTCGACCTCGTCGGGTTCCCGATGGACGACGTGATCACCGTGGCGCTGGCTTTCGATCCGGGCCTGGCGACGATGACCGAGCCGCTGTTCGCCGACGTCGTGCTCGACGGCCGGCTGGCGCGCGGCCAGACCGTCGCCTATCGCGGCCGGCAATTGCTGCCCGGCGGCGGGCCCAAGACCACCCGCATCTGCACCGGCCTGGACGGCCGGCGTTTCCTCGACGGCTTCAAGAAAACCATAGCGCGCTACGAGCGGGCGGCGTGAAAGACGACATGATGACCAAGCCAACTCCTATCCTGTTCGACTGCGACCCCGGCCACGACGACGCCATTGCGCTGGTCATGGCGCATCGCTCGCCGGCGATCGAACTCATCGGCGTCACCACGACCTGCGGCAATGCGGAAGTCGAGAAGACGACCGCCAATGCACTGCGCATCCTGGAATATATCGGCGCCGGCGACGTGCCTGTCGCGCAGGGCTGTCACCGTCCGCTGGCGCGCCCGCTGGTGCTCGGCACCGCAGATGGACCAAGCGGGCTCGAGGGCTCGCCCTACCTGCCGCAGGCGACGATCAAGCCGGTTGACCAGCACGCCGTCGATTTCCTGGCCGACAGACTGCGCGCCGCGCCCGAACCGATCCTGGTCGTCGCCACCGGCCCGCTCAGCAATATCGGCCTGATGATCCTCAAGCATCGCGACGTGCTGCCCAAGATCAAGGAGCTGATCTGGATGGGCGGCGTGTTCTACCGCAAGAGCGAGATCATCACGCCGACCGAGTTCAATGCGTTCTGCGACCCCGAGGCGCTGAAGATCGTGCTGGACAGCGGCGTGCCGATCCTGATGGTCGGCCTCGACGTCACCATGCAGGTGCTGATCGAGGCGCCGCAATATGCCGAACTCGCCACCATCGACACGCCGCTCGGACGGCTCGTCAACGACTGGCTGCTGTTCTACGAGAAGCTGCACCGCAACTCGATGGGCGTCGGCGGCGCCATGCACGATCCGCTGGCGCTGGCGCTGGCCATCGACCCGACATTGGTGCGCACGCGCCCCGCCCATATCGGCGTCGATCTGTCCGGCACCTACGCCTTCGGCGCGACCATCGCCGATTACTGGGGCGAGCGCGGTGAAAAGGACAATGCCCGCATCGCCCATGAGGTCGACGCGGACCGCTTCTTCAAGCTGATGTTCGATCTGCTGCGGGATTGAACGGAGCGCGAGCAGCGCCGGCAGCGTTTCAAGATAGGAATTTTTTCTTGACTCCCTGCCCTCAGCTATGGTACATTTTCGTCTATGGTGCAGATTTGCGCCAATGACCCGCCGCACAGGCGGGTTTTTCGTTTGCTGCTCCGTCAAATCTCCCTGACAAATTCAGCCGCGTGAGATGTCAGGGTCAGTTGAGCTGGTTGAGGATTCCAGAGCTGCTCGCGACCATCAAACTCCTGTAGATCAGGAACGCCAGCGTACAGATCGCGGCCAGCGAGATCGGCACGCCGAATGGCACCACGCCCTTGCGGTCCAGGTGCTGGACGACAAGCCGAAAAGCGCCCGCGGGCAGCATGAACGGGTTTTTCACGATCGCCGCGGTGGCCAGGGCGAAAACCAGAAGCAGCACCGAAAACACTGCGAGGGCGCCGCCGCTGATCAGGAATGGCACGACTGCCAGCAGCTTGACATCGCCGGCGCCGATCTTGCGCAAGACCCAGAAGGGCAAGAGTGCGACGAACAGCAGAAGTCCGGCGAGAGCGCTGAGCCCCATGTCCCACCACGATCCGGACTGGAGCGAGAGCAGCAGCAAGCCCCCAGCGCCCAGGCAGAGCAGCAGCAGCACGTCGCGATTGGAAATCTTCTGCGTTTTGAAATCGAGCCAGGCAATCCTTGCCAGCAGAGGGATGGCGAGCGCTTTCAGCAACAGAGCTTCGACGAGCAGCATGCTAGCGCTCGACGTTCTGCACGCTTGACGACAAAAGCTTCAGATTGTTGGCGACGGTCGGGTCGTTGGGCGCCAGCTCATAAGCCTTGAGAAAGTTCGAGCGTGCGTCCTGCAGCTTGCCGCGCAGCAGGTAGGAGTAGCCGACATTGTTGTAATATTCAGGCGTCGCGCCGACCAGCTTGAAGGCCCTGGCATAGGCCCGGTCGGACAGGTCGAAGCGGTGGATCCGGTCGGTGCAAGCGGCCAGCCCCATCCAGGCGTTACCATCATTGGGGGCCAGTTGCGTCGCCTTGAAGAACAGCGCGCCGGCATTGCCGTAATTCTCGGCGCGGAACTGGTTCTTGGCTTCGGCGACAGCCTGGTCCGAGGCATAGTATTCGACATCGCTGACCGTCTTCAGCCCGTCGAAAGCATCGCCAAAGGCCGTTACGTCGCCTTTCGACGGCTCGTTGGTGCGAACGACACCGTCGGTGGCGTCCGTCTGGCAGCCGGCAAGCAAAACCGTCAACAGGCAGAACGCCGCCGCGATAGCCCTCTTCATACAGATTCCCCCAAGGGTCTCAAACCTCATATTAGAATCAGATCATACACGCAATCAGAAGAAAATGCCCCTCATACGGATGATCACCGGTAGCATGATAACCATCATAACCACAGGGAAGATACAAAGCCCCAACGGAATCATCATTTTCACCGGCAAAGCATTGGCGCGTTCCTCTGCACTCAGAATTCTTTGCCCACGCATCTCTTCGCTGTAAACGCGCAGGGCATCCGTAAGGCTGGTGCCCAGTTCTTCGGATTGTCGGAACAACACTGCCAGGGCTCGCGCCTCCTCAAGCCCGATCCGGTCAGCGAGTTCACGCAACGCTTCCCGCAATGGCTTGCCAGCACGCAACTGCAAATTCATGATCGCAAGCTGGATGCCGAGCCATTTGTGAGTGCCGGCCAGTTCGCTGCTAACGCGCTCGACCGCCGCCTCCAGGCTCATGCCGGCATCGGCACAGGTGATCATCATGTCCATGAAATCGGGAAAGCCGCGACGATAGATTTCCTTCTGCGCATTCTCGAAGCGATCAAGCATAATGCTCGGAATCACAATGCAGGCGAGCCCGAACAAGCCAGCTCCGGCAAAGGCCATGAATCCGGGCATGGAAGGCGGGAGCACTCGGGTCAGGAGCGTATAGACCGTGAGAAATCCGACACAGACCGCACCAAGGCGCGACAGGGTATAGAAGAGCGGAGCGCTCGGCTTATAGAAGCCCGCCCGAAAGAGCTTGGCGTCGAGGGCACTTGGCTCGTCCCGCTCCTTCTCGATCGATCGAAAATACGCATCGACCGGCCGCTGCGCCGCGATCTTGGCGAGTTGTTCCTGTCCAACGAGCGAACGGCGATCGGCAATACCTTCGGCCATCAGGCTTTGTGTGACCAGCTTCCGCGTCTGCAGCGCCGGCAAAAAGACAAGCGCGCCGAACAAGAAAAGCGCCACCGCCGCCAGGAAGACAGCGACGGAAACCATGAAGCTCAGATCCAGAATGGTCGAAAACAAATTTATGCCTCGCTCCTGTCAGAAATCGAAATTGACCATTCGATACATGATGAAATCCCCCAGCAGCGCCCACAGGCCGAAAATCAGGAACACCGGCATGATCAGCGGGTCGTGCCAAACGTTGCCGTAGTAGGTAGGGGAGAGCAGTTGAAGGATCAGGAACATCACGAGCGGGAATAGTGAGATAATCCATGCAGATACCCGGCCCTCGGCCGAAAGCGCCTTGATTTTCCTCCTGAGTTTCTGCCTTTCGCGCAGCACCGACGAAAGATTGGACAGGATTCCGGTCAGATTGCCGCCGGTTTTTGCCTGGATCGACAGCGAAACCGAAAGGAGATGAAGGCCCTCGAAGCCAACACGTTGGGAAAGTTTTCGTACGGCTTGTTCCATGCTGAGGCCAAAGGTGATTTCGTCTGAGACGATGCCGAATTCGGTACCGAGCGGATCGAGCATTTCGCGGGCGACGAGACCAACCGCCACCGAGGCCGGATGTCCGGCGCGCAGCGAACGCACGATCATGTCGAGTGCATCGGGGAGTTGTTTGGCGAATTTCTGGATTCGCTTGGCGCGCGCGCGGCGGAGAACGAGAAGTGGCAGCACAAATCCGATTGTTAGAAAAACAAGGAGCGACACTAAGGTCGAGAAGCCGAGAAGGAACGACAATAGCAGCGCCAGTACCAGCCCGACGAGAATAAACATCGTGGCAAACGACAGCGGGTTTCCAGTGATTCCGGATTGGGTATAGAGCCTGTTCAGCCCGATCAGGCCAAAAAGAAAGTCGCCCGTCTCCGTCAGCCCGCGCTCGCGCAGCAAACCTTGCAAGGTCCGTTCGGCCGGAACGTCATCAGTCAGCCGCCTCAGCCGATGGTTGATCGCCCCAATCCGTGACCGGCTCTTGGCAAAGGAAAGATACAGAACCTCGCCGGCAAGAATAGCCGACGCGGCTGCGAGCACATAAATAAAATAGAGCAAAGCTTGACCGGTCGGCATCAGAGCGCAACCTGTGGGTTGAAGGCGTCCTTGGCGAAATGATGGCCAAGCGTCGCCGCCTCAGGGGCAAAGCGTGGGCGGATGCCGGTGGCGCGAAAATCGCCGATGATCTTGCCTTCCGGTGTCACCTCGCGCCGCACGAAGTTGTAGATTTCCTGGAGCTGGACGACATTGCCTTCCATGCCTGTCAGTTCCGATATGGAGGTGACACGCCGGCCGCCGTCCGAAAGACGCTGTGTCTGGACGATGATGTCGATGGCCGACGCGATCTGCGCCCGGATCGAGTCGTGCGTCATCGGCATGCCGGCCATGCCGACCATCTGCTCCAGCCGCGAGATCGCATCGCGCGGCGTGTTGGCATGGATGGTGGTCATCGAGCCTTCATGCCCGGTGTTCATCGCCTGCAGCATGTCGAAGGCCTCCTCGCCACGCACTTCGCCGACGATGATGCGATCTGGCCGCATGCGTAGCGCGTTCTTCAGCAATTCGCGCTGGCGCACCTCGCCCTTGCCCTCGACATTGGGCGGGCGCGTCTCCAGTCGGCCGACATGCGGCTGCTGCAATTGCAGTTCCGCCGCATCTTCGATGGTGATCAGCCGCTCTTTGGAGGGGATGTAGCTCGACAATGCATTGAGGAGGGTTGTCTTGCCACTGCCGGTGCCGCCCGAAACTAGGATCGATTTGCGCGCCTGGACGGCGATCCGCAGCAGATCGATCATCGGCTGCTTGATCGAATTGAATGCCATCAGGCGTTCGAGCGAATAAGGATTTTTCGAGAATTTGCGGATCGACACCAGCGGGCCGTCCACCGAAATTGGCCGCACCGCGATGTTGACGCGCGAACCGTCTTCCAGCCGCGCATCGACCATCGGCGCAGATTCATCGACTCGCCTGCCGATGGCCGAAACGATCTTGTTGATGACGCGCAGCAGATGCGCCTCGTCGCGGAAGCGGATGGAAGTTTCTTCAATTATGCCGCGCCGCTCGATGAAGACGCGCTTGTGGGTGTTGATCAGGATGTCGGTTATTGAGTCGTCCTTGAGCAATGGTTCGATTGGCCCCAGCCCCAGCATCTCGTCCGCCGTCTCGCTGGTCAGCCTGTCGAGCTCACGCGCATTAAGCGGCACGGCGCGAGCGCGAACGAATTCTCGCACGATCGGACGGATCTCGTTAAGGATCTCATCCTTCGATGCCGTTTCGAGCGCGGCAAGATTGAACCGGTCGATCAGGTGACTGTGGAGCTCGACTTTGAGCGTCAGAAAATCATCGCCATGCGATTCACTATCAGCGGCGATCGAAAGGGGCTGGGCAACAGGCGACACCGCCGGTGGCTCGACCTTTGTCACTGCCTGCTGTTCGCTTGGCCCCTTGATGAACCGCCCCAGCATAATTCCTTATACTCCCCTCGGACTCATATTAGCGGAAACTAACCGTTAACCAAGGGAGGCACAAGCGCCCAGGCTGCTCGCGTATCCGCAATACTTTCCACATAGTTAAGACCCAGAGCCTGTAAAAACGTGTTTATTTGATGTGGTTTGCGTCTGGCGGTCGATTCCATTTTCCGAGCCCGTTTGGTTTTCCGCGCTAAGCCGCTCGAAAGACCCGCTAAGCCCTTAGATATAAAGGAATATGCTATCCTGCTAATGTCTCATCAATCTCGCCACATGCGCGGCCGAATTGTGAACGAATGGTTAAGGCGCTTAAAAAATGAAAAGAATCAATCTGTTGGGAAATTCAGAGCTGTAACCTCCTCGCCGAATCATGTACATCAAAGTTAAGGAACCCTTAATCTCGTTTGACTCCGCGTTTTCTCGGGACCTAGGATCGAGATGACGGGGGATGCTTGGGTATGGATTTCATCCTTTGCTCTGTCTCGTCGGGTTCAAACCTCCAAAGGGAGAAATTGACATGAAGAAACTCATGACGATGACCCGGCAGTTCCGCGACGACGAAAACGGCGCTGCCATGGTCGAATATTCCATCCTTATCGGCATCATCGCCGTTGCATCGATCATGGTTGTCATCGCCATCGGCGCCTGGGTGAACGGTCGATTCACAGAACTTTGCACCGGTCTCGACGCGCACCCGACTGGCACTTGCTCGGCGGCTGGCGGAAGCTGATCGCCCTATAAGCTCAGGTCCGGGTCTCGCTACCCGGACCTGAACCGGTCGCACTGGGCGAGTGCGGTTCATTTTTACTGGCCTTTTGGGGTTTAGGCTCATGCGCGCCAACACACTTGTCATGATCGTGCTCGCCGGCGTGTTCGGCGTCCTGGCGGTTGTCCTGGTCAATATCTGGCTGGCTGGCCAGCGAAGTGCCATGGCCCAATCGGGCGCCATCCAGAGCAGCACAGTCGTCGTTGCGGCAATGCCGCTGAAGTTCGGCGATGCGCTGAGCGCAGACAAATTGCGCGAAGTCGCATGGCCTGCGGGTGCGGTTCCGGCCGGGGCGTTCAAGACAACCAAAGACCTGTTGGCAGGTGACGGTGCCAAGCAGGCACTGCAAGCGATCGGCGTCAATGAGCCGATTCTTGCTACCAAGATTACTGGCCCCGGCCAACGCGCCACACTATCGGCGGTGCTTGGCGAAGGCATGAAAGCCGTTTCCATCCGCGTCAATGACGTGCTCGGCGTCGCCGGCTTCGTTTTCCCGGGCGATCGAGTCGATATTCTACTCACCCGCACGGCGCGCGGCGATGATGGCACGGACAAGAGTTTCGTCGACGTGCTGCTGCAGAGCATGAAGGTGCTGGCCATCGACCAGGTGGCCGACGAAAGCAAGGACAGCCCGACGGTAGTGAAGTCCGTGACGCTGGAGGCCAGCACCAGGGATGCGCAAAAGCTGACACTGGCGGCAGGCGCCGGTCAATTGTCGCTGGCGCTGCGCCAGGCCGCCGCCAACAAGGGCGAGACGACCGAACGGGTGACGCTTTCCGACCTGACCGGCGAAACGCCGGCAGACGTCGCCGCCAGGCAGGCGGAGCTCGACAGGAAGGCTGCAGCGGAAGCCGCGGCTGCAGCCGAGCGCAAGCGCGCCGAAGACAAGATAGCCGGGTTGACCCAGGCCGTGGAAAAGGTGGGAAACCGTCTCGACCAGTTGAGCAAGGTCAAGCCGGCGCCGGCTGTGGTGTCGGCTCCTGAAGTCAAGGAAGTGGTCAAGTACGTGCAGCCCGCGCCACCGGCGCGGGCGACGATAGGCGTTTTTCGGGGCGTGAAGCTCGAGACATATGACGTGCCGCGACAACCATGATAAGGTGCGGCTAATAAAACGGAGCTGCCATCGGCAGCGAGTGGGGAGACGGGGATGCGGGGTTCTTGGTTAGGGATAGCTGTGGCCGCGTTGCCTTGTCTGGCGGCGCTGTTGCTGTCGAGCCTGGCGGCCAATGCGGCCGATCGTTTCATCGATGTGTCGACCCCCAGCGTCCATCGCATCTTCCTGCCGATGTCGCAATCGGTGACGATCCAGGTGAGTGCCAATCTGGGTGATATCGTCGTCGGCGACGAGAAGATCGCCGATGCCCAGCCGATGACCGATCGCACGCTCTATGTCATCGGCAAGGGCGCCGGCACCACCACGGTCAACCTGTTCTCGACGGACAAGCGCTCGCTCGGCGCCCTCCAGATCGAGGTCGGCGTCGATGTCAGCGACATGGCGCAGGCGATCCGCCAGGTGGCGCCAAAGTCGCGCATCGAAGTCGGCTCGGTCAACGGCAGGGTCAGGCTTGGCGGTCATGTCAAGGATGGCGCCACGCTGGCAGCGATCGTGGAGGTGGCCCAGCAATATGGTCCCGACGCCATCATCAACTCGGTGATCGTAGACGACAGCCAGCAGGTCAACCTCGAAGTGCGCGTGCTGGAAGCCAAGCGCAATGCCGGCCGCGACCTCGGCGTGTCGATCAGGAGCACGAACGGGAGCGGCACGACCCGTACCGGCACTGGCATTGCCGCTGCCGACGAAGACAATATCGTGCTAGGACCGGGCGGTCTGCTCAGCGGCCTCCTGTCGACCTCCAACCCATTCGCAGCCCTGATCACCCGCGTTATCGACAGCAACATCAAGGTCGATCTGATCATCGAAGCGCTCGAAGCCAAGGGCGTGGTGCGCACCCTGGCGAACCCCAATCTCACCACCCTTTCCGGCGAGCGGGCCAGCTTCAACGCCGGCGGTGAAGTGCCTATCCGCACACTCGACAAGGATGGGCAGATAAGCATCGAGTACAAGCAATTCGGCGTCAATCTGGTGTTCACGCCGGTCGTACTCGACGACGGCAAGATCCATATGAGGCTAGCGCCGGAAGTCAGCGACCTGACCGGCTTCACCACCGCCGGCGACCCGATCTTCACCAACCGCAAGCTGGAAACTGTCGTTGAGCTGCGCGATGGCCAGAGCTTCGCCGTCGGCGGACTTCTGTCGAGCAAGACCACGAAGCTTCAAAACCAGGTGCCGTGGCTAGGTCAGGTGCCGGTTATCGGGACGCTGTTTCGCAGTTCGAGCAACCAGAAGGAAGAGACCGAACTGGTGGTTATCGTCACGCCGCACATCGTGCGGCCGGTGAAACCCGGCGAGCAACTGGCGACGCCGTTCGACAAGACACGGCCCGCCAACGATCCGGAGTTCTTCGTGCTCGGCCAGTTGGAAGTGACCAAGGACATGGTCCGCAAATATGAACTGGGCGAAGGCGTCACCGGCCCCTATGGCCACATGCTCGACTTCAAATCGAAGGACAAGATGCTCTATGTCAAGAAATAGCGCCTTGATCCTCATTGTGTGCGTCGGTGCGCTGTCGGGCTGCGCCGCGGACTATCTGAATCACTACGATTCGGTGACCCTGGCTGCCGGCGACACACAGAAATTCAATTCGATGCTGCAGACGGTCGATCCGCTCAATCCTAACGCAAGGAATACCAAGATCGAGGGTGACGGCGCGCGCGCCGCTGCCGTTGCCCAGGCCTACAAATATCCACCGCCACCGCCGCCGCCGCCGGCGATCACGGTCAATGTCGGTGGGTCGGGTGTGACGCAGTGAACTGAATGGAAGGATGCGGAGGGCGCCGGGCATGCGAGGGGCTCTGGCGCAGGAAAGCAGAGAGTAAGGTCATGTTGGGGACCATTCGTGCCTTCTGGAACGATCAACGCGGTATAGCGATGATCCTCGTTGCCATCATGCTGCCGGTGATCATCGGTTTTTCGCTGCTGGTCATCGATATGTCCCGTGCCAACAGCCTGCATAACGACCTTCAGAAAGGCGCCGATGCGTTTGCGCTGGGGACCGCTGCGGAGCTTGATGGCAGATCGGATTCGATCATCCGCGGCGACCGCGCCCTTTCGACTCTGGTTTTCAATACCTACCGTTTTGGCGACAAGGCTGTTGGCGACCCTCCAGGCGCGCAAGCGCTGGCGGCGGCCGGCGTGACAAGGCGGTACCTTCGATCGCTTCCCACCAACGACAGCGACCCGATCACCTCAGCCAACGTAATCACCGACGAGGTTGGTGAAGCCTCAGTCGCACGCTTCGTGGAAGTAACGGTCACGCCGGTTGGATTCTCGGCAATATTCCCCGCCACCTTTGTTGGCAGCGCAACAAACGGCTTCAATATCGGGGCGGTTTCCGTGGCGGGGTTCAAGAGTGCCGTATGCCACTTCACACCGGTATTTATGTGCAACCCATACGAACTCGCACCGGGCGGCGTAACCCTGCAGCAAGCCGCAGCCGATCCGAACCTGCGCCGCCGACTAATCGAACTTCGCAAAGTAGGCAATGGTGCGGCAGCCGGACCGGGAAATTTCGGGTTCCTGGAGCCTCCCCAGGGCATCGGCAACGGTGCGCAGGCGCTCGCCCAAACCATTGCGACTTCAAATCCGATAGGTTGCTACGGAAGCGACAACGTCACCACTAAGACCGGCCAGAACGCAGGCCCAGTACAGGACGCGTTCAACGTCCGGTTTGGTATTAAGACGACTGGCGGTCACTTCAACACGCCCGAATATGGTCCTGCATCCAACGTGCGAAAAGGAGCAATAAAGACGCAAGGAAGTGCGAACCAGTGCCCCAGCTTCAATCAGTTAACCTTCAACTCGCCAGGGACAAAGGGGCTACCGCGAGACGCTGGCCAGATCAACTCTCGGTTAGGTGACGGCAACTGGGATCTGAACACATACTGGAGCACCAATTTCGGAGCTGCCGCCAAGCCAGCCAGTTGGGCCACGACAAAGCCGACACGCTATGAGGTCTACCGCTACGAGATTTCGGCAGGCCTCGTTGGGACAGCCTCTACTGGTGGGGAGAGGGGAACGCCGCCCTCCCAATGTCAGAACCCGGTAACAACGGTCGATCGCCGCCTGATTTATGGTGCAATTCTCAACTGCCAAGCCCTTTCTGCATTGGGCAATGATCTGTCAGGCCATAGCGAGAACCTCCCCGTCGAATCGTTTGCCAGCTTCTTCCTGACTGAGCCCGTCTTATCGGCATCGGACGATGCCTCAGTCATGGTCGAGCTAGTCGATATCGCCGCAGGGGGACAGGGAACGCTTGACAATTTCGTGCGCGACGAACCGCAGCTTTACAGGTGATGTGGTGCTGAGGGCGTTAAGGTCCATTTTACACAAATTCGGTCGCGAGGAGCGAGGTGCGATCCTTGTCGAAATGACGTTGATTACGCCCTTGATGATCAGCCTTTCGGCAGGCGTTTTCGAGTTCGGAAACCTCCTCCATCAAAAGCTGCTGATCGAAGCTGGCCTCAATGACGGGGCGCGCTATGCAGCGCGCTGCAATCAGACTTTCAACACAACGCTCGACTGCGTCAACTACGCAAAAAACATCGCCGCCACAGGATCATACAATTGCGGTGGAAATTGCACGGTTGCAAGCCGGGTCACGGGTTGGCTGCCGGCGGCGGTCACGGTCGATCTCAATCACCTTGTCATCCCGGTGACCGTCGATCCCAATACTGGCTTGGCTAACTACCACAGTGTAACAACCAACGTCCGGGTGGTCCGGCTCGAAACGTCTTTCACATACACCGGCGCGTCCTTGCTAAGCTATCTGGGCCTGGGGCCGATCACCTTCTCTGCCGGCCACGAAGAACGTTACATCGGGTGGTGAAATGCACGCATTAGCCCGGTTCAGGAAGGAGGAAGAAGGCGCGACGATGGTGGAAGCCGCCATCAGCATGACCCTTCTGCTGATACTGACCCTTGGCTTCGTGGATTTTGGCTACGCCTGGTATCAATGGGGTGCCGCGACCAAAGCCGTGGAAATCGGGGGGCGTATGGCTTCGATCTCAGACCCGATCGCACCCCAAATCGCGGCGGCGGGACTGACGACAGTACCAGGCAATCCGATCCCTGTGGGCAACTACGACTTTACGTGCAATGGCGCCACCAGCACTTGCAGTTGTGTCGGCACCGGATGCACAGCAACGTTCACCGCCGCCAATTTCAACAAGATCTTTCGCGGAGACGCGACGGGCACCGGCACCTGCCCGCCGCTCGTCGCAGGACAACGGCCGGGCATGTGCCATTTCTTTCCGATGCTTCAGCCCGCCAATGTGGTCGTCCGATATGTGGCCACGGGATTGGGTTATCAAACCCGTCCGGGCGGACCAGTGCCAACAATAACCGTCAATTTGCAGGGCGTGACATTCCAGTTCTTCTTTCTCGGCGCCTTGCTCGGCTTCAACACCATCGCCATGCCTTCCATGCTAAGCACGGTCACGGGCGAAGATTTAAAGAGTACCGCGCCATGAATGCCATCAACACCAAGGTTACGCCGACCAAGCGCAAGCAGGTTGCGCTGTTTTCGTCGGATCCGAATTTCAAGCGCGATGTGGCGACGCGGCTCGATGCGCTGGCGATCTATGATGTCAAGGTTTCCGAGACGAGCGACTTCCTCAAGGGGCCGCCGGCCGATACGCGCCCGGGCATCGTCATCCTCGATCTCGGCAATGGCGAGCTGCTCGGCAGGCCCGGCATCGTCGAGGCGCGCGCGCTGTGGGCGACCGTGCCGCTGATTGCGGTTTCCGACGAGTTGACCTCGGAGCAGACGCGCGTTTTGGTGCGCATGAACGCCTCGGACTGGCTGCACAAGCCGCTCGACGGCAAGGAGCTGCTCAATGCGGTGACCTTCCACGACACCGGCAACCAGGGAACGAAGAGCCGGATCATCACCTTCATCGGCGCCAGCGGCGGCGCCGGCGCCACGACGCTGGCGCTGTCGGCGGCCGAATTCCTGGCGTCGAAATCGGCTGAGCGCGGGGCGTCCACCTGTCTCGTCGACCTGGATTTCCAGAGCGCCAATTGCGGCGCCTATCTCAATCTGTTCAACCAGTTCGACCTTGCCGGCATCATCGGCCAGCCGGAGCGGCTCGATGTCGAGCTGATGGATGTCATCAAGCTGTCGCGCCCGTCCGGCCTCACCCTCTACGCGTTCGAGCGGCCGCAACTGCCGTTCGAGCCGCATGGCAGCGATTTCGTCTTCCGGCTGCTCGACCTCGTCGCCTACCGCTTCGACGACATCGTCATCGACCTGCCCAATCTTGAGACGCCCTGGCACAATTCCGTGCTGTCGACGAGCGACGAGATTTTCATCGTCTTCGAACTCAACGTCGCTTCGCTGCGGCAGGGCAAGCGGCTCTACAAGAAGATCCGCGAGCTGCGCGGCAATGCGGTCTCGATCACGCTGGTCGCCAACAAGCACAAGCGCAAATGGTTCGGGAACCATTTTTCGCGCAGCGAACTCGAAAAGATCTTCAAGGCGCCGCACATCAAGTCGGTCGCGCTCGACAACGCGCTTCTGACCGATGCGCTGAACAGGGCCATCCCACCATCGGAAGTGGATGGGCGGGCGCGCTTCAACAAGGATCTGAAGCGGATGTTCAAAGAGCGGCTCGATGACGCTGCCCGGTAGATACCGGATCGCCCCAAAGCTCGCCGGCGCCTGCGTGCTCGGCGTGGCGCTGGCGCTGTCCGTCCACGACTTCGCCGAGGCGCGGTCGGCGCTTTCGGAGCGGCCGCCGCTGCCGGCGATGGGGCCCAGCCTGCGCAAGGCCGTTGCCTTTAGAACCGCCGAGCAGCCGGGCACGATCATCATCCGCAAGGACGAGAAGGCGCTTTACCTGGTGACCCGCCAGGGCCAGGCGCTGCGCTACCAGATCAGCGTCGGGCGCGACGGGTTCGGCTGGACGGGCGTCGTCAAGGTCGGGGCGAAGACCGAATGGCCGGAGTGGCGCCCGCCGCAGGAAATGCGGGCCCGCCAGCCGGAGCTGCCGAAAATGGTGCCCGCCGGCCCCTACAACCCGCTCGGCGCAAGGGCGCTCTATTTGTCGCGGGACGGGCGCGACACGCTCTACCGCATACACGGCACCAACGACCCGTCGGGTGTCGGCTTCGATGGGACATCGGGCTGTTTTCGTCTCACCAACACGGATGTGATCGATCTCTTCAAACGCGTCGCGGTCGGCGCAAAGGTGGTGGTCCAATGACGATGATCAGCGAACCGGACATGCCGGCGATCGATATCGGAAACCAGGAACAGCGCGAATCGGTTGCCACCGAGAAACCCAGCAAGGCAAAGACGATCGGCGTCATCGTCGCCGGTGGCGCGCTTCTGATCACCGCGATCAACATGGCGGCCGCGGTCTATCTCTATCGGGGCATGAGCGACCTGCGTTTCGTCGAAGCGCGGCTGGAACAGCTCGGCGCGTTCGAGCAGCGGATCGCGGCCCGGCTCGACACGGTCAACAACGGCTTCCAGAGCCGGTTCGAGAAACTGGACAGCCAGTTGCAAGGCAGCTTCAACGAGATCGATGCCAGCATTGCCCGGTTGGGGCAGAATGTGCCGGTCGCCGGCGGCGAGGCCATGCCGGGTGCGGAACAACCGTCCGAGATCGCCACCAGCACGCTGGCGCAAGCGCCCGAAGCCCTCGACGGCGAGAGCGCGAGCGAACCCGGCGTCATCGAGGCGCCCGCACCCAGGAAGAGAATCGCGTCGGCGTCGCCCCCTGCTCCAAGCTCCAACTACCAGCGCATCCAGCAGCCCGACGGCAAGGTCTATTACCGCCGGATCAACTAGACGCCATATATTGCTCTAGAGATCGCGCTGCAGCGCCAGGATACGGATGGCCCGGACGGACCGCTCCCGCGCCTCAGTGAGGAAGGCGATGTGGCAGTAGGCACAGGCCACGATGCCCAAAAGCAGCACCAGGCTGTTCTTCAAGGTGAAATCGACGGCCAGCGAATACGGAAGACCCTTGGGCGAGGTGAATTCGGCAATCGTGCTCGCCGTTTCCGAATGGCTGCCGACGGCGATCATCAGGCCAGCGAAAATCAAGGCGACGTGGTTGGCGAGGAACGAGAATGCCGACTTTTTGGTGTGGCATGCCACCCAGCAGACGATCGCTGCCGCGGCGAGAATGACGGCGTCGACAGCCATGGAGCCGCCCAGCCAGACATCGACCTGCTGCCAAAGCACCGTCGACAGAGGGCGCAGTTCAAGCCATAGCCACCATGCGGTGGGGCTGGCTGGGTATGTGCCCAGCAACAAGGTCGCCATGCGCTCCCCTGCCAGGAGCGCCAGAATGAGAAACGGAAAGGCGAAAAGCAGAAGCGGCTTGCGTTTCATGTTCCCTCGACAATCTGCAAGCCAGGATAGGCCGTATAGATTGCTCAAGGCTTAACAGCCTACTTCCGACCCTCTCCCGATTGCGAGCGTTCGAGGACGGCGAAGAAGATCACGGTGAGCAGAAGGACGATCAGCAGCAGCACGAACGCGGCTGCCGCGCCTTCGTTGAGCGAAAGGCCGAGAAAGGCACGGCGATAGGCAAAGAAGCTCAGCACTTCGGTCGCGTTGCCCGGCCCGCCCTTGGTCAGGACATAGGGCAGATCGTAAGTCCGGAACTCGTTGATCAGCTGGATGATGATGGTGATCGCCGCGACCGGCCGAAGCATCGGCAGGGTGATGTAGACAAATTGCTGCCAGCCGCGTGCGCCATCCACTTCAGCTGCCTCATAGGGATCGCGCGGCAAAGCGGCGAGCCCCGCGGCGAGGATCAGCACGACGAAGGACATTTGCTGCCAGATGTCGATCGCCGCCATCGTCCAGAGCGCCATGCCTGGCGTGCCGAGCCAGTCGAGGCGCGGCAGGCCGAACGTTTCCATCAGATGATTGGCGATGCCGAGATTGGGCTGGAGCAGCATGCGCCAGATCAAGGCGACGCTGATCGGCGACATCGCCATGGGAATGGTCAGAACCGCGAAATAGACCGGCTTCATCCGGACCGTCCGGTTGAGCATCAGGGCAATGCCGAGCCCGATCACGAATTCACCGACAACCGTCACCGCCGAATAGCGCACGGTGAGCCAGAGCGCGTTCCAGAACAGCTCATCGCCGATCATCGAGGCAAAATTCTTGAACCCGACAAGCGGCAGAAGCTGCGGCTTGATCAAGGTCATCGAGGAGATCGAGAGGATGCAGGCATAGGCCAGTGGAAAGCCCATCACGATCGCCAGCAGCAGCAGGCCGGGCAACGCAAAGGCCCAGCCGGTCCGCCACTCGCGGCCACGGGCAGCCCATCCTTTTTTGATCGCATTGTGCATCGTAGCCGAGCCTTGGTCGGTTGCTGATCTCGTCAAGATCCGGGGTCTGGTCAAGATCCGGCGCGGCTGACACCGCCGCGCCGGATCTCCTTGCCGAGCCGGACCGCTATTTGTCGAGGAGCCCCTGCAGGCCGTCGGAAGCCGCCTTCAGCGCTGCGTCCGATGTCGCCTGGCCGCCAGCCGCCAGCGAGAGCTGGGTACCGAGCAGATCCTCGTATTGCGCCGAATAGGTGAAGATCGGGAACGACTTGCCGGTCGCCACCACATCCTCGGCGGTCTTGTAGAAGGGATATTTCGCCAGCACCGCCGCATCGGCATAGACGTCGCTGCGCACGGGCGCGTGGCCCTCGAGCGCGCGCTTCACCGAAACATCCTTGCTCTGCACCCACTGGATGAAGGTCCAGGCGGCTTCCTGCTCTTCCGGCGACGTGTTCTTGGGAATGCCCCAGCCCCAACCGCCGCTTTCGCCATGGCCACCCGGCATCACCGACAGGGCGACCTTGCCGGCGACCGTCGGACACTTCACGGCATCGTCCATCTGCGGCAGCATCCACCAATAGGTTACCATGCTGAAGGCCGAACCGCTGCACATCAGGCGCATGGTGTCATCGAGCGTCGCCGACACGGCACCCTGCTGGGCGCCGTGCTGGATGTTGTCGACATAGAGATCGAGCGCCTTCTTGGCCTCTGCCGTGTCGAGGCTCGCCTTGCCGTCGGCATTGAGATAGCTGCCGCCGGCGGAGAACAGGTAGTTGGAGAATTCCATGCTGTTGGGATCGCCGCGCTGGCCCTGCATCGCGGCTCCGGCGACGCCTGCATTGGCCTTCATGAATTTGGAAATCGCCACATAATCTTCGAGGGTCGTCGGCAAAGCGAGTTCCTTGCCGGTTGCCGTCTTGTAGGCGGCCTTGAGCTTCTCGTCGCCGATCAGGTCCGTGCGGTAGAGGAGGCCCATCGAGTAGTTGTACATGGGCACCAGGAACAGCTGGTCCTTGGTTCGGCCGAGCAGGTCAAGCGTCGAGGGAATGAAGGGGCTCAGATCGTATTTGGATTTCTCGACGAAGGGTTTCAGGTCGGCCAGCCAGCCGGCCGCCGGAAATTCGCCGGCCCACAGGAAGTCGACCTCGAGCACATTGTAGTAGCTCTGCGGCGCGGTCAGCTGGGACACCAGCTTGTCGTGCATGTCGGGATAGCCGATCTTCTCGAACTCGACCTTGATGCCGGTCTGCTTCTCGAATTCGGGCAACAGCGCTTCGATGATCTTGGTTTCCGGCACGTCTTCCATCAAGGCGTGCAAGGTGATGGGCTCAGCCGCCCTGGCCGGAAGCGATGCGCTGACAACCGCTGCCCCGCTCACCGCCGTCATCAGCATTTTGATCAAGGTCTGCTTGTTCCAAGTCATAACTCTCTACTCCTCTTTCCCTCTGGACGCGGCGGTGATCCCGTCACGATTTCATAACCGGCTAGCGAGCCATGTCGGCTCTCGGAGCGGCCGGCCTATTTCACGCTGCCGAACGTCAAGCCCTGGACGATGAAACGCTGGATGAAGCGGGAAGCCACGACCAGCGGCAGGATGGCAAGGACGACGCCGGCAGAAACCTTGGCGATCTGGACGCCGTTCGAGGTCTGCAACGCGGCGAGCGCAACCGGTATGGTCGCCGTCTTCGGCCCGCTCAAAACCAGGGCAAACAAAAACTCATTCCACGCCAGGATGAAGCCGAGGACGCCGGCGGCGGCGATACCGGGCATCGACACCGGCAGCACAATGCGCCAGAAGGCGCCCCAGGCGGTCGCGCCGTCGGTCATGGCCGCCCACTCCAGATCGACTGGAATGCCTTCGAAGAAGCCCATCAGGATCCAGGTCAGGAAAGGCAGGTTGAGCGCGGCATAGACGATGATCAGCCCGGTCAGCGAATTGCTGAGCTCCAGGCTGCGGAACAGTGTGAAGGTCGGCAGCACCAGCGCCACGGGCGGCAGCATTTGCGTCGCCAGAACGGCAAAGCGCGCCCAACGACCGCCCGTACGGAAGCGGGCGAAGGCATAGCCGGTGGTGGCGGCGAAAGGCAATACGAGCAGAACCGAGCCGAGCGCGACGATCAGGCTGTTGAGGTAGGACTGTCCGAAGCGACCTGACAGCAGCGCCGAATAATTGTCCGTCGTAAAGGCCGGCATCAGCTCGTTGCTGTAGGATAGCTGCTCGGGCACGAAGCTCGTCCGCAGCACCCAGAGCGGCGGCAGCAGCACGATGGCGCAAACGACAATCAGCCCGAAATGCAGGCCGAAGCGGCGGCGAAAGGCAGGCCGTTCGCTTCCGTCCATGCTGGTCATTGAGCGGCCCCCATGAGGCTCGGCCGTGCGATGACCAGTTCGGTCTCGGGATCAAACAGGTGCATCGGCAACGGGTCGATGTAGAGCTCGACGATCGAGCCGACGGGCGCCGTGAAATAACGGCTCAGGCGGGCGGCGATCTCCAACGGCCTGTCGTCTCCGGCGGGGTGGGCATGATCCTTGCCGGTGGGCTGACCCGCGATCTGGCCGATCAGGACGTTCTCGGCGCCGAGAGCCTCGACGGCCACGACTCGTACGGCAATCTTCTGCCAGTCCGGCTTGTCGGCGCGTTCGTGGAAATCTTCGGCTCGAACGCCCAGAATGACGCGGCGCCCGACACGCTCGCCATAGGCGTTGCGGTGGCGGGCGGGGACGGTAAGCACGGCACCACTGTCGGTCACGACGGAGAGCCCTTCGCCAGGTGCGGGCTGAAGCGTGGCCGGAATGAGGTTCATCGGCGGCGTCGCCAGGAAGCGCGCGACGAAGGTGTTGACCGGGTCGGCATAGACTTCAAGCGGCCGGCCGGCCTGGACCAGGCGACCATCGCGCATGATGCATATGCGATCGCCCATGGTCATGGCCTCGACCTGGTCGTGCGTGACATGGACCATGGTGCGGCCAAGGCGCCGGTGCAGCTTGACGAGTTCGAGCCGCATTTCGGCACGCAGCTGCGCGTCGAGGTTGGACAGCGGCTCGTCAAGCAGGAAGGCCGCCGGTTCGCGAACGATCGCCCGACCGAGCGCAACACGCTGCCGCTGGCCGCCCGAAAGCGCTGCCGGCTTGCGGCCGAGAAGATTCTGCAGCCCGAGCAGGTTAGCGGCGTCCGCAATCTTGGCATCGATGACCGCTGCGTCGGTGCCGCGCATCTTCAGCCCGAAGGCCATATTCTGCCGCACCGACATATGCGGATAGAGCGCGTAGCTCTGGAAAACCACCGCGACGTTGCGGTCGCGCGGCGCGACATTGGCAACGCTCTTGCCACCGATGCGGAGATCGCCGGAAGAGATACTCTCCAGGCCGGCAATCATCCGCAGCGTCGTCGACTTGCCGCATCCCGACGGGCCGAGAAAGATCACGAATTCACCGTCAGGAATGGTGAGATCGACCTCATGCACCCCGTAATTGCCATTGCCGTAGAGCTTGGAAACGCGATCGAGCTCGATAGACGCCATAGACTTTCCTCATGAACCCGTCTGACCCGGCTGAACGCCGAAGGCCGGAGTCGAGCGAACGGTCATCTTAGAGAACAAAATATAACATTGAAAGCCTGCCTTATGATCATATGTGTTCACTTTTTTGGATGGCGCGTGCCAGCATCAGGATCCGGTTACAGCCGCCAAAAGCCGTCAGGTCATGTAGACGCCGCCGGTCACGTTGACCCCCTGGCCAGTCATGAAGCGGGCTTGATCCGAACAGAGGAAGACGACGACGTCGGCGACATCCTCCGGCAGCTCGAGCCGGCCGAGCGGCGTCTGCGCGATATAGTCGGCGACCACCCGTTCGGGCGTGACTTGCCGCAGATGCGCCTCCCACTCGACTTCTCGCGATTGCATGCCGGTCTTGACGAACCCCGGGCAGACGGCATTGACGCGTATCCCTTTGGGCGCGAGCTCGCGGGCAAAGGCCTGCGTCCAGCCGAGCACGGCGAACTTGGACGCCGAATAATGCGCCAGGAGCGGCGCACCGACCTTCGCGGCAAGCGAGGCGGTGTTGACGATGCAGCCCGTGCCCTGCTTGACAAAATGCCGTCCAGCGATCTGATTTGCGAGGAACACCCCGCGCGCATTGACCGAGAAGTTGAAGTCCCACTCCTCGTCGGTCAGATCCAGCGCATGCTGCATGGTGGACACGCCGGCATTGGCGATCAGGATGTCGCAGCCGCCAAGCGCTTCCAGTACGGCGGCAAAGGCCGCCTCGACGGAATCGCGACGGCGAACATCGACCGTGACGGCGACGGCACCGCCGCCAATCTCCTCGGCCGCCTTGCGCGCCGCGTCGGGATCCAGATCGCCGATCGCCACGGCGACACCCTGCCGCGTCAGGGCGGTCGCGATCGCGCGACCGATCCCCGCGCCGCCACCCGTCACAAAGGCACGCTTGCCCGCGAGTTCGGCAAGCACTGGAGGAATGACGGAGACAGCCGGCATGGTCGTATTCTCTCTGCTTGGTGGCGGAATGCGATCTGTTGATATCGAGATGCATACCAATAAATTCGAACGCTGCAAACATATTTTTGTTTGAAAATGTTCGATCATGCGGTAGAGTTGAAGTTGCAGACCGCTTCGTCAGCGGCTTACCCACCGGATACATCGATGGCCGACGACACCGCCTCTCCCCTATCGTCCACGCCTGGCGCACCACGCGATGCCGACCGTCAGCGCCTTCTCGCGCACGATCGGCAGGCACGCATCCTGGCTTTGCTGCGCCGGACGGGGTCGCTCACCGTCGCTACGGCCGCGGCCGAACTTGCCGTTTCCGAAATGACGATCCGCCGCGATCTCGTCGAGTTGGAACGCGAGGGCAGGCTGGTGCGAATCCATGGCGGCGCGATCGAGGCCGACACCCCGCCGCTGGTCGCCATGGACAGTGAGGAGCCGAGTTTCGATTCGCGCTTGCGCCAGCGCCGTGACCCGAAGGCCGCGATTGCCGCCGCCGCGGCCGCCTTGGTTTCGGGATACCGCACGATCGCATTGGATGTCGGCACCACCACCTATCTGATGGCCGAGCACCTCAAGAACCTTCCGCACGCCAAGGTGTTCACCAACAGCCTCAGGATCGCGGCGGCGCTGAACGGCGGTATGCCCGAAGTCTATGTTGCCGGCGGTCGCGTACGAGCCGACGAGATGTCGACCGGCGGACCCGCGGCCATCGCCCAGTTCGAGGCGCTGTGGTTCGACGTCGCCGTGATCGGCGTCTCCGGCATCACGGCGGACGGCCTTTTCGACTATTCCTTCGATGATACCGATATGAAGCGCGCCTATCTGAGACGCTCAGGCACCAAGATCGTGCTCTGCGATTCCGCCAAATTCCTGCGCATGTCGCTGGTGCGGATAGCGCCACTGTCGGACATCGATATCCTCATCACCGATGCCGAGCCGCCGGCCAAGATCGCCGCGGCGCTCGCCGCGGCCAAGGTCGACCTGCGCATCGCGCCGCCACTGACGCGCGACTGAGGCGCAATATTTTCACTTTATCCCCAAGGAGACGACTCGATGGTATTTGAATTTTTCGGCGACAAGAAGAAGGCTGTCATCTCGATGGCACATATCGGTGCCCTGCCGGGAACGCCCCTTTATGATGCCGATGGCGGCCTCGAAAAACTGATCGATGGCGTGCTCACCGACATCCGCAAGCTGCAGAGCGGCGGCGTCGATGCCATTATGTTCGGCAACGAGAACGACCGCCCCTATGTCTTCAAGGCGCCGCCGGAAGGCATCGCCGCCATGACCGCGATCGTCCAGGCGGTGAAGCCCGAGCTGAAAGTGCCGTTTGGCGTCAATTATCTCTGGGATCCGACCGCCAGCGTCGCGATCGGGGCGGCCACCGGAGCCCGTTTCGTGCGCGAAATCTTCACCGGCCTGTTCGCTTCCGACATGGGCTTGTGGGAGCCCGATTGCGCCGCCGCCTCGCGCCTGCGGCACAATCTTGGCCGCGACGACATGAAGCTTCTCTTCAACATCAATGCAGAGTTCGCACACTCGCTCGACCAGCGCCCGATTGAATTGCGCGCCAAGAGCGCGGTGTTCTCGTCGATGGCCGACGCCATCCTCGTTTCCGGTCCGATCACTGGCCAGCCGGCCGACCAGTCCCACCTGCGCAGCGTCTGCGAGACGATCAAGGACGTGCCGGTCTTCGCCAACACCGGCGTGAACATCGACAATGTCCGCGATGTCCTTTCGCTGGCGAGCGGCGTCGTGATCGGCACCCATTTCAAGATCGATGGCAATACCTGGAACGCCGTCGACGGCGATCGGGTCAAGCGCTTCATGGATGTTGTCGCCACTTTGCGCTGAGGGCGGCTTCCACAGCGATGCCGGCCATCGCGCCGGCTCGCGGTGATCATATCGATCGTTGCAGGCCGGCGTCCGGAATGATCGACTGGTATCGAGCAGCGGGACACAACGAGGCAGACGGGTTCGCCCGCCGGCCCTTCCCAGCATTTCAATGGATTCGACATGGCGTTCGTTCTAGGTCTCGATATCGGCACCACCTCGACGATCGGCATTCTGATCCGGCTTCCCGATCAGGTACTGGGCCTCGCCTCGCGCCCCGTGACGCTGCATTCCGAGCATGCGGGCTGGGCCGAGGAAGATCCCGCGCAATGGTGGACCAATGTCCGGGACATCGTGCAGGAGTTGCTCAGGACCAGCGGCATCAAAGCCGAGGAGATCGTGGCGGTCGGCACCACCGGCATGCTGCCGGCGGTGGTTCTTCTGAACGATCGGGGCGAGGTGCTGCGACCGAGCATCCAGCAAAGCGACGGCCGCTGTGGCGTCGAAGTGGCCGAGCTCCGGACCGAATGCGATGAGACGGCTTTCATCGCCAGGGCCGGCAACGGCATCAACCAACAGCTCGTCACCGCAAAGCTGCGCTGGATAGAACGTCACGAGCCGGAGGTGTTCAGCCGCATCGCCACCGTTTTCGGCTCCTATGACTATATCAACTGGCGTCTCACCGGCGAACGCGCGGTCGAGCAGAACTGGGCGCTGGAGGCCGGCTTCGTCGACGTTTCGACGCACCGGATCGATGACGATCTGGTGGCGCTCGCGCACATACCGCGCTTGGCCGTGCCGCGAAAGATCGCCTCGCATGAAATCCTTGGTTCCGTCTCGGCGAAGGCCGCGGATGAGACCGGCCTGATAGCGGGAACACCGGTTGTCGGCGGTGCGGCCGACATGATCGCCTCCGCGCTCGGCGCCGGCGTCGCCAAGCCAGGCGATGTCCTCCTGAAATTCGGTGGTTCGATCGATATCCTGATCGCTACCGATCAGATCAAGCCCGATCCGCGCATGTATCTCGATTACCATCTGGTGCCGGGCCTGTTCATGCCCAATGGCTGCATGTCGACCGGCGGCTCGGGCCTCAACTGGTTCGTGCGCAATTTCGCCGGTGGCGAGACAGAAGCGGCGGGCGCCGAGGGCATTTCGGTGCATCAGCGGCTCGACCGGCTTGCGGCAGCGCGGCCCGCTGGCGCCGATGGCCTCACCATCCTGCCCTATTTCCTCGGCGAGAAGACGCCGATCCATGATCCGGCGGCCCGCGGCGTGATCGACGGCCTGACGCTCTCGCACGATATCGGCCATGTCTGGCGCGCTCTGCTCGAGGCCTACGCCTATGCCATCGCGCATCATGTCGAGGTGCTCAACGACATGGGCCACCAGACCGAGCGCTATCTCGTCTCCGACGGCGGCTCAAGCAGCCGAATCTGGATGCAGATCGTCGCGGATGTCTTGCAAAAGCCGGTCCAACGACTGACCGGGCACCCCGGCTCTTGCATCGGCGCTGCCTGGACGGCGGCGATCGGCGTCGGCCTAACCGACGACTGGTCGGGCGTTTCCGGTTTCGTCAGCTTCGCCGACCGGCTCGATCCCGATCCGCGCAAGGCTGACATCTACCGCGACGGCTATCGCCGCTATCGCGATCTTTATGCGCGCCTGTCGGCTCCTGGCGCGACCAGAGCGGGATCGTCATCGTGATGTATCGCGCCGTCGCCTGGGACATCGACGGAACGCTGATCGACAGCGAGCCGTTGCATCATCAATCCCTCCTCGCCGGCTGCCGCAACTGGAACGTCGATCTTGACGACCTGCCCGACCAAGCCTTTCGCGGCATCCATATGGGCGACGTCTGGACAATGCTGCGTCCGCGTCTCCCAGTCGGGCTCGACCAGGCGGAGTGGCTCGCCGCTATCAATGCCCACTATGTCGCGAACCGGGCGAACGCCGTCCCAATCCCCGAGGCGGTCGAGACGATTCGGACCCTGGCTGACCGCGGCGTCCCGCAGGTCTGCGTCTCGAATTCCGGCCGGCAAGTCGTCAATGCCAATCTCGATGCGCTCGGCGTGCTCGATCATATGAGTCTCACAATCAGCCTCGACGACGTGTCGGCCGGCAAGCCCGACCCCGCGCCCTATCGCGAGGCCTGCCGGCAGCTCGCCGTAGCTCCAGGGTCGGTGGTGGCCGTGGAAGACAGCCGCACCGGCACTAAGGCAGCACGAGCCGCCGGTCTGTTCGTGGTTGGCTATCTCCCCAGCGGCGGCCTGCTCTGTGACGTTGATCTCAGTACCGACCGTCTGTCGTCGATCCTGGATCTGTTTCCCGGCTGAGGGTTTGCGCGGCCACGTCCTGGGTGCGCGCTTGGGCAAGCCGGTGGGCGTCAGCCGGCTGGCCCCGGACGATGCCTTGGCAGGAACTGACGAACGTTGGACCGGGTTCTGCTCGTTCCGCATTCACCTTGAGTCTCGCCAAGCGAGCGGTCCATGCCGCTCAGTCTGCGCAAGTCGCGTTATATTTGTTGTCAAAAGCTGCATATCCTGCTTCTCGCGTGGGTCAGAGAAGATTTTCTCGCATCTCCATGACGCCTCCTAACCATCTGTTTTTGAGGAATTTTTAATCCAGCATGATTGGCTCGCGCCGACCGATGCCAGAATTCCTCTTGCGTCGAAGCTGAACTTTAGGCATTTAGGATCAAGTTTGTATCTTTAACATGCAAACTTAGTCATCGGAGGATCTGAATGCGGCGTCTTGGTATCCATTCATTTGTCTGGACAAACGGCCTGACCCAGGAGGGCCTGGAAATGGCGCTCACCAAGTCGGCGGAGCATGGTTACCGCCTGATCGAGTTCGCTTATCTGCGGCCCGAGAAATTTGACCTCGACCGCCTGGCGAAACAAGCCAAGGAGTTGGACATCGAGATCGTGGTCACGATGGGCCTGTCGGCGGATGCGGATGTATCGAGCGAGGACAAGGCCGTGGTCGCCAAAGGAAAGGCGCTCTTGTCCGACGCGGTCAAGGCGGTCCGCGACATCGGCGGCATCCGGTTGGGCGGCATTCTCTATTCGATGCACGGCAAGTATGACGGGCTGCCCACGCGAACCGGCTGGATGAACAGCGCCGATGCTATCGCCGAGACCGCCGAGGTGGCCAGGGACAGCGGCGTGCAGATCGTTCTGGAAGTGGTGAACCGCTTCGAGTCCAACCTCTTGAATACGACCGCGCAAGGCCTGAAATTCATCAAGGACACCGGGCGCGACGACGTCTTCCTGCATCTCGACACGTTCCACATGAACATCGAGGAGGCGAGCCAGGCCGAAGCGATCCGTCTGGCCGGGGACAAGCTCGGCTATTTCCACTTCAACGAGAACTACCGCGGCTATCTCGGCACCGGTACGATCGATTTCGCGAGCATCTTTTCCGCCCTGGTGGACATTGGCTTCCACAATCGCGACGTCACCTTCGAGAGCTTCTCCAGCGCCATCGTCGATGAAGCCCTGTCGCGGGTGTGCGGCATCTGGCGCGATACCTGGACCGACAACAATCCGCTCGCCGCGCATGCCAAGGCCTTCATCGAAAGCCGTTGGGAAGAAGCCGTGCGTCGGGCCGAGATCAACAAGGCTGCCTGAAGGCGAAAAGGTTGCGGGCCGACAAGCGCCCGCGCCATCTCATCCCGAGGAGGACGGGAAGATGACGCAGAACGAAGCTATCACCAACGAGAACGGCGCCGCTGCGCCGCTTCTCCTCAGCGCTGAAAATGTCGCGAAGAACTTTGCAGGCGTTCCCGCCCTAGTCGACGGGCGGATTCGGTTGCGCGCCGGCACGGTCAATGCCTTGTGCGGTGGCAACGGTGCCGGGAAGTCGACCTTCCTCGGCGTGTTGATGGGGATGCTGCGGCGCGACGCCGGATCCGTCGCGGTGAAAGGCCGGGAGGTGAATTTCTCCTCCCCCGCCGAGGCGCTCGATGCGGGTATCGCCATTATCACCCAGGAGCTTAGCCCCTTCCTGGACATGACCGTCGCCGAGAACCTCTATCTCGGCCGCGAACAGCGGCGCGGCCGCTTCTTCGTCGACGACAAGTGCATGCTAAGCGACGCGGAGGCGATCCTCGCGCGATTGAAATTCAACATCCCCGCTGGTGCGCGGCTGCGCGATCTTTCGATCGCGCAGGCCCAACTCGTCGAGATCACCAAGGCAATCAGCCGCCGCAGCGACATCCTGATCATGGACGAGCCCACCTCGGCCATTGGCGAGCGCGAGGCGCAGATGCTGTTCGACGCGATCCGCACTCTGACCGCGGAGGGCGTAGGCATCATTTATGTCTCGCACCGCCTGACCGAGATCTTCGAGATCGCGGACGATTACACGGTCTTCCGCGACGGCCGTTTCGTGGGCGGCGGATCAATTTCCGAAATCGACCGCAGGGGCCTGATCCGGTCGATCGTCGGCCGCGACCTGTTGGACCATCATCGCGAACCGAAGGAAACCGGCCCGCAGAAACCCTTGCTCGAAGCCCGCGGCTTTGCGTCGAAGGGAAAGTTCGCCGACATCGACATGACCGTTCATGCGGGAGAGATCGTCGGCATATACGGGCTTCTCGGCTCCGGTCGCAGCGAGTTCGTGAATGCGCTCTACGGAAACGAGCCGCGCGATTCCGGCCAAGTGCTGATCGAGGGCAAGCCCATCGATCTCAAGACGCCCGCCGATTCCATCGGTGCCGGCATTTCGCTGGTCACGGAGGACCGCAAGCGGACGGGCCTGTCGCTGACCGCGTCGGTCGCCCACAACATCACCGTGGCCAACCTGCCGCATTATGCGCGCAAGGGCTTCATGAACGGATCGGCGGAAGCCAGGAGCGTGGTCGAGCACATCGAGCGCTTCTCCATCAAGACGGCGTCGCCGGACCTGCCCGTGCAATCCCTGAGCGGCGGCAACCAGCAGAAGGTTGTCCTTGCGCGCTGCGTCGACACCAACCCCAGGATCTTGATCTGCGACGAGCCGACACGCGGCGTGGACGAAGGCGCCAAGCGCGAGATCTACGCCTTCCTCGCCAATTTCGTGAAGGCGGGAAACGCCGTGCTGATGATCTCGTCCGAGGTGCCGGAAATCCTCGCCAATGCGGATCGCATCGTCGTTTTTCGCCGGGGCCGCATTGCAGGCGAGGTCGCCGGACCCGAGGCCACCCAGGAAACCCTCGTTCATCTGGCTTCCTAGCCAGACGATCCATGTCGTGGAGAAGAATCCAATGGTATCCGCCAGTCAAAGCATGAGCGGCATGAACCTGGGAAAGTTTATCGCCCGCTATGGCATCGTCATCTCGTTCGTCCTGCTGTTCGTCGTGTTGTCGCTGGCGTCACCGAACTTCCTGTCCACCAACAATCTGCTGAACGTGCTGCGGCAGGTCTCCATGAACGGCGTGCTGGCTGTCGGCATGACCTTCGTGATCCTGACGGCCGGCATCGATCTGTCCATCGGCTCGCTCCTGGCGCTGGCCGGTGCGGTAGCGGCCAGCCTGGTCACCGGCGCGGATGCATTCAATCCGCTCGTGGCGGTTGCGGCCGGCGTCGCGACGGGCGCGCTTTGCGGTGCCATAAACGGTGGCCTGATCGCCTACTTCAAGGTGCCGGCCTTCGTCGCCACGCTCGGAATGCTGAGCGTGGCGCGCGGCGCGACCCTGCTTTACAGCGGCGGCCGCCCGATTCCCAATCTCAGCCTCGAATTCCGCTGGCTCGGCCAGGGTCTCGTGCTCGGCATACCGGTACCGGTGATCATTTTCGCCATCGTCTTCGCTGTCGCGGCGATCGTCCTGCGCTACTCCATTTACGGAAGGCGGGTCTATGCGGTGGGCGGAAACCCGCGCAGTGCAAAGACGAGCGGCATCAACACCACCGGCATCATCTTTTCGGTCTACGTCATCATGGGCGCGCTGGCCGGTCTCGCCGGTGTCATGCTGACGGCCCGCACGACGTCCGCCCTGCCACAGGCGGGCATCGGCTACGAACTCGATGCCATCGCGGCGGTGGTCATTGGCGGAACAAGCCTCACCGGAGGCATCGGCCGCATCGGCTACACGCTGGTGGGCGTGCTGATCATCGGCATGATCAGCAACGGTCTCGATCTGATGGGGGTGTCCTCATACTACCAGCAGATCATCAAGGGTTCGATCATCGTCCTCGCGGTGCTGATCGACCGCTCCCGAGCCGGGAGAGAGTAACAGGCGCAAGCGGCGCGGCCGCACGCAACATGGAGGAAATGCACATGAGAACGACAAGACGCTTCCTGATGGGAGCAGCGGCCGGCCTTGCCCTTGCAGGCATGGTGTTCGGGGGGAGTTCGGCCGACGCCAAGACGCTGAAAATCGCGGCGATCGTCCAGAGCCTCAACACCGAGTACAATGTTCTGTGGGCCGATGCCGCCAAGGCGCACCCCGCGCTTGCGGACGGTACCGCCACGCTGACGGTTCTCGACGGTCGCCAGGACGTGCTGACGCAGTCGAACCTGTTCGACACAGCCATCACCGAAAAATACGACGCGATCATCTTCATCCCGGTCGACATCGACGCCGGCAATGAACCGATCGAGCGCGCGAAGGCAGCCGGCATCCCGGTGTTCGGCTCCAACACGATGGTTTCCAACACCGCACTCTACGATGCCTACATCAATTCCAACGATGTCGAGGCCGGCGAAATGCTGGCCAAGGCCGTGATCGACAAGGCCGGCCCACAGGCCAAGGTCGTGATCCTGGAAGGGATGCTGGGCCAATCGGCCCAGGTGCAACGGCTTGAAGGAATCCAGAAGGTGCTGAAGGAAAATCCCGGAGTGACCATCCTGGAGCAGAACACTGCCAACTGGTCACGCGCCGAGGCCATCACGCTGATGGAGAATTTCCTGACCTCGCATGGCAATGCGATCCAGGGCGTCCTGGCCGAAAACGACGAGATGGCCGTCGGCGCCATCGAGGGCATCCGCAACCACGGCCTGGAGCCCAAGACGGTTCCGGTCGCCGGCGTGGACGGCATCAAGGACGCGCTTGAAGCCGTCAAACGCGGCGAACAGTCGATGTCCATCCTCCAGGATGCCAACGGACAGGCGCAAGGGGCGATCGACCTCGCGCTGCACAAGATCGTCGGCGACAGCTACAAGCCGCGCGCGGCTGTCTGGGACGTCAACGGCGGCAAGCTCGCCTGGAAAGACGGCAAGGACCAGCATTACTACGTGCCGTGGCTGGCGGTGACCTCCGAGAATGTCGACAAGGTGCTTGTCGGCAATTGACGCTCCAACAGGGGGATGCCGCTCGCGGCATCCTCCCTTTCGTCCGGCGCAGCGGGAATTGCTTGCTTCGGACATCAGGCCGTTCATTCTTTTGAGGACTTTGCGTTGCCGGAGGAAAAACAAGCTCGGGTGAAGTATAGGCTGGGAACGAACATGCGGAGTCCGCCATGAACCATGCAACCTTCGCCAGCAGCTCGCCTCGCAGGATCCGCCAGAGCAATTCGGTAGCGACGCTGAACGCGCTCCACCGCTTCGGCCCTTTGAGCCGGGCCGATCTCGCCAGGCATATGGGGGTCAACCGCTCGTCCGCCGGCAATATCGTACTGGAGTTGGTCGAGGCCGGACTCGTTCGCGAAGTAGCGGAGAACGATGTCACGAATCCGGCGGGCCAGCCCAGGGCGGGAAGACCGGGTATCCTCGTGGAAATCGTGCCTGAAGCCGTTTTCTTCGCCGGCATAGAGATCGGTGTCGAACATATGACATGCGTCGAGATCGATCTCGCGGGCACGATCGTTCGCAGCACCATGACGCGCTTCGAAGGACATGACAGCGATCCGGAGGCCGCGGTCCACATGGCGATCGAACAGGCGTTTCTTGAGATGCGGAAGGATAGCCTGGCGCGATGTCAGGGAATCGGCATCGCGGTGCCCGGACAAATGAACCAGGACGGTTTCATCCACGTCGCGCCGATCCTGGGGTGGCGCAATGTCGATCTCACAGGCCTTGCCCGCGGCCTTCTTCCGGCCGAGATCCCGGTATTCGCGGAAAATGACGGCAACGCATTCGGCATCGGCATCACCTACAGCCAGCCGGAAGCGGCGAGCGGCGTAACCTTCTTCATGGTTATCGAGAACGGTGTCGGCGGTGGAATCGTGATCGACGGCAAGTTGTTCCGCGGCGGCAATGGCCTGGCCGGCGAAGTCGGCCACCTCAAGACAAGGAACCCGGCATACCGGAATCTGGAGCAGGCCTTCGGGCGCGACCGCATCCTGTCATCCTATCGCCAGTACAAACCGGACGCCGACTTGGACTTCTTCCTGCGTGACGTCCGCGATCGTGTTCCTCAAGCGGTGCAGCTCGCCGAGGAATGGGCTGTCTTGTTCGCATTTGCAGTCGTGCAGATCTCGCGGCTGATCGACCCGAACCGCATCGTGCTGGGCGGGTCCGTCGCGGAATTGTATCCATTGGTCGCCGCACGCGTCGATGCGTATATCCGCGAGCTCCAGGCCGCGACCTTTCCCATCCCCGAGATCGTTTTCAACGAGAGCGCCATCTATGGAGCTGCCTTCGGAGCCGCTTGCATGATGCATCAGCGCTTCATGTCGCTCGACAACCAGATGCTCAACAAGGACGCGGTTTCCGGTCCAGACGCCTCGGCGTCGTGAAACCGCAAACGACACCACATTCAGGATTGGAAGCTTGATAAACGACCTCCCCCAAACGCTTGCACCGGACTCGCTCGGGCCAACCGTAACGATTGGAGAAATCCTGGTAGAGATCGTCGCGAGGCAGACAGGCACCGGCTTCCGGGAACCTATCGACCTCATTGGCCCCTTTCCGAGCGGCGCGCCCGCCATCTTCATCGATCAATGCGCGCGTATGGGCGGAGCGGCCGCGATGGTGGGTGTGGTGGGCGACGACGATTTCGGCGTCATCAACATGGAGCGCCTGAAGCGGGACGGCGTAGACACTTCCGCCATCGCTGTTTCCGCGGATTATCCGACGGGCAGCGCCTTTGTTCGCTACCGCACGGACGGAAGTCGCGATTTCGTCTACAACATCGCCAAATCCGCCGCCGCCCGGCTGGAATGGACCCCGCAGGTCGAGGCGCTGATCGCACGTTGCGGGCATATCCACGTCATGGGAACGGTGTTCGCAAGCCCCGCCGCCTGGGCGATCACCGAACGCGCGATCCCCTTGATCAAGGCGCGCGGCGGCACGATGTCGCTCGATCCGAACCTGCGCAAGGAATTGCTGGCGCACGGCCAGACCGAGGAGAAGTTCGCCGGCCTGGTGGACGAAGCGGACTTGCTGCTGCCGTCGGGCAACGAATTGTTCCTGGCCGCCGGCATGGACGGCGAGGAACGCGCAATCGAGGCGCTGTTCAGACGAGGGGTCAAGGAGATCGCCGTGAAGCGTGGCGAACATGGCGCGTCAGCCCGTCAAAGCACCGGAGCCCGCGCCGATTGCCCCGGCCTGATCGTCGAGGAAACGGACCCCACCGGGGCCGGCGACTGTTTCGGCGGAGCCTATGTCGCGTGCCGGCGGCTGGGCATGGCGCTACAGACGGCGCTCGAATTCGCCAACGCGGCAGGCGCGCGCAACGTCACACGCCTCGGCCCCATGGAGGGAGCCGGCACGCGGGCCGAGCTGGAAGATTTCATGGCAAGAACGGCGAGAAGAAATTGATGCGTGTGGCGATCGAAGATGTGCCGGCCCTGCACAGGGAAGGCAAGAAAATCGGGGTGACCTCGGTGTGTTCGGCGCACCCGCTGGTGCTGAAAGCCGCACTGCGCCATGGCCGGGAAACCGGCACCACCGTGCTGATCGAGGCGACGTGTAATCAGGTCAATCATCTGGGTGGTTATACGGGTATGACGCCGGCCGATTTCGCGGCGATGGTGGAAGCGCTCGCGGCAGTCGAGCAGTGCCCGGAAGAGCTAATCGTGCTTGGCGGGGATCATCTCGGCCCTAATCCCTGGAAAGACCGGCCCGCCGAGGAGGCGATGGCGCAGGCCGGGACGATGGTCGATGCCTATGTCCGCGCCGGCTTCCGCAAGATCCACCTCGATGCCTCGATGGGCTGCGCGGGCGAGCCGGCGACGCTAGACGACCACACGGTGGCCGGGCGCGCGGCCAGGCTGGCGGGCGTCGCGGAGCAGGCGGCAGCGCAGAGCGGCGGGGCAAGCCCGGTCTACATCATCGGGACGGAGGTGCCGCCGCCCGGTGGCGCCGATCACACATTGGATGCGATCACCCCGACCAGTCCGGAGGCCGCTCGCCAGACACATGCCATTCACGCTCAAGCATTCCATACAGCCGGGCTTGAAAGCGCATTTTCCCGCGTCATCGGGCTTGTGGTGCAGCCGGGCGTGGAGTTCGGCAAGCAGAATGTGATTTTCTACGATCGGGCAAAGGCCCGCGACCTGGCGGCAACCCTCGACAGATTGCGGTCGCTCATTTTCGAAGCCCATTCGACGGACTATCAGGGTGAGAGGCCGTTGCGTGAACTCGTCGAGGACGGCTTCGCCGTCCTCAAGGTCGGACCCGAGCTGACCTTCAAGCTGCGCGAGGCGCTGTACGCGCTCGACCTGATCGCTTCCGACCTGGTGCCTGACTATGGCGAGCGGCCGCTTTACCACGCAATGGAAGAGCTGATGCAAGGCACCCCCAAGAATTGGGCAAGCCACTATCATGGAAGCGATGCCGACAAGCGGACGCTGCGCCACTACTCCTATTCCGATCGCATCCGATATTATTGGGCGATCCCGCAAGCCCGTGCCGCCTGCAACCGTCTCTTCGATACGTTGAACGGCCGCAAGGTGCCGGTGATGCTGTTTCTCCAGCACCTGCCTTCTGCAGTCACATGGGCTGACCGGGCCTGCGACGTCGAGGAGATCGCGATCGGTCACGTCCGGCGGAGCATCGAGGCCTACGCCCGGGCATGCGGCACCTGAGATCCTCGTCCGGTCCTTCAAGGCCAGAGCGGATGGGCTGGCGGGCGGCAGGAACGCTTACAGCGATGGCCCCAATCGGATCGGACTGCCGTCGCTGAAACGGGATTGACGGAACCTGTAGAGGTTGTGCCCGGTCTCGTTGCCTTGGACGAGGTCGGACAACACACGGCCGATTCCAGGTCCTATGCCGAAGCCGTGGCCGCTCATCCCGGTCGCTATGACGAGACCCGGGATCGCAGCAGCGCGATCGACGATGGGCACGACATCAGGCATCGCATCGATCATGCCCGCCCAGCTCGCCTTGAGCGGTACAGTCGTGAACTGAGGGAAAAGCTCCCTGAACCCGCGGTCGATGGCGCGGAGCGCCGACGTCTCGGGAGCGGGATTGAGGACCCGCATCCGTTCGAAAGGGCTTTCTTCATCCGCGTTCCATCTGCGCGGCGTCGACCAGCCATCCGGGTATCCTCGCGGCGCGGCCGGCAGGTAGCGCGTGCCGAAGGGATTGGCCATCAGGGCGCTGAAATATTTGCCCGCATGGCGAAATGCGTCCGGCCCTATGTAGAGTTGGCTGCTGCCTCCCGATGCGAGCGTATACCCCCCATCCTGCCTGCGCCGGAAAGCGATGCGTTCATCCGCGGCGGCACCGGCGTGGATCTCCGGCATCGGTGCTGTCGCGGCGACGGTCGCCCTGACGCTGAGCTGCGGAATCGAGATGCCGTGGGCGCGCAGGAAGAGCGACGTCCACGCGCCGCTGGCGACGACGACGCTTGAGGTCGCGATGCGCCCTTTCTCGGTCCAGACGCCACTGATGCGTCCCGTGGAGATGTCGAGCATACGTGCCGCGCAATTCTCGGTGATCGTCACACCTTCGCGGGACGCCAGGCGAGCAAGCGCGGGCACCGCGACCCAAGGTTCCGCCCGCATGTCCGATGGGGTGATCATTGCGCCTTTGAACGGTCGCGACATGGCCGGGATCAGGCTTGCCAACTCACCTTGGTCGAGGAGACGCGTGTCGACGCCATGAGCCTTGGCAATCTCGAGAAACTTCGCGAAACCGGCCATCTCCTTGTCTGTCCGCGCAAGGTAGGTAACGCCCGTCTGCTTCAGTCCTATGTCCTCGCCACATTCCTCGGCCAGTTGCCGCCAGAGGCGTTGCGCTTCGATGACGATCGGCAGTTCGTCGGCATCGCGGCCCTGCTGCCGGATCCAGCCCCAATTGCGCGAGGATTGCTCGGCGGCGATGCGGCCCTTTTCCAGCAGCGTCACCGAGACGTTCCGTCGCGCCAGGAACAGTGCCGTGCTCACGCCAATGACCCCGCCGCCGATGATCACGACGTCCGAAGTCTTCGGCAGGGGCTGCTGGAACTGGATCGAGGTGGCTTCGGTGAAGGGGAAGATTGTCAAAGAGCACCGTCCTTCTTGGTATGCTGCGGCGACATCCGGTCCACGCTGGCAGCGAGATCTGGGCAGCGATATCTGGCCGCCGTGAAATGTCGATACCACGCGAGGAGATTGATCGTCAGCTACTGCTTGCCGACAAGGACGGCGACAGATCGCGGGGCTGGAAGAGCCCTGGACAATGAGTCGTGAAACCGCCGGCCTGGCGAGTGTTGCAAGCCGTGCCCGAGAAAGGCGCTTTACCGCGACATTCCGCAACGGGTGAACAGCGCACCCGCACATGGAAACGGAATGCCCCGGTTGCTGACGACATACCCGCAGTTCAACCTGAATATTTGTCGCAGCTATTTGAGCAGCTGTTCAGCATACTTGCGGGCGATGATCTCGAAGCCCTCGGTGACTGGCCATGGTCATGAGCCCCGGTTCCGGTCGCGAGCGCGTTCAGCACTGTATCGATCTCGTCCGCCCCATGAAGCAACCTGAACGTCAGGAAATAGAGTTGGCTCCGTTCCAGGATTTCCGCGTGTTCGACCACTTATGGATGAAAGAGAGCAGTACTTTTGTGTACGTCTTCAGCTGCTCGATGGATACTTGTTCGTGACGGCATGGGCATGCCGCAATTCGCCGGGTCCGTAGATGACCGCCGGGATTCCTGTTGCGGGCGCCTTGGAAGTTCTCGGCGTGCAATACCGGCTGATCGACGGCTTCAGCACCAACCTCGGCTTCGACGGCCTTGCCATTGCCCTTCTTGGAAGCCTGGAGCCCGTGGGCGTCGTCATGGTGGCCATCTATTTCGGCGCCATCAACAGCGGCACGCTGGCGCTGCAAAGTCACCTCAGCGTACCGGCGGCCCTGTCGGAGATCATCAGCAGTCTGCCGATCGTCATCCTGGCCTGCGTGCAGGGATACAGACTTCTAAAGGGGAGACCGCTTTGGATGTCGACGCGATAACGATCAGCCTGTTCATAGCGTCGGCCGTGCGGTTGAGTGTGCCGATCATGCTTGCTTCGCTGGGCGAACTGGTCTCCGAACGTGCCGGCGTGTTCAACATCGGACTGGAAGGTATCATGCTGCTCGCCGCCTTTGGCGCGGTGCTTGGCCTGCAATGGACCGGCCAGCCACTAGCTGCTGTCGCCGCCGGCGCGGCCTGCGGCGTGGCAGCCGCCGCATCGCTGGCGGTCGCCGTGGCGGTCCTGCGCGCCGACCAGATCGTCGCCGGGATAGGAAAGATTGTGGTGCAGCTCTGGCATGTCGGCCGGATCTCGCACAATTCGCTGCAGCCCGGTGGCGGCAAGCCGGTCGTGCCGTCAGCGATCCGCGCCAAGACCTACCTGATCAATCCGTACGGCAGCGGCATTTTTTGCCGAACGTCCGAGCCGCGCGCGCTCGAACGGGACGAATTGCCTGGCATCGTCGAGGATTTTCGCCGCGCCGCCAAATCGGCCGTCGAGGACGCAGGCTTCGACGGCGTCGAGATCCACGGCGCCAATGGCTATCTGCTCGACCAGGTCCTGCGCTCCGGAAGCAACCACCGCACGGACAAGTATGGCGGATCGATCCAAAACCGCGAGCGCTTCCCGTTCGAGGTGGTCGACGCCATCGTCGGGCAAGTTAGAGCGGGATGAATTTAGGTTGGGCATAGCCTGCCTCTGTGAAGTAATTTCGGCATTCGGTTGACGTGACGGTGCCGAGGATTTGGCCGATGGCGTCACAGACGGTTTCGACTGTTCGCTTGGCAGCCTTGCGCAGCCAGTGCTTGAGCTTGGCGAAGAGCTTCTCGATAGGATTGAGGTCGGGCGAGTATTTCGGCAGCAAGAACAGCCTGGCGCCGGCTGAGCGAATGGCGCGGCGCACGGCCTTGCCCTTGTGTGAGCCGAGATTGTCCATGACGACGATGTCGCCTGGCTTGAGGGTGGGGACGAGAACCTTGTCGACATAGAGCTGGAAACGCTCGCCGTTGATCGGTCCGTCGATGAGCCATGGTGCATCGACACGGTCATGGCGCAACGCCGCCAGGAAGGTCATTGTCTTCCAATGGCCGTGTGGCACCTTGGCTTTGATCCTCTCGCCGCGCGGCGCCCATCCCCTGAGCGGGGCCATGTTGGTTTTGGTCCATGTCTCGTCGATGAACACCAGACGGGAAGCATCGATGCGGTCCTGATACTTTGCCCACTGTGCCCGCCGGCGCGCCACATCCGGGCGATCCTGCTCAGCCGCGATCAGCGTCTTTTTTTGTGACTGAGCTTCTCGGCGTGGACGAACTCCCACACCGAGCGGTAATCGACCGCAAGGCCGCGCTCGGCCAGTTCGGCCACAAGTCCGCGTAGCGTAAAATCGGCGGCCCGGCAGCGCAGCAGCAGCCACTCCCGATGCTCTCCGGCAATCTTCTTCGGCCTGTGCCCACCCATCTTGCCGGGCGCAAGACTGTTCGTTTCGCGCAACCGGC